>JBLFWS010000207.1:0-5921 GCA_047611865.1 Chlamydiales bacterium
CGTGAGATAAACGAACTATATATTTTTTATTCATAACTATGCTCCCCAATATTTTTTTTAATTAGAGAGATAACAATTATTTAAACAATCTTCAAGCCGAAAATAGCTGCTTGACGGAGCACTAGGTTGTGTTTAAAATTAGGAAACACGGCTTTGAGATCGCTCGTAACTCACCTACGTGTCTAAGTAGGGGTGGCGTTGATGCATAAAACATGCGTCAACAAGAGGCTTATGATTAAAACTTTACCACAGAGATCACAAAGGGCACAGAGAAAATAAAAAAAATCACAGATAAGGTGAGAGTATATACTGAGAGACTTTATGCATTTTTCTATCTCTCTGTGTTCCCCGTGCTCTCTGTGGTTAAATAAATGATTGTAAACGTATTAAGTTGTGCAGCAACCCCGTATGGAGTAATGATCAATCCCAAATCAAAACAAAATGCTCTCAAAATCAGAGATTCTCTCATTTAAATACTCAACCTAGAACTGATATGTCAGATTGCTACCTAAGTAGATACTTCCGTTAAACTTATAGAATACAGCGTTTCTGGCTTTGGAGTCGGCAACCTTTAAGTCACCGGAATAAGTGGTACCTACATAAGCTTTTGCGAGAAAGCTGCCGATAAGATAGTTCAGTGAGAGGTCACCGCCAAAGCTACGATAGTCAAAGATACCTCTACTCGTTGCTTCTTTTTGACTCAGACGGTGGCGGACACGAAATGTCCTGGCTGTACCAGCGACTGACCAGTTGTCATCGATTGCGTAATTAGCAGAGATATCGACAGGGAAAATAAAATTCAGCTTCCATTTGGAGGAAGGGGCGTAGTCTAAACCTAAAATCGGATAGACTTTGTCTCTTCGTAATCCGCTAGTCCCTGTAAAACCAATGTGAATACCGAGCATATCAGAGAAATCGTAACGACCCCACATAGTTCCTTTGTAAAGAGCATAGCGGTTGAAACTCAATTCTTCAGCGTCAACATCTGTGCCGACAGCTCCACGCCATAGCCAGTTAGGGATTTTCAGGCTGTAGCCACCAATTTCGAGATTGAGATAAGAGTAGTTTTTTTCCGAAAAAGAGGGGTTCTCGTCCCAGTCAATTTGAGTAGAGGTATGTCCAACATTGAGTACGATCCCGCTTTCATCATCGAGACGATGGGTGTAGGAAGCTTTAGCTATGCTTTGAGTAAAGCCAATGCTTTCGTTTTCCTTACCGGCTTCATCGATTTCAGCTCCTCCGGTACCTAAGTAACTTGCTTGGAGTTCCCAATCCTTTTCTTCAGATGCTTGGGCTTGTACAAAAATAAAGGACGAACATAGAACAAAAAGGCTGGCTAATCGAATCACGATATCTCTCTGGATTGAGTTGAATAACTAGAGCGGATTTTTAAACAAAGACTTGCTTTTTTTCAAGGTATTTTTGCAATGGAACTATATTTTACCTACCATGATCTTTTCAGCAAATTCTTCAGCAGTGTTTCCGGCAAAGGCTTTTCCCCCAAGCATGCGGGCCATTTCCCGTTGTCTTTCCTGGTCGGAAAGGGGGGTTATTTCGGTTACAGTTCTGTCATCAATTTCATTTTTTTCTATGAGGAGGTGATGGTCAGCACCCTTTGCTACCTGGGGAAGATGTGTTATACATAGGACCTGATGATTCCTCCCGATTTCCTTGAGCTTGCCACCGACAATGGCTGCTGTCTCACCACCGATGTTGGCATCGATCTCATCAAAAAAGAGTGTAGGGATTTTATCCATCTCGGCAAGAACAGTCTTTAGTCCGAGCATTGTACGGGAAAGCTCTCCACCACTGGCACACTCTCTGACGGATACACACTTTTCTCCGGTATTCGGCATTAGAAAAAATTCTACTTTATCATCACCGTTTGCATTGCGATCCTGTTTGGAAACATTCACAAGAAAAATAGCTTTGGACATGTTGAGTAAATGAATCTGATTAGTGATGGCTACTTCGAATTTTTTAGCTGCTTTTTTGCGTTCAGACGTCAGTTTGTGGCATAGCGAGTCGCATTCTATTTCTGCCGCCTGCAGTTCTTCTTTTAAACTATCTATTTTGGCGTCGGAGTTCAGTAGGGTGTTCAGCCTCATGGTGACTTTTTCTTGGTAGGCTTGTATGTCCTCTACCGAGGAGCCGTACTTCCGTTTTAGGCGGTTGATAAGTTCGAGTCTCTCATTAATGACGGAAAGGCGATGAGGATCCTGATGTATCCCACTATGATAGGAGCGTAAGGTGTAGGCGGCCTCTTTAACTTCTAATAGGGCATTCCTTAGAACTTCGGCGAGTTCCTGAAGCATCGAATCCATTTGGGTCAGCTTGTCAAAAGTAGAGACGTAAGCCGTGAGTCGCGGGATTACAGCATCCTTATTTTCTGCGAGACCCCCGTAGATGTCTTTAGTGGAGAGTGCAAGTTCTTCGGCGTGGGAGAGACGGCTGTATTCAGCAAATAGTTCTTCTTCTTCACCGTGCCGGAGCGCAGCATCTGTGATTTCCTGGAGCTCCATCCGACAGACCTCGATTTCTCTGAGGCATTCAGACTCTTTTTCCTGGATCTCTTTTAAAGCTTTGCTGAGAGTAGAGATGATCGCCCATTTTTTAGCTATTTTTTGCGTTTGCTTTTCCAGGTTTCCAAATTGATCCAGAACGTTTCTGTGATAACTTAAGGATTTGAGTTTCTGGTGGCTATGTTGGCCAACAATGTCAACGAGTAAGCTGCTGATTCTCGTCAACAAGGGAAGCTGTACTAATTGGTTATTGATAAAAGAGCGGTTTTTCCCAGACGAGGAAATCTCTCTGCGAATAATGAGATATTCTCCTGTCTCATGGTTAATGCCGGCTTCTTCGAGGATTTCCAGGACCTCAAGAAGGTGGTCGATGGAGAAGGCTGCTTCCACGGATCCCTTTTCTGAACCATATCGCAGTAAACCACTATCGGCTCGCTTGCCCATAGTTAAAAGAAGGCTTTCCATAATGGCGGACTTGCCGGCTCCGGTTTCTCCTGAAAGGATATTTAGACCTTTTTCAAAGGGGATATCGGCTTTTTCAACAAGTACAATATTGAGTAGGCTTAGATTGACGAGCATAAAATCATTGTTAAATGGTTTTCAAACTATGAGAGGATATCACCGTGTGTTTTAAAGTGTACCTTGCCTACCAGCTTCAGTATTTCAGCACCTTTTTGAGCCACAAGAGTCCTACCGGCTTGAATGACTTTTTTCGAAGCACCCTTAGGCAAGACCGTGGAGTGAGCTTTCCCTAGCATATCGATGCCATCTACAAAGGCTGCACGGGCAAGAATTGAGGCAGCAGCTACAACAATGTCTTCTTCCCCGCGGTGACGCTGGGTGAGGTTTGGAGAGATACCTTTTCTTTTAAGGGCAGACTCGACCACATGTTCAGCGGCAAACTGGTCAATAATGACGTTTTCACATCCAGTTTCTTTCATCAGGTTTTCAATAGCTGTGGAATGACCCCATGCTAATAATTTGTTTAGATTGGCGAACTTGACGTAGAGCTCATTGTATTTTTCCGGGCCAATTCGAATAATACTGTGGGGGAAATTGTTTCGTACTTCTCTGGCTATTTTTAAAATAACATCATCCCGCAAGCCTTTAGAGTCTCTCACTCCAAGGGCCTTGAGTTTTTCTAAATCATCTCCTCCAGCAAATACTCCAGCTATACACAAAGGGCCAAAGAAATCTCCCTTGCCAGCTTCATCTATACCAATGCGGGGAGTTTTGTCCATTTCGACAACTTCGGCATTGTCCTGATAGGTAAAGGAGAAGTCTTTTAGGATTTCAGGTTCTAAATAGAATTCGATGAATTCTCGCATATCTTTACCTTGTACGAGAAGTTTGCCCGATTGATACAAGGTACAGGAGACTCCTTTTTTCTTGCCGGAAAAAACGGTGTATTGTGGTTGGGTTAAGGCAAATCCTTGCTCTTCCAATCCATGGCGTAGTTTATCGGCAAGACTCATATCCAGAGTAGTAGAAAAATGACCTGGCTTTTTGCTGCTTTCTTTTTTAGGGGCTGGTGAATTCAATAACATTCGGCAAAGTGCTCCGGTAACGGGATGTAGGGAGAGAAGCTTGCCGCCTCCATAAATTAGTGAATGAAAAATTAGTGTATAGACCGGACTTCAAGTCTTAAATTTGAGGACGAGTCCAGCATCACGTGAGCGATTTTCTCACGCAAAAGAAAAAAACACAACAGAAATGAAAGATACGTGTTAATTGTTAATATGTTGTGTACTCTGATTGAAGGAACTACTATCGGAACCTTTGCTTTCAGTTTTATCCTTAGAATCGAGACGGTACTCACGGCCCTCGCCAAGAAGAGAGCAAAATTGTCGTGCCAGCCATATGCACTTTTCAAAAATAACAATGATTTCCAAAAGACGACTTCTGTCATCGAAAGTCATGTCACTTTCTCTGGAAAGGTAGGTTTCTCTGATACTTCCCATTACGTCCTCTCGTTCATTAGTGATGGAATACAGAAGGGCCAGATCTCCAGAATCTAGAGTAGAGACGGCCTCTGTTATCATCATGAGAATAGTATCGAGGGCTTCGACAAACTTTTCAGTAATCAGACGAGCTTCTGTCTTCTCAGATAAAAGAGTGACGTTATTGGACAGGATGTAGATATTTTTTTCCATAGCGGTAAGGACATTGTTTCGATGGAGTAAACTTAGGAAGCGCTCAAAAGTGTCCTGTGCAAGATCATGTCCTTGAAATTCGATGAGAAATGCTTGAATTTCTACATGAATGTTGGAATAACTATAATGAACTTTTTCAATAGAAGGTTGCATGGAAAAATTTTCTGCAGACCTGAGTATTTCCATATACTGCGGCAGGTAATTAAAAAGTCTAAACTGTTCTATTTCAACGAGGTCCATCGCCGACTCAGGGTCTTCCATGGCTGTAGCGTTAATATAATGTGTGCGGGTGATATCTTCGGGTTCGATGATAGGGTAGACGCTAGCTATGTATTTAGATAGCTGTGTGGAAAGTAAGGAGGTTATTCCGGCACCTATTATACTGCTGATAAGAACAATATTGGCTAATTGAACTGAGGGTGTGCTGGAGATTAGTCGGGAAAAACCCATTATTAGGGGTATTGATAGTAGGGTTTCAGCAAAGTACAGAGTAATGAAGAGAATACCTCCACCCAAGATGCTAAAAGACTCTATTAATGAAAGGTGTTTCGCTGGTCCTTTCTGATTTCCAGCTTGCATCCACCGCAGCCAAGCGGTACCTAAAAGGCTTCCATAAAAAAACATGACAGTGAATTCAAGGGGGAAAAGAGTTTTTTGTGTGAGGACAACTGCAAACATAGCGACAATAATTGATGGACGCACTATGGCGGCCATAGCAGCTCCGACTAAAAGTGCGGCAAAGGTGTAAGTTTCTGACTCACCGATAAATGCTTGTATCCAATCGAGTTCGCTTAAAGGGATAGTTCCATTTTTCATGACGCTTATCCCAAAGACAAGTAGACCAATCCCAAAGACAATCTCGATTAACCTCTTGGTTTTGAGTTTTGGATTCAAAGAGTAGAGAATCCCGATTAGTCCTACAAGAAAGATTAAAGCGAATTTCATACTAATAACGGAAAGGTAAACCATTAAGTAGGATCCAGGAACAGCCCAAATAATTGCTGGTAAGGACTTTGCAATATTGAGTATGTTACTTGAAGTTAAGCTGGAGAGGGTGAGCGAGAGAAAGGTTGTGTTGTAGGTTATTCCTCCAAACACGGCACCCACGAGACCCATCATAGACGATCTGGGTGCTTTGTTGACTAAGGCTGTACGAAATCGAATGTTTGTTAACTGGCGGAAATGCGTTGAAAGAAGGTAAACTCCCATGTAACACAAGCCAATGCCTACAAAAATAACACCGAAA
>JBLFWS010000208.1:0-5881 GCA_047611865.1 Chlamydiales bacterium
AGCCACTCGTCCAAAAAGGTGGTTGTATTCTTCTCTATAGCTTTCAAGATATTTGTTTCCTTCCTCAATAGAGGAAATGCCTTCCAGTCTCATTAACTTGATCAAACGGTCTTGCAAAGTTCCGTGAGTCCTTTATACCCGACCTTTTGCCTGAGGACTATTGGCATAAATAAGCTCTATATCCAGTTCTTTCATGGCTTTGCCAAATTGGGTTAGTTTAGGCCTCTCCTCCCCTTTAGGCGACTTGAAAATCGTGTGACGATCTGAATAAAGGGCTAAAGGACGGCCATGTGTTTCAATATAGCGCTTCATTCCCTGAAAGTAGCCCTCCAGGCACTCTTCTTTTATAAACCTAAACTCCATGATTTTACTCGTAGCATCATCTACCATGTTGATCAAGCAGCACTTTGGCCCTCTGTCTTCGAACCAATACTCAGGACTTCCATCAATTTGTATAAGTTCGCCCTCTCGAGGCTTTCGGTTTCTTCTTTGATAAAAACGTAAATTCTTCCTTTTATTTACTTTCCAAAGCCCTTCCTCTATCATCAGACTTCTGATCCATTCTCGACTGACTCTAAGATCATGACGTTCTTCAAGCTGTTCCTTAATCAGCTGGGGACCAAAATCAGGATAGTTGCTTTTTATCAACTCCAGCATCCCTGTCCGGATGTTGGAGTTCATTTTCTTATTACTGGGCTTACCTCGATTACGGTGCGCCAAGTTTGCTAGCCCTCCTTTCCTATATCTCTTGCATAAACGTTTTGTCTGCCTAAGGCTAATACCCATTTGCTCACTAGCTTTTATTTGAGTAATTTCACCTTTGATTGCGTTAGATATGATTTCACCTCTGTAAAGTTCTTTTTTACTCATTCGTATAATCTCCATAGGCCTCCCAATTTAGAAAGAGAATCCAAAGATTATAACTAAAGGTGACATTTCAACTTAGTTTTATAGGTGACATTATCACGTTGCGTCTACAGAAAATAAAGTTGTATTGACTTTTACTAGTAAAAGTTAAATATTTATCGCTTTAATCAGGATTTTCAACAGAAAGGTGCAACACAGTGAATAGGTTTATTGCGGGAATTTTTGTGGCCCTTGCTGTCACAACATTTACATATGGTGCGGAACTAGATTTGCAGAGCGAATTGGGAGAACTCAAAAGCCAAGTGGCTGCTTTGGAAAATAAAATGGATGGCAGTGGTGCATCGAATTCAGCAGACCATCATGGAGTTGCTGTCGGTTATGACGATGGTTTTAAAATATCAAGCGGTGATCAATCCCTGACAATAAACGGTTGGGTGATGGCGGACTTTAAAGGTTATGAAGGTTCTAGCCCAAATAATGACACTTTTTCTATCAGAAGAGCACGTCTAGAATTTAATGGCCGAGTTTCCCAACACTTTGCATACAGTATTCAGTCAGAATTTGCGGGTACTTCTTCGACATTACAAAGAGTGTACCTCGATTATGACCAATGCAAAGCGTTGACTATCCGTGTCGGGCAGTTCACCGTTCCTTTTGGTTTGGAAAATGATGAGTATACTTCTCGTTGGGTTCATTTTACAGAAAGAAGCTTAGCTAGTTCAAACTTGACCCCAGCTGATGATGTTGGTGTAAGAGTCAACGGGAGCCTTTTGGGGAATAAAATCGTATATGCTTTGAGTGCAGTAAACGGATCAGGAGCTAACGCTACCGATTCAAACAGAAGAAAAACATCACTCGCTCGCGTGGTATTTCAGCCAAGAGCAGATGCGGATGGTTGTGCATGCCAAAAAATGTACATTGGTGGTAGCTATGCTACAGGTACCGAAAATGGTACTATAGCGGGATCTACCTACACAACTGCTTCAGGTACAGCCTTTACGACTTTTGCTACTGGCACATCTATGAATAGCACACATCTACGAGCTGCTGGGGAAATGGAATGGTATTTAGGGCCCTTCATGGCTGGGGGAGAATATATTTATTCCAAGAGGAAAGATGTCACCTTGGGTGCTGCGAAAGACGATCTTGTTAGTGATGCTTGGTATGTAGGTGCCGCATATATGTTAACAGGAGAGGATCAAGTCCGTAGTGGAGCAATCAATCCCAAGAATGAATTTAACACCGATAACGGTACTTGTGGAGCCTGTGAGTTTCATACTCGTTACGAGCGATTTGATACAGAGAACAAGGCTTTTGACAATGCTTATGCAACAGGAACAAAGAAAGTGACTGCTACAACAGCAGGATTTTCATGGTTCCCAAATGTTCATGTAAAACTTGTAGCTGATTATATTGTCAACGACTTCAAAGATTCTATTACAGTATCTGGGGTTGATTTAAGCAAAGAAAATGCTTTTATTACCCGAGTTCAGTTTAATTACTAAGGTAATTAAGATGCCCGGATGGCTTTGCGATCCGGGCTTGTCTTTAAATTTCTGAAGAATGCCGACTAAATAGTTCGATGATGTTTAGTAATCCAGTATCAAGAGGATGCTGTGTAGTGCAATCCTTGAATAAATCGAAAGCAGTTTTTCCTTTTAGATTCGTTTCTCCCCACCAATCATTTACAGAAGCATTTATATCAGCTCCACACGCAAGAAGGGCTTGGCTAATTTCCAAAGTGTAGAAAGCTGTGAAGTTAGGGATGTTTGCATAAAGTAAGGCTACATGGACAAGAGCGGTATTACCATATCCATCTAAAAGATCAGGATTCATAAAGGGGTTTTTTAGAAGGATTTTTATTGCATTTGCTGATGATAAATGGAGAAGCGTGGCTCCTTTGTAGATTTTAGGTATCATATTGGAGTTATATTGAGTTTCAAAATAGGGAAGGAGGAAATTTCTGATTTGGTCTTCGGAGTCAGCTTCTCGGGAGGAAAGAGCGCGATCGAAGAATGTGAGGGCTTGTTCAATATCTTCAGCGGTAGTATTAGAAAAGTCTGTTCTACATCCTTGTTGTACGAAACTGTTATTAACTTCGTTACGTTCTTCGAAAGTATCCTTTTTGGCCATACAGCTGCAGCCAATGCCTCCTCCGATTAACCTTCCCTGACAGTCGACTTTGTATTCGGTAGTATTATTACCCCTTAGTTCGGTGACTTTAATATAGAACATTTTGAGCAAGGCATCGATATGTTGTTTTTGTGTGATCTTTGGAAATCCTACAACTTCAAAAGGAGAAATTTTTGTTCCATCAGCCTTGACGAGTTTTATGATGGCTTGGTCAGTTGAGAGGTGGATTTCAATAGATTGAATTCTTTTTTCTACCCCGATTTGAGTAAATGCATTAAAAATGATAGGGGGTTCTTCAGAGAGGCTTCTTTGGATGTCTTTTGTTGAGGATTCTAGCATTATTATCTCCGAGTAATATGACGAAATGATCGAGATCCTACACAAAAAGATCATTATGTCGAAGGGTTCTAGAGAATAACTTTTACGCTTTTTTTGGATAACTAGCTCACCGTAGGAGGCCTGTAAGAGCCTATATCGTTTTTAGATAGATTGATTTCTATGAGGCTGTCCATTTGGAGTATTTCTAAGAGGGGAAGAATTGAATTGCATATGTTGAAATAGGGGTGTAGGTGGGGTGACACAGATGAGGCTAAAATCCCATGATCTCCCCCTCAAGTCTTCCGGTTAAAACCCGTCCCATTTTTGCGGTGATTTTGTGGAATAGGCAACGCCTTCATGAGTCCGGCAGGACGACCCGATTAAAGCCTCTTACACCTTTCAGTCGCCCTCGCGGGCTCTGATTTTCTGTTCTCACTACCACGGATTCCTTCGCTCCGCTTAAGTCATCCAAGGCTTTGATCGGGCACCCTACGGGCTTTCGAAGTTGAGCGAAATTGGTACCACAACAAGGATGTAAAAAAAATAAATCTAACTAGCCGTATATGGTAGCATCTGTGTTACCCCAGGTGTAGGGACTTAAAATGGATTTATGAGCTCGGTATAGCAGAAATGCTTGGTCATGACAATAGTGTCTTATGATGTTCTATTAAGAAGCTGACTTCCGGCTGGAATATCTTTTATTGCTTTGAAGACAACATGCAAGATTCCATCATGAAATACATCGACAGGAGTGATATTTCCTATGGGACTATGCTTTACAAAACGTAATTCGTTACCGCAATCTCTGGCATCGATATTTAAATTTTCATGTTTCTCAAGGTATGAGGAGGGGTAGAGACATTGGTTGGCACTGAGTATTTCTCCTGAGGAGATCATCCCTGTAAATTCTCCAACGAACTCTTCTGCGTGAATGTCAACATTAGTGTACAAACCGTAACCAGCTTTATCGTCTATCCATCGGATTGTGGAATCAACAATCTGATGGTCTCTCAGGCTTTGGCTATCAAGAAGTCCATGCCAAAGAGTTTCTTCATCCACAGCTTCACTTTGTAGAACAGCTTTACATTGTTTAAGAATCATTTGACAAACGTTATCGTTTTCGAAAGAGAGAAAGGGCTGGTAGTAGAAATTGATGAATTTGTTAAAATCCTCTTTGTTATACAAGGAGACGTTATCCTCACCTTTTTTAATCATCTTTATGATAGGAGAAGTCTCGGTAATATAGCCGAGGTGTTCAAAAAGTTTTGTAGCAGTGTCTTTTTTTGCATTACTGATTTCGTGTATGCTGTAGATCATCTTTTTGTTTTTAGATAGCTTTTCTTTAGGAATTCCAACGGTATAAAACCATGATAATGATGTTCTCCAATGTTTCTCGGAGAATTTATCTCCTAATAAATCAAAAAAGACATAATTTGTTTTATCAATAAATGTGAGAATATCACTAAGATCATAACTAAAAACTTGTCCCGAAGCCTCTGTTGGGGTGTTGAATAGTAAAATGGGGCGGTGTTCTTTTATGGAACTGTAGCAGCTTTTAAGGGCATCAAATTCGGCTCCTCCGAGGGAAAATTTTATGAAATCGAGGTGGGAGGGCTTATTTTCTAATATAAAATTGTCAAAATTGAGTATTTGCAGACTCTCTTCGGGGGCTAGTTCTTCAAAGACCTTATTTTCAAGTTCAGTCAATTTGTTTAAGCTACTTTTTAGAGGTAGTGTTAGATGGCGAACGTCGACTAGATTGTTGAGAGAATATGTTAGCATATGCTCTCGTAAGCGTTTTTCATTTTCGTCCAGACACTCGAATGCATAAACTTTTCCTGAGGGCTTGATCAAGCTGGCCATGCCTAGAGAGTCCTTTCCTAGATAAGCTCCGGCTTCTAAACATATATCGCCTGTACTGAGTATCTGGTTGTAGATACCTTTAATGATTTTATTGAACTGATCACGAATGTTCTGTTCATTAGATTGTTTGGGAGAAGCAGAGGAGCTCATGTCATCTCTCTTTTTCTATTTATCAATAATACCTGTAAGTCCCAGAAATATAAGCGCAAAAGTCAGCCATCCTACGAGGCTATGCAGTCGTAAATAATTTCTACACCATTGACCATTTTTTCCACCGGGAAACCAATAGTTAGCTTGGTGAAGGTCTACCAAAGGGATAAATGCATCAACGGAGAAAAGTAAGGAGTTAAATCTAGGATAGTCTGAATCGTCTTCGAAATTTTCGGGGTTCGTAGGCAACATGAGCTTTCTTTCAGCAGCAATAATGAAGATGATGCATCCGAATAGGATTATGCGAAAAGCTATGGCTAAGGTTTTCCAGGGACTTTGTCCGTAATCGAAGATTACTCCAAAAATAAAGTGACGACTCTTATCAAGTTCTGAGAAATACTCGGTTCTTTTGTGGTTTTCCTCTTTTGCCATGAGGACTTTTTTAGCTTCAGCATTTTTCCCTTCCTCTTTGTATACCATTGCGAGTTGTTCGAAAGGCTGTGGATCGGCATTTTCTTCTGACTGCTCCACAAGCCAATCAATCCTCTCG
>JBLFWS010000209.1:0-5859 GCA_047611865.1 Chlamydiales bacterium
TTTGTCTGTATCTACATCTGCCCAGGTAAGATTGAGTATCTCCCCCTGTCGCATTCCTGTGGATAAGGCAAGAATTACAATCGTATAGAGATAAGGATTGGGACTATTTTTACATGCCTCGAGGAGTCGGGCCTGCTCCTTCTCATTCAAGAAACGCACACGACCGCGAGGCTCCTTAGGCTTGGTAACTTTCCGTAGCGGATTATCATCCACCCATCCCCATTCCTTAACGGCAATGGTAAAAGCATGGGAAACGGATGCAAGATAACGAACGACTGTCGCTGGAGACCTCTGAGTTCCCCG
This sequence comes from Chlamydiales bacterium, assembly GCA_047611865.1. Taxonomy (GTDB): domain Bacteria; phylum Chlamydiota; class Chlamydiia; order Chlamydiales; family JBDQID01; genus JBLFWS01. The sequence goes on from JBLFWS010000209.1 coordinate 304, forward strand.
GTATGTTACTCCCCTGGCAAGGCTATCACGTGTTTCCGCAATGAGTGCGGGGGTAACATCTGCAAGAAGGTAGTCGCCCAGGCGTTCTTTCCACCATGCAAGATGTGTAAAGCGTTCTTGGCGGCTTCGCTTACGAGGCTGGAGGACATTTTCAACATACCGGTCAATCAAATCCCCAAAAGTGTGCTTCTTAGCCTCTCGAGTTTTGAAATGGCGGCCTTCACGTATTGCAGACTCTGTATCCTGTATCCACTTTTTTGCATCAGTCTTTCGATCAAAGGTTGCTGTTTGGATTGGGTACCCTCTTAGACGGATTCGGACACGGTAAGATTTTTTCCCGCCTGGGGATGCTCTTTCTTGTATTGTTGCCATAGTTGTAATGCGTAGCTTTTGTGGGTTTTGTGGTGAGTTTTCAGGGATATTTTTTTTGTTTTGTGTCGTTCCTGCCTGTATCCAAAATTGCTTTTTAACTACTCTGCCTAACTAGTCGATGTATTTTTTGCATTTCTTCAAAGGCACTGGAAATATTTAAATCAATGCTACATTCCTGTGCCATTCTTTGGTAAGGCAAGTCCCATTCTTCTGGTGGTGGCAGAAGCTTTTCTGGCAACGAATGCGTAGAACGTACTTTGAAAACTGTATTTGTAGCCTGTCTGCAGGCGCTTAAATCAAATGATCGCTTGTTAATCAGAAGCACAATATCGATAAGGTCTTTGACTCTAGAATTAAAGCTACCTTCTCTTGGAAGAGTATAAGCATGTAGCTTTTCAGCGAACTGCTGCTCTATCGTTATCATGGGGATTTCTGGTGCACTAACCTGGCAGAAATCTAGCCAGTCATGGCCTTTAATCTTTTCTACTTGATTCACAAGAATATCCAAACCCACGTCCATTTTGAAGTTCACAAACCGACGCCCATCAATCAATGTAACAACAGGATACCGAGCGCCTCCGTAAGGTGCATTTTCCAAATCCAGTTGAGATTCTCCTATTTGATATACAAAGAAATCTTCTAAATCCAAGCGTGCAATGATACGCAGCTCTTCCAGAATTTCGGCCTCTATAGCTTTTTCGACACTACCATTAAATCTTCCCAGATAGGTCAAGTCAATATCCTTAGTAGCCCGTGCCGTGTCAAAGCGCAGCTCCATAGCGTATCCACCTTTAAGAAGAAAATTCGAAGCTCCTTTCTGCGATGAAAATATTCTCGTCAAAAAACGGTCAAAGGCAACTTTACGTCGAATACGTTGTAAATCTTCTCCAGTTTTTGCTGAAATATCCTTGAGCCTCGCCTCTAGGCTCTTCCTGAAATCCGTGGCGCTTTTAAATCGATTTGTCATCCAGTATCCTTAGAAGTTTTTCAACACCCATAGGGTGCTTTATTTTGCTGCTTTCAATATCTTGTCTTAGGAAAAGGCCTCTTTTCAGTGCTTCGTGTAGACCCTGCTCAATCTGGTCCATGGTGACGACTCCTTCCTCAGCAACATCAAGGAGGGTTCGCAGAGGCGTTGTAAGACTATAACCTTGCCGAATCTCTACATCTCCTTTAGAAAGATCTCCACGATGTATATGAAGATTTTTTGGGATTTCTTGATTTCTTCTAAAACCCCTTGGAACCGTCAGGTGCATTTTTGCAGGCATCATGTCCGTTAGCTCATGAATATCCAGCGCTGTTTCATGCGACCATACACCTTGGGGCTCTCCCTGTTTATTCCGACTCCAAAGAATCCAAAGAGCAAGCTCCGAACGATCCTGAATGGGATAGCGAGCCAGGCGATAAATTCCACGCAGCTCCTTTACCCAAGTTCCAGAGTCAAGGTATCTATGAAAATGGGATTTATAATACCCACACTCTTCAGCTTGTTGGGAAGTGAAGTATCCTAGCTGACGATCAGCGACACTAAATAGCTTATCTTCTTTTTTATTATCCATACATAAAGGTTACCATATTGGTAACTTTTGTGCAGCAATAAAGTGTCTGACACCTTTTAAAATGCCCAAAGTCCAGGTTTTACGCGTCTTTAGGAAGATAATAATTCCACGCAGAATCTGCACTTTGCATATTCTGCGTGCTTTTTAACGGGTAAATAATCCACGCAAAATCTGCATTTTAGGCCTCTACAGAAAATTAGAGGGTCTAGAGAGTAATTTCTCATATTCTCACTTCAAGTTAGTCTGGTATTTGTGTCGCACCTGCCGGCGCTCTATATTTATTTTATGGCTGTTCCTAGCCTTCCGCTCGCCGGTGGCTCGCTCCAGACCAGGCTATTGGTGTACCGAGCTTTCAGCTCTCATGAAGGCTTCGCCAATACAGAACGCTATGATAATTCCACCACCCTCATTCGAGGGTGGTTTATTTCATCTACCTACAACCCCGAGCTGCGGTCAGCTCGCAAGCTCGCGATCCTTGCACAGGGGCTACATTCCAAAACCCACTTCGTGGGAAAGGGCTCAAAAATATGCCTGAAAACGAATTATGGGGACAGTTTACAAGACTCTACGAATACAAACAACTGTGGTCACAAGCTGTGACAAGTTATTCCTTACTGGACCACCAGTGGACCATTTGGAAATTTGAATAATTTTGTGAAGGAAAATATTTAACAGAAACGCCTTATACAAAGATATATAAGACATTATCAATCGAACTAAGCGGGGCTTAAGTCAAGGGATTTACAGTCAGTAGTCATGGAGGTCAGACTTGACTCTAGTCTCTATTTTTAAAAAAAGGGGCAGGCTTAACAGGGTACTAGGTATCCAGTATTTCTAATCCAGAGTGAAGTTCGGAAAGATCTTCTCCTTTCTTTTCTAGCTGGTAAAAACGAAATGAATCAAACTCATACATAGAGGCGCCTTCAAAAAGTTTTTTTAGAACTTTTTTATCATCCTCTGCAACTTTTGCTGCCGAGTTCGGATCAAAGACATAGCCAGTATTGCCTTCCTTGATAAAAGCAATGGAGTGCCCGTATAGTTCTCCTTTTGATTTTTTATCTTTTTGCAGGCCTTCTGTGGATAAATTTACAAAACGAACCAAATACGCACCATACCCTAAGGAGAAAACCAGCTTGTCGAAGTCTTTCTGATCTATATGATTTCCTATCTCTGATCCAACTTTTATGCTTTTAGATCGCCACAAAATTTTTAACCCAAAGAAATTTGCGATTGTTTGAATCTTTGCTTGTTTAAATGAAAAATAAGGGAGGTGTTTGTAAATAAATTTTGTGGATCCCTCAAATCGGCCTCTTATAGAATTGAAGCAATGTTGAATATTCCTAAAGTGGCGACCAGATGTTTTTTCAATTAAGTCAGCCTCAGCTTCCACACTTTTCACTACTCTACACCATGTACTACCACTCTTATTTTTTAAAAACTCATTTTAAAAAAATAAGGTCCGAGCGCTGCAAGCACCTCCTTACATAGTTGCATTTGTTCCGCTTATCTCCGATAGGCTTAAACGTATGCCTAATGTCCAGTTTTTGCTTTTGAGTGAATTTAGCATCTTGTTGCATTGCTCAGGGTCTACCTTTCCATTGTTACCAGGAAAAGCCACAGCAATCACGTTATTATACAAACCTCTTACGTGCTTTCCTCCATTAGAACTCGTTCCGCCCTCCCGAAAAGACTCTCCTCCTGAAAAATATCCCCCGATATGATTTTGAATAGGCATTGTATTACGCTCATAATTTTTGTTTAATAAACTAAACCATGAATAATAATTATTTAATTACCTAGGTTAGTTAAATTTCTTACTAAATAAACCGTAACTGTAACGTATTAAGGAAGGATTATTTTAAAATTAAGTTTGGGTAAAAATAAGAAAAAGGAGGCCCCTGGAATGCGACACTGGTAAAGAGTGAAAGGGTCAGGCTTCGCCGAAAGTAGGGCCAGGAGCTTAGGTAGCGATCATTTACGAGGACTGAAAGTTCGACAAAAAACGTAGTTACTCTTTTGATTTCCCCGATATCGAAACCACCATTTCTTAACAATTCATTATCTGAATCTTAATCTAATTCAAACAAAAAAGTAGTACAATTAGATTACAAAAGAATAACAGTTACAAATGGATAATTCATGGTTTCTCTAGTACACTCAAACACCGGAGATCACTTTTTTAACGGTATAGATCAAGCTGAAAATCCCACTAAGATTATTTTAGCTGCAATTGACATGCCTTTTAATGAACGTGCGGGTGGAAAAGTAAATGCATACGGAGCAGCCCAAAATACCCATATTCCTACTTTAGACGCAATTGGAGCTCGCCGACACCATGTTAAAGGTGATGGTTCATGCTGGTCAAGAGCACTATGGCAATGCACATTCTCGCAAATTTTAGATAATAACCGTGAATTCTATAATTTTATCGATAAAGTCGCAGACCCTCAAGGAGGCTTTAAAAATAACCCCCTACAAAGAGAAACAATTCATATTCTGCACAAGCTTAAGAACAAAACACCGAGCCAACGTCTTGATTACCTCAATAACCGTGCAGTAGACGAAACTTTGATTTTCTTTATGAGAAATGTAGCAGCGGATTTTATGGCACAAAAAGGCTGGGGTACTGCCGCAGAAAGAGCAGATATCCGAGTTAACATTCACAAATACGGTGCCCGCGAAGTCATGTCCTTTGCGAACCACTTTAAACTCGAACTTCACCGCATAGCCCGAAAAGATGTTATTGGAGGAGCCGGGCAATGGGAATACTATTACAAAGGAAAAAACGAAACCACCGAAAGACGTACAGCTGTAAAAGATGTCGACCTGCTAATGAATAACTGTATGTTTGGAGCCAATGCAGCACATTACGAATTTTTATCATTCGACCATTCTGCTCTAGTTTCTTCCAGTAGCACAGATCTTGCCCAAAAGAAAAAAACCTTTAAAGATACCGCTGATGATTGTTGCGAACAACTCTCTGATATCATAACTAAAGAACACGAAGCTCAAATTGCAGCAGACCGAAAATTGGCTTTAAAATTACAGGCAAAAGACCGTAGCCGCCATCGAGCCTCTCAAAATCTACATAAGGATCAAATTAGACTTCGAATTCCTAAAGGAAGTCCTAAGCTACAAATTGCTCGAGACGCGGCCTTAGCTTCCAAACTTCATACAAGGTTAAATACTACTCCACGGTCCATAGTCTCTCCTAGACCAGCTTCTCCTGTAGCTTCTCACACAAGTACAAAGACTAGAACCCAAGAGCCACTCCTCGCCCAGGAAAAGTCCAAAGGATTTTTTGCTAAGGCCGGTGCCCTTTTCCAGAAAATTCTTAAGTCCATAGGATCTTTCTTTAGCAGTATTCACTCCTATTTCTCTTCTAAAACAAAAGAAGTCGAAGATAAAACTCCTCAGATTCCAATAAGCAAAGCAAATCTTTCGCCCCCCCACATTACAAAAAGAAACATGGCTTTACAAAGAGAAAGAACAATACGAATTGAAGCCGCCAGAAGAAGAAAGAGACTAGCAAGGTTAAGAAGTCGAAATCAGACCCCACAACCTACAAAAATAACTAACAGAATTACTACACCGCCTGCACTCCCTGTACGTCCTCCATTAGCAG
>JBLFWS010000210.1:0-5836 GCA_047611865.1 Chlamydiales bacterium
GTCCATCCTGTCATCCGTCCATCCTGTCCATCCTGTCATCCTGCTATCCTGCATCTCTGTTTAACGAGACTTGAAGAGGGTAAACCTATTAAGGAGGGTCTCTTTGATGGAAAGCTTGTCGATTTCATTGGCACACGAGCTCTTTGGAGGGAGTTCCTTGATCGCGATCCAGTTTTTGTCGCTTCCTTTTAGGTAGTTTACTAATTCTCGGACAGTTTGGTGGGTTTCTGAGGCGGGACTTTCAGCTTTGATTTCCTTATAATATTTTACTACATCATTCTTGTTGAAGTGATGGAAGTATTCACAATTTATAGTGGCCTCACTAGCTGTAAGTAGTACATGGCATTTGCTGTGGGTGTTAGCGAGTTCATCGATACATGTTTTTGCAGCCTCTCTTTTGGAGGAAATACCTGTAATCAAACCTTTATAGAAACCCTCATCCGTATTCCTGCTTTCCAGCTTCTCTTGTAATTTTCTTAAATTTGATTCGTGTCTGTTGAGTTTTTGGACATCTTCTAAGAGAGTTAGGGTAGATGCTTTGAAAGTATCCACATTGCCCTGTAGGCCTGCTAGGCTTGGCAGTAAGGATTCTTTGTATAGGAATCCCTTTTCTGCTCCTTCTGATGCCCAAAGAAGGCTAACAGGAAGAAGAATAGAGAGTACTGTGTGAGCGCCTTCTTTCATATGTGCTGTATGAGCAGCTGAAATCTTTTCTGAGTCAATTTCGGGTAAAGCAAGACCCTCAGAAATCTCAACGATAGATGATAGATCTTCTAGAAGCTGTCTTTTTAATCCGTCAAGCTCTTGATATTTGTTGTGGGCTCGTTTTACAAATTGATGCTTAATATCGTGGCTATAGTGAGGGCTGCCCACAGAAACGATCTTGTGTGATTTTTTAGAACGATCCATGATCTCCCTGGACTATTATGGGGATGAGTTGGTGAAAAGTGTTAATTTTATTTCAGATAGTTATAAGAAATAAAATTATAAGGAGTTGAGCGCAAAACTATATGAAATGGCAGCTGAAGTGATAGATCTTATAGAGTTGGGTGCTTTTGCCGCCTGTGGACCCGCTAGTATGATATATTTTAGGATTGCAAAAGGGATAATGGCTCTGTTGACAGCGACGTTTTGTTGCATAGAGACGGAAAACAATTCCTTCAGTAGGGAGAAAACCGTAAAGAATATTCTTCATATGATTAATCAAGGTTGTAAGCAGACGGTTGCACGTGCAAGAGAATTCTCTTCTGTATGCGCAGACGCTGTCATAGAATTTGGAGAGGAGGTTTCTATCTCATGTGACATGCGTTGTGGGTGCCTGATGCAATGAATTGGCTAGTGCTAATATCTTCCTGAATTCTCTTTTGGGGGAAATGCCAGTATATGATAAAATGCGACCATTATTATTCCATAGAACTTTACCTTTGAGGTTAAAATGCGTGACTGTGCAACATCATTACAATCTGAACTTGCTGACGATGAGCTCAGTCTTCTTTTGAATACCTTGAAAAATTTAGCCCCAAAAGGAAAAGTCTTAGAAATTGGTACCGCTGCTGGTGGTACTTTATGGCAGATGTTCAATGCCGTAAAAGAGGTAGTGGAGTCTCCAAATTTTGTGGCATTGGATCCTATGTGCTACTTTCCCAATCAACTGTCTGTGGTAAAAGAAAACCTTATCGATAACGGTATTGATGCAGAACAGGTGGATTTTCGAATAGATTTTAGTGCAAATGCTTTTGCAGGAGCTAAGCGAGACCAGGAAGAATTTGAACTGATTTTCGTTGACGGGAACCACAAGTGTCGGTATGTGATGCAAGATCTTGATTGGCTCTCTTTGTTGAGGGTTAATGGCTTTGCTGTTTTTCACGATTATGGCCAAGCTCATAAAGGTGTGAAAAAAGCCGTGGACACCTTCTTAAAGAACAATTCTAATTATGTTCAAAGAGGACTCGTGCGAGAATTGCTGGTGGTAGAAAAGATCGCAGAGACTCACAAACAGGAAGTTTCTAAGCTTGACCATGCAATGGCAGTTATTTATACCTTTCTTTTTCAATTTGAGCGTTCATTAAAAAAACGTTTCCGATCAGCTTAGGAATTGTGTAAGAATAAAGTCTCCCTTTTACACAGTTCCTTAGATCTGTGTAAAAAAGAAAAACATGTCAAACAATAAGAAGCCGAATGAGAACATAGCTCACAGCGGCTAATATGGTGGCTGCTGTAAAGCCCGCCCCCAAGACTTTCACTTGTGTTTTCATGGCGCCTTTTAAGTTTGTTCCCAAACCAACCCCTGCCATTGCCATGGCAATGAGAAATCCAGAAATTTTACTTAGAATTTTCTTTGTGGAATAAATCTCTTCCCCGATAGGGATGTCTACAATCCAACCGCTGGTAGATAAGGTGGCCATTAGGATAAATCCTATTACGAACGGGGGGAAATATGTCTGCCAGGAATTTGTCTGCTTTTCACCGTCTTCGTTTTCTTGTTTTTTGCTGTACCACAGGCTTAAGCATAAGATAAAGGGGGCTAGTAAGAGGATGCGCACGAGCTTTACGAGGAGGCTGATTTCTCCAGCATTTTCTCCAAAGGCAAATCCAGCAGCAACAACTTGCGGTAGCGCTTGAATAGAAGTACCCGCCCAAATTCCAAACTGAATCTCATTAAGTTCAAGAAAATGTCCCAAAATGGGAAAGAAGAAGATAGCCAGGATACCAAAGAGGGTAATGGTTGTCACAGAAACAGATGTCTCTGTTGCATCTGCACGTATGACGGGAGCCGCAGCAACGATTGCAGTTCCTCCACAAATGGCTGTTCCTATGGCTACCAGGATACCTACTTTCTGATTGATTTTGGCCCAGTTGCATAGGCTGACAGTCAGGAGGAAAGCGAAGCTTACGCAGATGATGTTAATCCAAAGGGCTTTCCATGAAATGGCCAGGACCATATTAAAGTCCAGGCGGGCGCCCATCAATATAATAGCAAAGGGAAGAAGTTTTTGAGTGGAAAACCCAATGCCCTCTTTCCACTTCGTAGCAAGATTGCTTAGATGACTGATCGTCATACCAATGAGAATTGCCAGGATCATTCGGTCAATGGGGTGTGCTGACGGGCTATCAATGGTGAAAGGCCAGAAGGGGAGTTTTTCGATGAAACTTGCAAGTAGAACGATGAGAAAGGTAAGAGTGATTCCAGGCAGGTATTTTTTCATTGGGCCTCGGTAAAAATAACAAAAGATTCTAGTGTACCAAGAGTACACTAGAGTGTGTTTTCAAAATAGGGAATGTCTGATTTTTGATCTTTTGTGTCTAATGAAAAAACCATGAACAATTAGTATGTTAAGGAAATAAAAAGAACGAGTAATATTGTTTATTGTTTTATATAGAGATGTTATAATCAACTAAGTGATTGATTAATAATAAAGGTTTTTTCTTATGTCTGGAGAGGGTATAGCTCTTCCTCAAGGGGGAGGTGGAGCGAGCAGACTTCCATCAATTAGCTCGGTGACTGGCCTATTTCACAAAACCAGTGATATGAAGGCGGGTAGTAGTAATACAGGCATCCAGTCATGGGGAGGCCGCTGTATCGATTGGATTAATTCATCAGAACTATTGAATCCTTCTAACGATTCAGAACAAAGTTGCATGTCAAAAACAGCCGGCAAGGTGGCAAGGTTTTTTGGCAGGGCGATTTGCATGCTGGCTGTGCCGGTAGCCTCAGTAATTGGAGCTCTTAAGCACGCAGTCTGTTTTATAGGTCATACTATTAATGCTCTCGGTGACCTTGCAGCGGGAGTTGAAGATGGGGAGTTTGATAAAGCAAAGGATAGTCTTCTCTCTTGTGCAAAGGATGTGGGTCACGTAGCCCTATTTGCGTTTACTTTTTGGGGGGCAGCTCTGGCTTATGCAGCCTTAGTTGAGGATCAAAAAGCAGCTTCGGCTAGATTGCTTAGGAACTTTGAGGGGTAGGTTTTAGCGTAGTAATGCAGAGAGTTCTTTGGAGGCTGCAAGAGCTTCTTCAACAGCCTGAGTTATAACTTCCTCTTCTAAATTATGCGATTCTACACAAACCCTGATTAAGGCCTGTTTAATAAGTTCTTCGTCCTCAAGAGGGATAAAAGCCAGAATGTTTAAGGAAAGGTCTATCTCACTAGGGTTGTCTCGAGAAATAGCAGCAACAAGCTTGTCAGGTAATTTCCACTCTCCAGCCATAAGGCCGCCAATGGTGAAGTGGTCGAAATCAAAATATTCCCGTTCAATGATATGGAGGGGTTTATGAGGGGTTTCGTTCCATAACTCAAGGATTTCTTTATATTTGTTTGGGTGGGTGTTGACCAAAACAGGTAGGCCCATATCTTGTAAAAGGCCAATAGCGAAGGACTCTGCCTGGGTTGTAGGGTGGAGTAACTGAGCTAATGCGCGTGCGAGACTGGCCCGCCTTGTAGATCGGAGCCAGAACTTTTTCATATCAAAAAAATCTTGTTCTACTTGAGGCAAGTTGTCGTTGACAGCCTGTGATAGAACAATGGTTTCCAGGCGGGATTTACCGAGTAAGGGCTACCGCATGTCTAAGTTTTTTTACATCTGTTGAGAACCCAAAAGCAGCAGAATTTACAACCTTTAGAACTTTGACGTGGAGACCAGGGTCAATTTCGAGTTGTTCAGCAACGTCTTCTGAGGCAAAATCAGGGTCTCTTAAAGTTTTTAGAATTTTCATGATGGCCATGGAAAATCTGGGAAGTTCATAGTCCCCGACTAACTTTCTTAGCTCTTCCTTGGGATCAATTTTCTTTTTTTTGAAGAAATCAAACATCTGTCGCCTTTTAATCAGCTCTGCGAGCCATTTTATTGCTTAATATAGATAGGAGACCTCCAAGCATCATATAACCGATTGCAACTTCTATCATAGATAGAATCTGTGCTGAGGTAGAGGCAGGTACAGCATCGCCGTAGCCAAGTGTTGTAAGGGTGATCAAACTAAAGTATAGGGGTGATAAGGCCGTGGGGTAATCTCCATAATCTATATCTAAAAGAGTGTAGAGGCCGGCAAAAAATAGACAGAGAAAACATATCCAGGTGGCCCAGCGGACGATGCTTCTTCCGCAGTCGCTAGTAAACCACCATATGTAGTAAATAAGGGTCATATAGCTACTAGTGGATTTGAACTCCTGTATATAATTCTGGTCCCCTACGAAACGTCGAAGTCGGTAGGCTCCCGCAAAGTTGACATTTCTTATGTCTACTCCGATCCACTGAGCACTTTCAAAACCACTGACAAGGCGTATGTGCATTTCTCTCATGTCGGCGTTATTAAAGTTACTGGCCTCTACATTACTAAGTGAAATATCCGCGCCTTGTAAATTAGCATTAGTAAAATCAGCATGAGATAAATTGCTCTCGCGCATTCTTGCGTTTCGTAAGTTAGCCTTTCTTAAATCAGCAGCTTCCAGGTTTGCCATGCTTAGGGTGGCATTCTCAAGATCAGCGTCAAAAAGTTCTGTATGGCTCAGATTGCTCATACCAAATCCGGCAGATTTGGCTTTGACCTCTTCCATTGAGGCTCCAGAAAAATTAGCGTGTGGGAGGTCTAGATTACTTAAGTCCTCTCCGGTAAGATCTACACCAGCAAAAGTTAAGGGATCATCAGGCATGGGGATTTTATTGGCTTTTATGTCTCTGATCAGCTGGACTTCACTGGGGAGATCTTCTGCCATGATATAGTGCTTTAAATTTTAATCAGCACACTGTTATTCTCTTTCATTAAGCATAACAAACGAAAGAGAATACGGATGGTCAAAGCATACTCGATAGACTTAAGAGAAAGGGTTTTAGCATATTTAAA
>JBLFWS010000211.1:0-5802 GCA_047611865.1 Chlamydiales bacterium
GTTTTTTCCTATTCGGGGCTTTGTCTCAAATCTTACCAAGGGCGTGCCCTCTGGTCTCCTATGTAGTTCCGGAGCGCCGGAGGCGAGTCATTATGTAGGCCGGGTCGGTTCCGAGCGTAGCGAAGAGAAAGGCCCGGTTTAATTCGGAAAATAATTATTGAGCGCCAGCGGCGCGGCACTTATAGCACGAGTATTAGATGAGTAAATGGGGTAAAGATGCCATTATTTCACCCTATTTGATCTTAAATTACCCCATTTATTGTTTCTGCCCTCTTCTTCTTCCATGAAGACGATGACATTATCAAGAGGGCTAGAGGGAGCTTGCTCCCGAGACACGCAGCTCGGGGTACCGAGCCTCAGAGAATTTGTGCCCCGGCAGGGCCACTCACCAATAGATAGAGGATACTATTAGTTCCAAACAGAGGAGCTATGTCTTTTGAGAAGGCGCTGTCGAATTTCTTTCGCCAGGTCTTCAACAATCTCTGGATTTGGACCCACGAGGTTTATCATGGCAAGGGTAGATCCTTTAGATCCGGTCTTTGGGACAGAGTCTCCCCTACGATACTTTCTATCGATGTGTAAGAAGATGTCGGGATATTGCTTAGTTACCCAGTCTGGTAGGCTATCTAGAAATTCATAGTCAAGAAGGTCTTCAATATTTCCCGAGTCAAAAGTGCTAACGTAAAAGTTACCACCAAAGCGTCCATTATACTTTCGGGGAAGGGGGCTTTCGTTGGAGCCTAACTTAATTGCAAGATCGTAAAGGTCCCCATTTTCAACGCGGCCACGATAGATAGCATTCATTTGGGAGAACATTCTGCCATTAACTTCCACTAGTTGAACTTTGTCATCTTCTCGTACAAACATCTCTACATCAAGAATTTCATTGTTGAAACCATTTTGATGTAATCGTTTTGCGACTTCGTTGAATAGCGCAAGAGCGCGTTTTTGAACTTCAGGAGAAACTCTTGTTGGGTATGTACAGCTATTAAAAGTTTCAGGAGAGTCTTCCCAATAGTTGTTGTCACAGATGCCAAAACTTACGATGTCACCTTGGGAGATATAACTATCCACAGCGATCTTTCTTGTTCCTGGAACGTATTCTTCTATTAAAGCGGTATCGTGGAGACTTCCTGGGTACTTGTCTTCTATGTCTTTAAGGTGTTTTTCTAGAAAGGAGTATAGCGGATCAGTCAGTTGTGGTGCTTCGGTTTTTTGACGTTCCATGGCTTGTTGAAGATCTTTTATGTTATCGACTTTGCAAATTAACTGTGAGCGAGTTCCTGAAGCGGGTTTGGTAAAACGTGGAAATTCGAGGGTTGTTAGAGTCTTGAGCTGCTCTTCAAGATCATCATTTAAATTGATACGATGGAATTCAATAGGGGCAGGGTCAATAATTTATTGAGGCACAGGAAGCAACTTTCAAGACTTGGGCCCTTAATTGTGGAGATAGAATCTGCTAATGCAGATTTAACAATGCTGGGAATATCTATTGTTCCCAGGACAACATCAATTTTGTGTTCGAGGCAATACTTATGGCTTCGTGTGAAAAACGCGTTTAAATCTCCATTGGAGGCTGGGTCATCATTCCTGATGTAATGGAACTCATAGTGTTGGGGATTTGCGATGGTTTCGCAATAACCGATATCTCTTTCTTGGGGGGCTAAGACAAGTATGCGAATAGGTTTACCTGGGTTATGGTTCTTTTCATTTATCAGGTCAATATAGCAAAAACGTAATGTTATTTCAAACGTCGTTATAATTTTACTTAATTACCAAGCCATTAAAGTATGTAGACCCAATATTGCACTGGGAATCCGCATCTCTTTGCTCAGCAGCTTTTCTGTACCATGTGAAAGGATTAGGTTATCTTGAAAAGAAAAGGTGGCAGATACCGGTTAATGGGTTTAGAGTTCGAGTGTTTGTGTTGCTGCTTCCGCAGCTCTGAAATTCGTTATAGCATATTTCGAGTTTCGTCCCTTATGAAAGTCAATTTCCGGTCTTGAATTTTACTAAGATATGGTTTTTTAATATAATCTAAGTTAAAATTTTTATCTATAGTATATAGAATATTATAATTAATAATAAGGTAGATGAAATGTCTTTTAATAGTTATTCTTTGAATATTACTTATGATCTAGATTCACAAATTTTCCACAATCTTAGCGCAGAATCTTTAAACAACCTGCGTTCAACATCTTGTAATATCAAAAGTACTGTAGAAACTTATGAGAAAATTGAAAAATTTAGGATAGTGAGAAATGTTTTGGAGGCTAGAATGCAAGAACTTAGAGCTGAAGGTGAGACAAAGGTTTTTGATGGTTGGGGCCATGTGTTAGTTCTTCCGTCGACTTATAAGATACACCTTGCTAGAGATATTTTTTGTAGTCTTGGCGGTATTACGAATGAATTTGATTGTGGAATCATTGTTAATGAGGGGCTAAACGAAACTTTTTCAAATGTTGATACTCACAGGCGTTTTTATGAGGTTGGCTTATCAAATAAGTCATTTTTGCCAAGAGGGTAATATATAGAAGGTTATGATGGCTAGGTGATGTAAAGTATTGGGGCTTGTGCCGGGTATTGAGTCCTCACAAGAAATAGTAGCTCATATAACTCTGTTGGGATAAAATGATGCGTTCCCCGTCGGGGTAGCGGTAATTTTTCCAGTAGCCTGCGACTAAGATTCGCAGCTCTGGACCACTTGTAAAATAAAGCGTGTTGCGGCAGTGGCACCTCACTAGACTAAAGTAATTTTGGAGATGAGAAATGATAAATATAATTGAAATTATGGATGCTTTAGAAATCCAAAGCGATACTCTATTTGTCTATGTAAATAAGGCTTCTGGAGAAGTAGAAGTCTTGTTGGATGATGAGCATTTCGATTCTATTCAGAAGCTTGAAGATCGAATTTGTTTATCTGATGATGAAGATGAAAGAGAACAACTGAGCGTTATCAAAAAAATATTATTTTCAAATGAGTATCTCCCTCTTCCTGGATCAAGTGAAGTAGATGAATACCAGATAATGAAAGATTTTAGTGAATCTTTTGAAGATGCTCGTATGAGAGATAATCTGTTAAATGAACTTGTAGGAAAAGCTGCTTTTAGGAGATTTATTAATTTCATCAACTTGGCTGATTTAGAGGAGGATTGGTGCGTCTATCGTTATGAGCGTATAAAAGGTATGGTCATTGAATGGTGTCAGGAGAACTCTCTAAAGTATTCTGAAGAAGAAAAGGCTAAAGCCTTAGTATAATAAAAAATGTAAAGTCGACGGCAGGAGGATTGGAATTACTATAAATAACTCGAGGACATTTGATGATCTTCCTTTACTTTCACAAGCTGAGTTGGATCAACTTTTAGATAGTACAACTTCTGGAGAAACAATCGATTCTAGTAAAGACCTGGTAAATAGAAAGATTTCTTACTTAAGTCACAGTCTTTTTCAAGTGGATATTCATTCAGCCCCTCTTAAAAAGAGAGTTTGCCGGGTAGGTCCACTTGATTTATTTGAATATCCCTTTATAAAACTTCTACCCTTATGTCATAAAAAATAACGCCCACAATAAAAAGGACATCAGCCATGAATGCTAAACCCAGTTCTTTTTTTTCTGCTCTTTTTGATGAAGAGAGCCAAAAAATCTTAAGATTTCCTTTGGCGCTCCTAGTTGGAATATTTGCTTCGGTAACGGGAAGTCTTGGATGGCTTGCCGTGAGTACTGTTAGTAGCTTTCAAATAGGATATATGGCTGTTGCTGTTGGCATCTTGGTTGGATGGAGCATGCGATTTGTTGCAGGAGAGGGGAGTCGGAAATTAGCATTTTCAAGCGCCACATTGTCATTTTTTGGGTGTATTGGAGGCAACCTTTTGTCAGCTTGCTATTATGTAGCAAAGGCTCACGAGCTGCCTTTTTTGGATTTGTTTGTGACGCTTGATCCAGGCTATTCCTGGTATTTGCTTACTCAAACATTTGATATCATGGATTTGATCTTTTACGGAATTGGCATTGTTCAAGGCTATCAAATGTGTGTAAAAAAATAGATTTGTTGCTCTGTCGAGGTTTCGTTTCTTTTGAAAAAATTAATACCTTTGAAATCTACTTCTTTAGATCTTGTGATTTGTTGTTAAAAGTCTACAAGAGAGAACTTGTATTGTGTAGGTAGCCGTTTTAATACTTAAAAAAAAGACCCTGCCTCCGAAAAAAGACAGGATCAAGGGATAGGAAAATGCTTTTACTGGTGTCAGCAAATTAACAAACTGTAATAGCTGTTCTGTCACGACCGTGCTCTGAAATAGTACAGCGGTAGGGAAAGATGCTGTCGATTAGAATCATGCTGCTGTATAGGGTAACTTCTGAGCCGTAAACATAGCGACCAGGGGCTAGTCTAGCAACATATTCAGCGAGACGTAGGCCTGCCGAACAGGAATCGAGTAGGATTGTCGCTTTTGGGGCCAGTTTTTCAAAAAGTGTTGGGTCAACTTTTGTTTCAGTAGTGAGTGATGCTCTCCCTCCACCATGACCGAAAGTGATAGATGAAGCGCTTCCGTGGCCTCCCAATACTAAGTGGTGAATTTCTGCATATTTGCTGTTAGAGATAAGCTCGCCAGCTTCGTCGATATCGTGGACGTAGCGGACTTTAACATTATAATGTTCGCTAAGAGCCAGGAGTCTGTATTTTAAATGGTCATTCAAACGGAATGCATTATTATGATCATTCCTGGGATAGATGAAGAGGGCACTCACCTTACTGGTGGGATGTTTGAAATCTATATTTTTACCATCGATAGTAAACTTTTGATCGAAGTCTCTGGATTGGGATGGAGATACTTTGCTTGCTCGATCTTTTAAACTTAAACGATCTCTTAGAAAGGGATCTCTCTCGATTGCTGGGGGAGAGCTTGAGCGAGAGCTCTTTGATTGACTAGAAGAGCTTGTGGGTGGTATATGGCGTCGACTAGAGGGGCGATGTATTTGTACAGGTTTCTGTTCTGGGTTAGCGTCATTAAATCGTCGTCTTCGAATTGGGGCGGGGTTTAGGTTTTCTTCTTCGGGCCTTTTTCTTTTCAGATTTGGATTTCCTGCAGGGGCATTGTCTATATCCATTCCGTCGGGTTGCATATTTTGTGGGAGATTGGCGTTACGGAAATTAACTGGGACCTCTTGATAATGAATCACCTGAAGGTTGTTGTGTATGTTATGTTGAGCAATACGGCGCCTTTTGTGCGGAGGGTTGTCATCTAGAATTTTTTCCTCTTCATCGCGTTTCCTACGGAGATTGGAAGAGATTGCCTGGGGAGCGATGGAGTTTATTGAAGGGTGTCTTGCATTGGGGTTTTCTCCGTCTACAATTTTCTCTTCATTTTGGGGATTCCTTTGGCTGCAAGGGATGGGTCTTAAACTATTCATATGCATACACGGGTCTCTCATTAAAAAATTTAGTAAATGACATTTCTAAATCCTACATTGTAAGGTGTATAGTTTTCTTAAAGAGAACGTTAAGATTGCGTAAAGACTAGAGCGAGTTAATTTGAATCTCAAGAAAGGATAAAAATATTAGGCATGGTTCAGAAAGAGGCTTTTTTAGGTAACAAAAAGGGTTGTGGGATCATGCCGCTAGAATATGTCTAATTGCCAAAATTGCGAAGGCTAAATCGAGAAAAGTAAAGCTATGCTTAAGCTACCTGTTTTTGAAGTATTGGAGAGGTGCCACTACCGTGGCACGAAATGTGTATCGTTCATCCCCTGAGCTAAAGCACAGGGCTATTTGGAGACAGAGCCACTACCGTGGCTATTAGGAG
>JBLFWS010000212.1:0-5793 GCA_047611865.1 Chlamydiales bacterium
AGATGCAGCAGAAGACGCTGGGGATTCAGATGCAGCAGAAGACGCTGGGGATTCAGATGCAGCAGGAGAACTTGAGGAGTCAATAGACCGTCGGCGATTTATAGACTCTAGTTCGCAATTTCTTTCAATGGGAGAGTTGGTGTCACGAATACGGCTGACGCCTGCGGACCCGAAAAAAAGCATTTCCTTAAAGATATTATGTGGTGATGTGTAACCTTTTAAAGTAAGGGCTTCGGCGACAAAATCCAGTCGATTACTTGGTTTGTAGTGTCCTGAATCTTCATTTATCTTAATGATTTTACCCATAATACAGCGCATTTTTCCTGCTGCAAGGGGCCAATAACCTCCGCTTAAGCTAGAGTGGTAAATTCCGGGTGCTTCTGTATCTGGAGTGAGGAAAATTCTCCCGTCACATCGCATGAAAAAAAGAAAGTTGTGGTGTTCTTCACTACCAAGAACTTGGTCTCCAATAGTAGCCAGGCCGTTGGGGTCGATAAAGAGCTCCATATTTCTTAGTTCATAGTCTGAGAATTCGACATACAAGCCTTCTTCAAAAGCGGTAGCGTCAGTTCTTTGACCTTGAGTTGTCATCTTAAGCTTCAGCTCGTGTTCTTGGCCATTCCATGAGGCGTCTTCAGGAGCTATATATCCAGGAACGCCTATAGCTTTAAAAGAAAATGGAGGGTTTGGAGGGAAGGGGAGACCACTTGGTGGATTTTTACTCAAAGGAGAAAAAGTGGAGAGCTCTGAAGAAAGAGCTAATAGTTCGACCCTTTGGGAAAGGTCTAGAGCATTAGGGGGAATATCACAATCATCAAAAATATTTGTGGTAGAGATTTTTGAATCTTCGTATCTAAGAGGGCTCTTTGAAATTGATGGGCGAATTTGATTGAACATGATTAAAGCCAATTACTCTGAATTAAAATTAGTAAAACACAAATTGTATGCTTTTCATATTAAGTTTTAATTAAGATGTGTCGAGGATAGATCTATTTTACTCAATTTTAAGTTCTTCAGCCTTCTTGGCGGCGATTCTTTGTTCTTTTGTTGGGGGCTTCCAAGCTAGAACATAGGTAATCAGGGGCTGTATGAAGAGAGAGCATATTTGGTTTAATCTGATGAAGGCTTTCAGTACAAAGGGGAAAATAACCTCTTTTCTACCGTTTTCTATGGTGTCGACGACTGTTTTAGCTACTTCTTCGGGTTCAAGTATACGAGTGAGAGAACCTAGTCTTGGGATGCGCTCTTTACTGATGGGGTTGTTGCTAAAGTATGGGGTATTCGCTTCTCCTGGAATAATAAGAGATGTTTTAACTTCTGTGTTTCTTAATTCAAGTTGTAATTGATCATGAAAAGCTTTAATTCCTGCTCTGGCTACCGCGTAGCAACAAGCACCGGGAATTTTCAAATAAGCTGCTGGGGTAGATATATTGATGATGGATTTGGGCTTTTCTTCATTGACCATGTCATCGAGAAATACCTTAGTAATTAACATTGCAGCCAGTAAAGGTACACGGAGCATATTGCTGATATCTTCAATGGGAGTTTCCTGCAAGGAAAGCCAATTGCCAATTCCAGCATTATTAACAAGGGCGTCAGGAATCCCTATTTGACTTTTTATTTTTGTGGAAACCGAAAGGATTTCGGATTCTTTGGAAAGATCCACTGAGAAAAAGTGCGCACGCCCTTTTTCTTCAGCATTGATTTCTGCGGCGATTTTTTCCAAAGCGTTTGTACTTCTTGCTAGTAAAACGACTGTTGCTCCTCGTTTTGCGGCATTGCGGGCGATAGCTTCCCCGAAACCACTTGATGCACCTGTTACAACGATTACGGAATTTTTGACGCGCATGATCTTTTGCCTCGTGAAATAAGTCAATGTCAAGGAACGGTAAGTATCTAAGCCTATTTCCGTGAAGGTATACACAATCAACTGCAAAACAGCACTTGTAAAATTTATTTTTTTTGAGTAGTTTTTTGCATCAATAGTAAATTATCAGGTGAGAATAGAATGATTCATTGGCTAAAGGAGTTTCTTCAAAAGTTTGTGGAGGTAATTCAATCAATAAATGCGAGCTTGCATGGAGCTTCTCCCCTGAAGATCATTTTGACTACTACAATAGTCGTAGCATTGCTTCCAAAAGTATATCAAAGTGTTCAGCCTCGTTGGGGAGAGACAGAAAGAGAAAAAGCTGGCAGGCTTACATTGAACATTCCCTTTATTAATTCAAAATACAATGAAGAGTTTCAAAAGAATTTAGATAAGTTCCGTGAAAGTACTTTAGAAAAGTGGAAGGCCTTTGGAGAGCCGGTAACGGAAATTCCGGAAAAAGGATGGAGTGAGGAAGAGCTGGTAGCACTAATCGATCGATACAGCCAAATCACAAATAAAGGTTTAAAAAACAAATATCTTTCCGGAACGGTTTATTCAAAATGTCTCGAAGAAGAGAGAGGGGAGGGTAGTGTATTATCTCTTGCATTATCTCCTGAAGGTAATAGTGGCGGTGGCTCTTTTACTGAAATCACAGCTAAGTTAAGAAAGATTTTCCCCCTTGCTTTCGCAAAGTCTTATCTCTGGAACTCTTTGCACAGCGATGAGTTTGCTGTTGCTTCATTTATTGATTATCAGGTGGTCCGTATGGTTGGGGATATGTTTGGTGGAGAAAAGAATGAAGTGATGGGATTTGTAACGTCAGGTGGGACGGAGAGTTTGATGTTAGCAGCCCGATCTTATCGGGACTGGGGAATTAAAAACCGAGGGCATGCTCCTGGAGAAGGGGTAATTATAGCAGGGAAATCAGTTCATGCTTCGATAATGAAGGCATCTTCAGCTTATTTTATACGTACTGTTCTTGTGGATACAGATGAGTCTGGAGCAATTGATATTCCTCAACTGAAGAAAGTCTTAAATGAATATGGAAACAGCGTTGTGGCTATTGTGGGATCAGCACCTTCATACCCCACGGGAAAGGTGGACCCCATTAGAGAAATGGCTGCCTTGGCTAAGAAATGCGGTTGTGGCATGCACGTGGATAGCTGTCTTGGTGGGTTCGTCATTAACAACCTGAAGAATTATGAGACTGATTATTTGAAAATGCCAGGCGTTACGAGTCTTTCAGCGGATACACACAAGAATGGCTGGGCTCCAAAGGGTTCCTCTGTATTAGTGACTAAAGATTTTGGGGATCAGAATTTAGCTTACTACTCGTTTTACTCAATACCTGAATGGAGTGGGGGTGTTTATGGAACCCCTAAAGATGCGGGCAGTCAATCAGCAGTGCAATCTTTTAATGCTTTTCTGGCCATGCTTGCTATAGGGCAGGATGGGTATAAGCAAATAGCTAGTGAAATTTCTTCAATGACTCAGCAGATAGCGGAAAAAGTTAAGCAATTTGATGGAAAGCTTAAGCTGCTAAATGAACCTGAAGTAAATGTGGTGGCTTTTACTATTGATGAGGAGTGGGGGTTGGAGAAAGGGGCTACTTATGCTTTTGCCCACGAAATGTCAAAAAGGGGAGTAGTCTTAAACACTCTGAAGGATGACGCAGTACATTTTTGTGTAACAGGGCGTGTTATTGGTAACAAAGATTTATTGCTTAGCTTTGAGGTTGCTGTAACGGATAGCTTAAGGGCAGTGAAGCGTTTGAATGATAAATTTACCCTTTCAGGAGAAAGATTCCCTGGTGATGCCGGGATGTATTGTGCATTGGAGGCTGCTTTGTCCCCAAAGAAGAAAGACTTAAGTGTTGGGAAGTATGCTGAAAATTTTTTGTTGGGGGAGCAAGGCTCAAAAGATGCTGTAAGAACTTATTTTTTAGGTCAGCAAGATCCCTATCAAAAGATGTAAGTATTTTACAGTAATCGCCTTACAGATAGTCGTCGGTTTAGAAACATTAAAAATGGCGTAAATACAGGCTGAGATTTTTTTCCACAAGGTATAAGATAAAATTTGAAGGTATCTTAAAAGAGATGGGTAGCATGCAGTATTTTATTGTCTTTATCGATGTTCTTGTCACCGTGGCAGTCCTTTTGACGACTGTTAGAATGTATTTGCAAGTTAATAAGCTTTGGACACGAAAGCATGAAACTGCTGTGGCTGAAAGTATCTCTATAGCTGCAAACTTTCTGGGGATGTCAGTACACATACCCTTTATGGCCAGGTTTTTGTTGATAGATAATAATATTCCCGCGGCAATAAATTCTCTGATTGTTTTCACGGGCTTGTCTACGATGAGTGTCATTGGTACAGGATTGTGGGTGAGGAGCAATAAAGGGGTAGGGTTGTTTACCTTACTCCTTAGAAATCTAAACCTTGAGCGTAAGGAGTCTGGGAACCTTATCAAGGCGCTTCTCCGCCCAAGTGGAGCAGACAAAATTATTACGATTCTTAAGAAGCTCTCTGCTATTGACAATATGATTGATGAAAAGGAAATAGCTCTTATTAAGAGGTTTGCTGAAGAGTGGCAAATAGCGGATCTGGATTTGAAGCCGGGGGCAGTGGAAAATGTTACAAGTCTGTCTGATTTAAGGCGCTGTATGGATAAGTACCTTCGAATTTCCCCCCCAAAGGAGCAGGCTGCTGCTGTTAGTGATCTCGTGAGAGCTCTTGTTGAAGTCGATGGTGCTGTACAACATGAAGAGGCACTGATCTTAGCTGAGATGGAAGGAATGATCGAACAGTACGTCTTAGGAGATGAGAGTGAAAGAAAAATGTATGAAGTCTTGATTGTTCCCCAGAGTGATTCTCAGTTTAATGCTGCTAAGGAGCTGCTTCCCAATGTAGAGTATGAGGTGCATAGAGGAGGAAAAGCAATGGTAGGTGGCAAATTCTTTTCAAAAGAATTTGCTGAGGCAATGTGTCAGAAATACATCACCTTGGGCTTATTTTCTACTGTAGAGGCCATAGAAAATGGTGAAAATGGCTCTTCTCCTAATTCAGAGGATTCTTCTGAAAAACAGACTGTACAGTCCTAGAGGCTTTAGTAAAGAGAATGTGAGCATAATAGTTTAATTCTCATTACTCGCATTTTGAATGCGTAGGGTGCAAGGTTCTCACTTGCATTCATAGACAATTCAACCTTGTTAACCTCAGCTAGATAGATAGTCAATCTCTTATTCCCCCATTCCCCAAAAATGCAATTTGGGGGAGCTATGGGGGAATTGCTAATTACAAATACTGATAAATACCTGTATCGGACAACTCTCTGAACATTCATTTATGTTTCTTTTTGCACAGGCGTAGCCTTCATAAGGGACGAAGTCCCGATACAGCAATAGCCTAGTCTGGAGTGAGCGTGAGCGAACGGGAAGGCTAGGAATAGGTTTAAAGGTTAAAGAGCCCTGAAGGGGCGACACAGTCCTAAGAGGTCTTCATATTTCACCTGATAGAGCTGATTTTAACAAAATCACCCATGAAACTCAAATGGGTGTTTTCGTTAAAATTCAACCTCTGGACTCCAGTGTAGTTCCTGAGCAACAGGGGTGCGGCACAAGGTGCACGTCTCATACGCCGTGAATGTCATAATATTCAAAGTAGTTTTTGTGACTTTTGTGGGGGTGGTACAGCAGCAAAATTGGGCATGGATTTCCCTATAAATCTAAGTATTGACACAACCTATAGATTAAGTTATAATATAGGTATAGTTTAATTGAAATGAGAATACAGTATGAAGCTCCCCACTTCTTTTGATGACAGAGGACTGCTCCCAGTAGGTGACTACGAATTGACGATTTTAGAGCTACTTACTTCAATACTTGTTGATGGTCCCGACCCTAGACCAATAAGCTGGGATAAAT
>JBLFWS010000213.1:0-5653 GCA_047611865.1 Chlamydiales bacterium
CTATAAAAGGGAATGTTTGAAAACTTACTGAAGCTGCCATTAGAAAAGTAAAATTACGCTTCGAGTGGGTTGGAAATATAAAAATGATAACAAATATAAGGATAATAAACTATCAAGACGTCTTATTAAAAGATTTCTCTATTCTCCCCCTTCTCCAGGTCGCTCTTGAGCCCACTCGATAACTTCAGTAAAGGTGAGCTTACCTGAGCCTACCTCCTCCAGAGTCCCAGATAGGGTTTCCACAAACATCATGATCATGCCTACTAGTGACAGAACGATCCTTTTATCTATAGTACTACCTCTACTCAGCAATACATACCGATAATTAATACTTTTGTAGGGCTCAAATAATTCTAAACCAGGAAGCTCAAGAGAGTTATTAAGAAAAAGAAGCAAACGTGAAACTTCTCCCATTGTTTCTTCCTTGATTTGAAAAGGCATTGGCATAAAAAAGCGAATCAAATGGTATTCGGTCCCCTTATCCTTGATCCCTAAAGCCTCGTCATTTTTTGACAGATCCTGATCCGATATACTAATCTGCATATTCAGCTCGCGGCCCTGCGGGTCAGGTCCAAATGAAACATTCAAAAATTCAAGAGAAAGGTTTTCCGACGTCGGGATGACATCAGATACAATCCCCTGAATCTTCAATAAACGCCGAATTGATTCTAGTTTTGCCTTAATCATAGTAAATACTTAGCCTCATCCCATTACCCTATTAAATATTTTGTTAACAGAGTAAGTAATAAATAACAAGAGTACAAGCTCAGATTTCTACCTAATCTTTTCTTTGAGACTGCGAGTTTGTACGAAATTTCGTATGTTTATTCGATTCACATCGACATTTTCTAACCCGAAGATAAAAGCTGTCGATTGTGCTAAGCTGTCAACACTAAGGCGAATAAACCTTAGAAGGCCCAGAATAAAAACAATTATTGAACCTGTTTCGGTATATCACTCGGCGATCTAAAAAAAAATCTCCACGATGTAACTTAAACCATTTCTTTTTTTTGCAATGCATCCGTATCCCTAAAAAGAGCCTTTGTTAAAGATAAGTATACAATCAGGGACATCTATCTAATTTCAAGTCCATCAACTTAATAAAAGAGAAAAATCTTCTACCGTCAAGCTTGTAATACTGTCTTCTTGTTCTATCACATCATCAATCAACCCCTTCTTGGAGGCTTTCAGAAGCATAATTTTTTCTTCTATACTTTCCACTGTCACAAATCTTTTTGCAATTACAGGATTTTTCCTTCCGATACGATGGGCCCTGTCAATTGCCTGGTTTTCTGCCGCATCGTTCCACCAAGGCTCAAATAAAAATACATAGTCTGCGGATGTCAGGTTCAATCCCACTCCACCAGCCTTTAGGCTAAGTAGAAATATAGATACTTCTTTATCTTCCTGAAACTGTTGGACGACTCTCTCCCTGTTCCGTGTTTGTCCGTCTAGTCTAACGTACTTCCATCCGTGCTCTTCCACTTCTTTGGAAATCAGATTCAGCATAGAGGTAAACTGACTGTACACCAACACCTTGTGACCCTCAGCTATCAGGATATCCAGATCTGCCATCATGGATTCCATTTTAGCACTTTCTCTTACTGCAAGTTCATCGAGTAAACCATCTACCAAAAGGGGATGACAACAAATCTGTCTCAAACGAAGAATAGCCTCAAAAACCTCCATGCGATGTTTTCCCACCCCATCAGCCTGAACTTTTTTAAGAAGCCCTCCTTTCAAATTCCCGACAAAACTGTCATATACGGCACGTTGCCCCTCACGCATCTCCACATAAACTGTTTGCTCCGTTTTTTCAGGAAGATCTTTCGCCACCTCTGATTTTCGTCGACGCAAAATAAACGGACGAACTTTCTGTCTTATTTTAGAAAGGTGTCGTGAGTCTACCTGGGATGCAAGAATATCGGCGTTAAATTCCATCTTACTTCCCAGTAGATCAGGAAGCAAAAAGCGAAACTGAGACCAAAGGTCTGTTAAATTATTTTCTATGGGTGTGCCCGTGATGGATAAACGAAAAGGAGACTGCAACTTACATACAGATTTTGCAATGCGAGTATCAGGATTTTTTATCGCCTGTGCCTCATCAAGGATTACTGCGCGATAGGAAGCAGCTTCAAATAAATGCTCGTCAGCACGCATCGTACCATAAGAAGTCAGTAAAATCTCGTGTTTTTGCCAATGCTCCTGATCCTTTATTCTCTGAGATCCTTTGTGGATATATACAGAGCAATCAGGAAGAAATGATTCAATTTCTCGTTTCCAGTTAAAAATCAGTGTCGTCGGTACAACTATCAGGATCAGGCCCTCATGACGCATTCTCGAAAGAAATGCTAAGACTTGAACCGTTTTCCCCAAGCCCATATCGTCTGCAAGAATTCCATGAAAGCCGTATTCCTCCAGAAAAGACAACCAATTAAGGCCTTCCTGCTGATACAACCTCAAAGAACCATGAAAATCCTCTGTCGGTGGGCAGTAACTTATCCCTTCAAAGTTACTCATTTGCCCCAGTAACTTCTCCAAAGGAAGATCCAAGCTTATCTCTCGATGGGATTCGATCACATCAGCCAATCCCCATACCCTGCTCTTCTTAACTTTAATTTCGTCTCCAACTATTTCTTCACTCACGAGGCAAGACATCGTCTTATCGCTCCAGTCCTTGGGTAAAAGACCTACCTTTCCCTCTCCTAAAGAAACGAAACTCTCTTTTCGATTAAACGCCCCGACAATATCCACCACTGATGCATCATAAGTATCATAACGTACTCTCCCACGTACCACTACAGAATCATTTTCCAAACTCATCAATAGTTCTGAGTCACTTTGACAAACTAACTGATTGCCTGAAGCATCCATAACTTCCCAGCCAAGTTCCACAAGGAAAGACAGGCTTTTTGATACCTTGTCCATGGGACAATGATAATGCGAATTCCCCACCTGCTTTTTTACAAAGTCTGTTTCAAAGAGATCTTCCTCCCACGCCACTTCGCAAGAAGAAAGATCAAGTCTTATATCCTGCATCGGAATAACCCGCCCATCTGGATACTTCATCAAAAGATTTGCATAAGCTCCACGCTTGTCTTGCAAATGAAGGCAGGGAAGGGCTTCTACAACACCCTCAGAAATAAGTTTATTTTTGAATCCTTCGGGGATCAACACCTTTGGAGCGTGAGGCACATCCCCATCTTCAAACGTATCCAAAAATTTCCCAATGGAATCCAGATCCAAAAAGTACGACCCTCCTTTCCTGACTTTTTCAAACCATTTCTTATGAATTTTGTCGTCCATAAGCTTGAGGATAATTCCTTTGATAAACCAGGGTGGCTCCCCTTCTAGGAAAAGATCACAGTCTTTTAAGGATACCTCTTGCTTTCCCCACTTAAGCCTACCTTCAACTTCAGCTGTTTTTCCATCCACATTGTGCAGAGAATATAATAATTCTGCCCTTCCCAAAAAATCACAAAGTAACTTGCGTTCTTTAAAAAACAACTTCCCGGTAATGGCAGCTAATTTTAACACCTCCACTGCATCATCAACGTCTACTTGCGCAAAAGGAAAATAAAGAGAAGTATTCTGGTACAAATATTTCAAGATCTCTCTATCTTTTTCAGTGGCAAACTTTTGAACTTCCCCGCGGGAAGAGATGTCACGACTCCCCTCAAAGCTCCAGCGTACCCCCCTTTCTTCAGCTGTTGCAAGCTTAAGCACCAACGTCTTATGCCGCTGCGATTCTTCCCCGTCTATTGAGTAAATTACTTCCATCTAAAGTCCTTGATGATGCGTGACTTAAAAAGATTAAGGAGTATAATCGATAATCAAATTACCAACCATATTAAGTTCCGGCCATTAATGGGAAATAAACTCAAACTTTGGAATGATCATCAAAGCTGGGAAGACGCAGAAGCTGCGTGGGACAAAACCGCCTCGTCAGCTGAGCAGCAAACTCCTATCAAAAAACTCAAACGCATGCCCAATATGCCCGGTATATGCAAAGAAACCGCTAATAATTTAAAATGGAAGGCCTTCAAGTACATGGGCCTCCATGACACAGATGGTAAAGTACGGGAAGGTTTCCTAAAGCATCCTCTTAAGTACGGTAAGTCTTTCCTTAAATCTCTATTTCAAAAAGGCCGTTACACTCGTGATGATGACTTTTTTCTCTTTGGAATTCAAGATGTAGAAGAGTTCAAAACTCTTCTCGATAATCCCGAGAGTATTCTCATTGTAGGTTTTTCCTACTGCCATAAACCATTCGAATGTCCCTCAAATCGCTTTAGCACAGATTGCATACATGATCCCAAGCACCCAGTATGTCAACAATGCTTCATAGGAAAGTCTGTCAATGCTCTTCCGGAAAAACGAGTAGTTCCCCTATTCATCACTACCATCCACTATATTGGCGGTAAAATCTTTGAAATCGCTCACTCAAACCCTGGAAAACAGATCTTATTCATTATCACAGCCTGTGAACTGACACTCGAGATGTTCAGCGACTGGGGGAATATGGTCGACATCAAAGGGATTGGTGTACGGCTTGATGGGCGCATCTGCAATACTATGAAAGCCTTCGAAATTTCTGAAATCGGCACAAAGCCCGGTCTTACCGTTGTCCTTGACCGGACGCAAAAGCGTATTTTAGACCTCATCCGCTACAGAAAAGAAGGGGAATCCTTAGATCATTCCACCACAAAGAACAGAAATACCGCTTCATCTAACAATTAAAGTATCCTTCCTTACTCCAAGCTCTACACCGCTTAATTAGCCTAACAAGCGATAAAACAGCTTAAAAACAAGTAATTTATTTAACAAAAACTATCAAACACTTTATTTAAACTTAATTTTGTCTTAAATCACCTTTAATAATAATCAGATACAATCTAGACTATAGAAACAATAAATCAGGGAGAAAATCATGATCGTATTCAATTACTCAGACTCTCATAAAGTCAACGTCAGTACTTCAAATTTCTTCTATTTCTGCAACTATATTTGCTATTACCATGAGTGTAAAGATCTGGAGACCATAAAAGCTCCTTCAAAAAGGATCCCAACGACTAACAGCAGCAAAGACAAAGAAGCCAAGCTCTAAACACCATAGTTAATGCATTGGCATAACTATCGGCTAGCTATTTAACGTCAATATTACTTTATTAAATAAAAATAATAATTATCTCGCATTTTGCATACATAATTATTTATTTAAAATATATTTATCGGAATGTTTTCTACGATCATATACCGCGCTGTTACGTAAATGAATTACGCAACAACACTACGTATTTTAAAAGGCATTGTTGCATGATCATTTCACTATCTCATACGGCGTTGTTGCATAAAACATACGTCTACAAGAGGCTTATGATTAACATTTTACCACCGAGATCACAGAGGACACAGAGAAAATAAAAAATCACAGATCAGTTGATAGCATATTCTGAGAGACTTTATGCATTTTTCTATCTCTCTGTGTTCTCGGTGCTCTCGGTGTTTAAATAAATGATTGTAAACGTATTAAGTTATGCAACAACGCCCAACAAAGCCATTTTAAAAAGAGAATTTGCCCTTTCAGGGTTTCGCATTCCCATCAAAGTACTGATACCACCTACGAAAAGGCTTATGTGGATTTTGATGGCTA
>JBLFWS010000214.1:0-5643 GCA_047611865.1 Chlamydiales bacterium
TCAAGAACAGGCTCTTGGATACCGGAAGCAATTATTAATTTTCTTTCGTGTACTTCTTTTTTCAATCTGAAAAATTAAATAGTGCAAATTCTTTCTAAAACCCTGAGTTCCCGGTCGGTTACGTAGATAAATGGATCTTTACGTGGGTTTGTATCCTGAACGGCTTCGGCGATACGTGTCTGGATTTTGTCCAATAGGCTTTCCTGAGAAAGCCGGAAACCTATCCTACTTTCAGATCCTCCATTTCTAAGGACATACATTTTTTCTTTCAGGGTTTTCTCATCACTCAGTATTTCGAGAGATAATGATTTGATAACTTCTACTAATTGAGTCATCTCCTCTTCACTTTTCAAGCCGGTAGAAAGACGGCAAAAGTGCTGTAATATCGCATTTGCTTCGTCAAGGTCATTTTGAAGAGTTTTAATTCCAAGAATTTCCAATTCATCCCGATTTTTTTTATGGATGCGAGGACAGTGGAAACAGATAGAATCACGACTTTTGACAGATTGTCAATATTGGTTTTAAAATACAGGTATTCCGGAAGCCTGTCCATCACCTGATTATTAATTCCTCTATATTGCTGAAGCTGACCTTGAACGTCCTGGACGTAAGCCTTGGCATCATCCAAGTGCTCTCTGTGTTTTTCAAGTAGGCTCGTGGAAATGCCATTTTCATCAGCTATATGCAGGAGTTTTGTTTTAAGAGAATTTCTCAAATCATTGAAACGGCGGTCTCCAAGAAAAAGTTCTTCTTTTAGTCCCTTAGGATTAATAGGAGAGTTATCCGATGTAATCGTTTCGAAACATTCGATTGAGTTGTTTAACAACTTCTCAGCAAGTCACCTTGAACGCTCGTCTAAATAAATGATTTGCACCGTCTTGGATTTAAGCAGGCCCTTTTTGTTCTGCAGGCTCTTGGAAAGGCAAAGACATACCTGATTTGACGTTATCCGTAGTTATTGAGCCCAAAGGTGATGCCTTGTTTTTTAATGTGGAATACATTACTAATCTATAAACAAACAAGCTCTACAGGTATCTTTGGATAGATTTTCAGTATTAATTCACGAGCTATAGGCAATTGGAAAAAGGGGTCGTTTACTAATCAGCTTACTTTTTTAAACCACGAGGGTACCCTAATTCCTCTTTTTTGAGGATTCAATAGTAACTCTGCAATTTTTAAACGCCTTGTAGCCTTTGGATGTTCTAAATCAAAGCGATGATTACCTTGGCTATCGATTAGAAATCGACTCAAAATCCGTTCGTGAACTTTTCCGGAGCCACGCTGATTAATCCCCTCCTCTGTCATTATTTTGAATAAATCAACTCCGCCTTGACAGGCTTGGGGGTCTTTATTTGCAAAACTGTCAGCTTGAGCCTCCTCTCTTTGATCTTGAGGTAAACAAAATGGAAAAACTAAGTTATCCGTATGGTGTTGATATTTTACATGGCCAAATTCATGCCTTAGAATAAACTTTTGTATATTCCTTGAGGCTGTAGGGTCTGCCATCATCCTGAGAAATGACCTCATAAACAAATCATTCATAGGGCTACTTGTGAAATCTTCTGAATCTTGAGTGTTTCTTTGTACTTGTGAAACCACCCACTTAAATGCTTTATCAAAATCACCAGTGGTGTATTCAGTAACAGGTTTTTTCCCTCCAATCATCTCCCAGGGGAAATCATTGGCTTCAACTAACAAAAATGAATTAAGCACAATTGTTCCTCTACAATCAGAGTGAGGGATTGAGATGGGTTTCCGTCTAATCAAAATGTCTATTCTTTTTGAAACGAGAGAAGGTGTTTCAAGCGCAAGATCATCATGTAATCTTTTCAGAGGGTGATCTTGAGCCGTCAATCCCCTTCTGAATTAGCTCTCTTAACTCTGGAATAGCCGTAAATGCTAGATCAATTCCCTGGATTGTCATGATAAAAACACCGTTTAAATGATTCCTAATCATCTAGTGTTACATTGTTTTTTTTACATTAATTAAAGTTCATTTAAATTTAACATTAAGATACTGACCATCAACTTGTTGATGGTGTATAGCTATGTGATGACTATCCCGTGAGATCGTTGATTCGCACAATGACTGGCTGAAAAATCCTGAGCAATACCTCCTCACAGTATAGGAGAGAAAGTCATTACTGAATTTTTATTTTGGCAGAAACTTCTTGCATTTTCCTCGGTTATTTTTTAAAAAAGTTATCCCTACACTATTGCTAGGCTTATTTTTAAACAAACTAAATTCCGAAAAGGAAACGTCCACATGTCCACATATCAACTTGAAAATCTATCTACCTCCCAAACACCTCATTTAAGCCATGATTATTCCCATACCACAGAACTTATTCAGGACCCTGTTCTACAAGTTTTCTTAAATAACGCAAAAGACCTTGCACCTCCTGAAAGAAGTGTAGAAGCTTTTGAAAGAGCTGAAGTTTTACAAGCCCCCTGGTCCTCTACATGGTTGGATCGCAATGTAAAGAGGCTTTTATATATCCCGACAGCCCTTTGTGGAATGGGCGTTGGTTTTGGATTTAGCAGTACATATAGATCGTTACTCCCTCTATCCTGGGGAGGCTTTTTCTTACGTAGTATCGGAGGTATTATAACGATACCTCACTTCATCCCCAGTGTACTCGGATTGTGTATGGAGGATCCGCACGTAGATGGTCCGATAAAAAGTGACCTACCTGTAACATACCGTTGGGTAACCCGCGGTGATGAGAACTCCCATCTCACTCGTGCATCTGTTGAAATCGCTTATAAGATCTTGTCTGAGGGTGGCCACAAAAACATCCGTCTTCAAATTGTTACAGATGAATTGGTTGAACAGGAAGTTTTAGGAAGGGAAGGAGTTGTAGCTAGGGAAGAAGGAGAGAAAGATGGTGAGGAAGTACTGGAAAATCTCTTTTCCCAAAGATCCAATAATCTCGAAGCACAAGGCCGTAGGAAGAAAGTCAAAGTAAAATCTCATATCCTTCTGGCCAAAGAAAGAGGTCAAATTCCCGATTATGTAGAGGTCGTTGTCGTGCCTGATGCTTATGTCTCCCCTGCCCGCACGAAGAAGAAAGGACGAGCCCTTGCCTACGCCTCCTTGAAAGACAAAATTTATCGCCACGCTTTTGATTATCTTCAAAAAGCCAAAGCTTTTAAAAACGTCCTGAAAGAAAACCAGGGAATTCTCCCGGAGTCATTAAAGCCTGATCTTCAGCGCTGGCAAAACCAAGCCTTGGCGATGGGAAATGAACTCGATAAAGGTAATGCTTCTGAAACAGCTTTAAAGCTCGCTAAACAAGCTAGTGAAATCTGCAGGGACTTGCACGGTAGGCCGCCCGCTAGCCGACTAGCGCCGATAGAGAGGTCTTTAAAACACACGTTCAGCCCTTGGGCCAAACTAAAGTCGATAAGGAAGGAGATGGTAAGACTCCTCCCCGATCTACCTCCCTCTCTTCAAGAGAAAGGTCGTAATCTTCTAGAAGGATTACAGTCGGTGGACCCCATTTTTGAAGACGAACAAAACGTAGCTTTTCGTAAGGAGGGTCTGGGAGAAATTAAAAGCTTGGGAAAACTCATGATGGAACTTCCCGGGGTTATAGAATCTCTCTTTCTTGGACAGGAAGATCCCTTTACTGACCATATGGAAGTGTTTACGAACTGGATTGATCTATTACAGACTCACCAGAGATCTTTGCAAAAAGAGTACCGCTTCTGTGACATGAGCGCTGGAGTAATGCACCTGGATGAAGAAAGCATTGTTACTAAGGAGTTTGTTTCCGGGGTTAACCAATTCGCCAATAAAAAGGAAAACTCCTGGAAGCTAGGTCAAGGAGCCATACGCTATGCAGACCGCTTTAATCGAAGGAAATGGAAGTGGGACTTTGAGAGCTTTCAAGCAAGATGGTGCCAAATGCTCGATTCCGTAAGGAGAGGAGATGATTCCGGCCGCTTTTTCTGGCAGTTTCATGGTATGAACCAGGTACTCTTTGGAGCCAAAGGATCTTTTCTTTACCTTCCTCAAGTGATCGAACAATTTGAACATTACAATTTTGACGGTGGAGAAGCTACTAGCATTACAGAAGATGCCTGTCTGGCCTTTAACATGGCTCCTGCCATACATGATCTTCAAAATTATCTGAAGACCGAGCTCAATGATATCCTTAAAGTTCATGGAAAGTCGGATCTATTCTTTGCCAGGTTAGAAGAGGCTCATAACTGTTATGCCGAGCATCTGGCAGAAGCAGCGACCGTTAATGTTACAAGTGACCTTTTAGCTTCAAGAGCCATGTCACATCCAGCCTCCATTGATGCTGAACTGAACCGTTTACATCAGGATCTTTTATCAGTATTAAAAAAAATGGGGCTGTCTTCTCATAAAGAAGAAGTCAACAGATACACCAAAGAATTAAATCAAAAATGGTCAGCCCTACTTGACAATATGCAGTTTGATGAGTCTCTACCCATGAATCCTGAGATTCTGGAGCAACTGCAAATGGTGAAGATGCAAGAGTTGGAACGCTTTGTAAAAGAGTTCTTGGGGCGTGTGGATAATATGATCCGTCAGAAAGTATTTGGTGTCTCTATGGGTATTCGCGACTGTGGCTGGATTTCTGGAGAGCTCTTAGAGCAAAGCCCTTTTTCGTTTTGGGAATTTATATTACAAAGAAGGCGCTGGTTTACAGGCCTTGAGACCCTCATAAAAGAGCATAAGCACCTCTCCCCTCTCCGAAGATCTTTGTTTCACTCAGCGATCTTATCCTGGCAAGCAATGCCTCTCTCTTCTGTATCATCCATAGCAACCTTTGCTGTAAGAGGTGCAGGCTCTTTATCTGCTGTCCCTTCCATGCTTTTAGGATGGGTCTTTGCCACCTATCTGTTTATCTACGGATGGGGATGGGCCAGACAAATCCACGACTCAGATACATACAAGAATTTAAGCCTCGGCTTGATCATCCCTGTTCAGCTTAGTGCGGTCAGCATCTTTGAAAGCGTGCCTACTCTACTCGCTAAATTCTGGCCTGACCTGTCATTCCGCCTTGTTGAAAAGCATCGGAGCCTAGATGACCTTCTTCAAACAAAAGAGGAGCTCTTCGAGTCATCTTATGAGGATTTAAAGTCCTACGAGGAATACCTGAACCTTGTCAAAGTTATGCATAAAGCTTATGCAATCGCTTTCTGGGATAGCAACCCTCAGCCTAATCAAAATCCTGTTTCTTTTGAGGAGTTCTTAAACCTGCTCCCAAAAGTACCCGTTCAGATTGAAAGAGAAATTGACCGACGGGGTGAGGATTTTACTATTGCTATGGAGACAATTTTTGCGGAGTTAGAAGCTTTGAGTATATAATTGAGTATTTCCACAGATATCGCATCAGCTATGGATAACAAGCCGTATTCTTCCCAATACGGCTAAATCCTTGATTAGATGACTTATAAAACTATTACCTATAAATCACAATTCAACCATAATATGAGCAGCAATTCCCGTGCTTTTGACGTTGATAATAAAGGTGTTATAAATTAAAAAAGACACTCTAAAAAACCAAAAAGAGGCTCGCAATGGATTCTGAGGCATTTTTAAAAAAAAATTACCCCCCCCCCCTTCTCGATAGAAAAGAGGGGGATTTTTTAGCTTTTTCAAGGTCT
>JBLFWS010000215.1:0-5637 GCA_047611865.1 Chlamydiales bacterium
GTTGGCTATTGTCAGTATATTTTCTTCGTCTGTAGGTTGATCCAAAAATAAAAAATATCTCCCCAGTGAAAGCCATTCCGTCCAACCGGTAATCTTCTGCCCCTTGATTGTCTGCATACTAGACCGCACAAGGTTGTTAGATCGTATACCTGCCAATTGCAGAGTACCGTCCAGATTACGGCCCACAATAAGGTTTCGGACTTCTTCTTCCAATTTTGTAGCGGTGCAGTACTTTGTAGAGCTGTTTTTAGCCCTTCTTCCACTGAAATTGCGTTCATACCTATCTCCTTTCCATGAAATTTTAAATGCAACAGAGCCGATATTTTTCAAAAAAGTTTTATATACACAACGCATTTTACAATCCCAAATTCCCAGACTGGAGCATCTGTTTGATCCTTGGATTTTTAGAATAAATTAAAAATTTTTTGTAAAGACGCCCCTTAAAAACCCCCTCAAAACCCAATATAAACGATAAACCCTGAAGACCAATGCAATGGAGTCAAAAATGAATCTATCAGCGATCGGCCATTTTGAAAGATGTCAAAATAGAACGGATGAAATTGGAGTGCAGAGACTGGGACTTGACAGAGCACAAGCCCCTTTTTTAATACCTGACCCACCTCATCTATATCTGTGCTGGACGTGTCGGATCAGCACTCAAATCTTTAAGCCTTAGTTCCAGGTCTGAAGGGGCAGGCATGCTGTTAGCTTGCTTCATATCACCTTCATTAGCGCCTCTTTTAACTGTGATATGTAACAGGGGTGTCCGAGTATCCATGATATAAACCTTTTCCCCTTGCACTTCAGCGATTTCTGAATCTGGAGACACCCTAGTCGCAACATGAGGTGCTCTACTTGCCTTAGAAGAACCTGTCTTACTTTTTTCCATTTGATCAGCAGCCCTTCTTACCATTCGCCTGGCCTGACCAACTAAATCACTTTCATAAGCTGCAGTCAAATCAGCCCCAGTTTTCTTATCCACAGGCAGATATTTAGCAGCTAAGATATCCTGAGATGGCCCAAGCATCACATATCCCTGAAACTTCAAGCGGGCTGTCTGCGCTAAGCTTTGACAAGCTCTTTCTCCCTGAATATCTTGAAGAATACTGCCTGATTTTGCCTGAATCATTTCATCAGCCATTTGAGCAAAAAGCACTGTCATATGGAACTTTTCTCTCCCACCAACAGATTTTTGAACCGATGCAAGGCTCTTATAATTAGAAAAGTTCACCTGAATAGGTAGATTATGAGCAGGTACACTCGAACCTAAAGGCGCAGCCATAAATCCTCCTTGATTTCATTACTACATGTCAATTGTAGCATAAATAACTATCTATCAAAACAAATAAAGATCTCCCCAAAAAGGGTCCGTGAGAAAGAGCCTGTCAAAGCTTAACTCAGATTGGACACATCATGAACTTTTGACTAAGGCTTATTTCAGGACAGAGTAACCACGAAAATTTTCCTCGATAAAGACTTCGCAAGAAAAAGTACAAGGTCACTTATCTTCAAAAGCGGGTCAAAAGAGCGGGTCAGACCCGCTCTCCAGCAACCAGTTGATAGCAAGTCAAATGAAATCACAGCTATACCACTCCTTTTTGAAGGAACTAATATTGAGGTGCATTCGACAAGAACTGAAAAGGGAAAAATATCGATCGAGCGACGCTACTACATCACGAGTTTAAGTTTTCAGCCAAAGAGATTGGCAAAGATTATTCGTTGCCACTGGGGAATAGAGAACAATCTACACCGTCAGTTAGATGTCAACTTCTTGGAGGATGATAGCCCTGTAAATACAGGTTATGCAGAAGAAAAACTTGCAACTTTCAGAAGAATAGCATTAAACATATTAGGATCTGGAAAAGGCCTGTCTGATCGACGTCAAAG
Organism: Chlamydiales bacterium; assembly: GCA_047611865.1. Taxonomy (GTDB): domain Bacteria; phylum Chlamydiota; class Chlamydiia; order Chlamydiales; family JBDQID01; genus JBLFWS01. Next base: position 1,888 of record JBLFWS010000215.1, read on the forward strand.
AGCTGCATGGGATGAGGAATACCTCAGCAAACTTGTAAGGGAATTTTTTATCAAATCTTTCTAATTAAAAGGCCCTGTTGCAGACCCCATGCTCATGATTCAAAACTGCTATTTAAAGTGGGCCTTTCGATTTCAGATCAAATACCAGGCAATTATGACCTACTCTATGCGAACCTCTTTTCAAACTCAGGTGTATTTTGTCAATTATTCAAATGCCCATATGCCAAGCCTGACCCGTTTCCAAACTCTCAACAATATTTGGCTGCAGTAGGTCCTTTAGATGAATCTACTGTTCGAGCTGCGATGGAAGAGGTTAAGCATTCCGATCTTGAAAAGTGGAATAAAAATGAGATTGGAGAAACTGTGCAAAAACAACGTCAACATGTCAAAAATCTTGTAATGCTTACCCTTGACAAAGTAGGGCGTAAAATAGAACGGTTTTTCAAGGGGAAAAGGCCTATTCTTTGAGTAGTTTGTGTCACCCCAACTCTGACCCCATTTTGAAGTGGAAAATAATCTAATTTTCCAGTATAAACCTTCCCTCTAATACTTTTTTAATATTCCATATTTAATTTAATTATAATTCTCCTATAAAAAGGGTTTAAATTGTCAACTTTATCCAAAAACAGCATTTCAAATCACACATGTGAACTTTTATCTCCTTTTTTATTAAAAAACAACAAACATGATTCTCCTGCAGATTTAAAAACTGCTAAGGTATTTCTAATAAATCTCAATAAAAGCATGATACATTTTAATTTAGAATCTCATACAAATACACAAGTTGAATCCCCTCCTCCTCCACCCTCATTTGATTCAATTCCAGGTTTATCTAATTCATCCACTCAAAAAATTGATGCTTTTTTTTACAGATCACAAAGAGATCTGCCCTACGGTCATCACCCCAAAGAAAAAACAAGCCTCTCTTGTTCACTCTTAAACCTTGAAAGTGGGAAAACCATCTGCCTTTTAAAATCAAAGGGAGAGGGCCAGACTTTCGTAAAACAAGGTGCATTTAAAGTGATCAAGCACGGAGTAGATATCCAATCGAGAGAAGTCGTTGCAGTAGCAACGGTTCTTTATGACCGAAATACTCCACTCGTAAACTTTGTAGAAAGAGAACTGAGCATCCTACGGTTATTTTCTGAAAACAATTGTCAACAACTTACCCCTCTACTTGGTTCTGTGGAATATAAACCCCACAAACTTTCTCGCTCACCTCCAATTTTATCAAGCATACCCGACATTTGGAAAAGAGCGATTGTCCTCCCTCTTTATGAAAAATACGATCTATTTGAAGTCCTAGATAATATGGAGCTCCTTCTTAGAGATAAAATCCAAATTGGTCTCGATATCGTCACAGGTCTAACCCAACTTGAGAGAAACGGGATTGTCCATAGAGACTTAAAGCCTGAGAATATCCTTTTGAAGATTGGTTCTCAAAGTAAGCTTCGTGCATTCATTGGTGACTATGGAGCTGCATACAAAGTAAATCCTCTTGGGCAAGCACTCGATCAGAATGAATGGCTCTTTAGAAATAGAAAGTTTGGAACTGTTCATTATTTTGCCCCAGAAAACATAGAAGGCTGGCTAGATAATACTTTTTATACTAATGGCTTCAAATCAGATATATTTTCCGCAGGCCGAATATTACTAGAAGTCTTTTTAGGCCTTCGCCACGTAAGGACCAACCTATTACTTGATCTAATAACTAAGGCCGGAGAAGATTTTGAAAATAGACAAATCAATCGTTATAAAAACGAAAATTTTGTAAAAAGGTATCAGGTTGAACTTGAACATTTACGAAATTCCCCCAATACAGCCTGCTCCCTGGCCGCAGATTGCTTGCAACTAGAACCCTCTTCCCGACCATCCTCCCAAGAACTCCTTGATCGTATGATGAGTTTGAAGCCTTAGACCTTTCCTAAGAAAAGGGGTCAGGCTTGGCACAAGCATACTCTGACCCTCTTTTAAATCTTTATCGTTATCGAGGATAAAAAGGGACAAAGCCCTGGCAATTTACCTATCTTGAAAGAGTTTCTGAGGGCGGAACCCTATCTTCTTTATTTTCACAGTCCCCCTTGCCTAACAAAAAGCTCTGCGAGAGCTTTTTCGAAGATATTTTAAAACAACTTGTAAAGCTACACTCACTTTTCCTATGTCACATGGACATCAACCCCTTTAATATTCTCATTTGCCGTAAAAATAATGGAGAGTGGTACGCACGCTTATGTGACTTTGATTCCTTAATTAATACTGAGGAGACAACGATACCTATTTACTATGGCGCACCCCGTTTCTTACCTTCCGATTGTGGATATGACATCCGCAACAACTATTCTCCCGCTGATAAAGCCCCCCCCCTTTCAGTGATGAGAGCCTTCGCAAAATTGAAATATTTTGCCTAGCCTCCTCATTCATCACTATCCTTTCAAGAATTCATGAGCAGACCCCATCTATCCATTTTTACGGGCACCAATATGATCAGCGAAAAAATATCGCCAAATTTCAAAAATGTGTCGGAGAACTTCCCTTGTCACCAAAGGTTAAAACCTGCCTGGGAAAGATGCTAAACAATGATCCATCCTTAAGACCAAGCTCTGCGGAAGCCCTTAGTATTTTAACTCAGTAGAAAAAAGAAGGAGGGGGGGTAGATTTAGGATTTAAGAGATTTCAAATCCGACAATCCGACGTCTAACTCCATTTTTTCAAACTTAATCCCCAAAATTGGCATGAAATACGCTTTACTTATCTTTTCTGGAGTTGAAGGCTTCATTTACAAGGAGATCGTTGATGTCAACTTTTGGACCAAAAGGAGCAGGAGATCTCCCCCCTATTCAGCAATTTACTGCAGATGATCCTGACCCTCTACCTGTAAAAAGCACAAGTACCGAACTTTTAGAAGATTTTAATAATCAGGGCTGCTTAATCCGAATGGTCGGAGATGTAGATAAAGAGTTTGAAGCCTACGATACGATTTCAAATTCTGCAGACCCTTTCGATATGGTCCGACCTGCAACTCTTATACAGAAAGATTTACCTGTTTCACTTTATGGAGGGGGGCACGGGTTTGCTGTCCTATATAGATCAAACACTCCTGTTTCTGCATCCTATAAGAGAATGACATTCAGCAATAGCATCCCCAATTGGATTAATGAGTTTAACGAGCTCAAAGATCACGAATCACTTGATAGAAGTGAATTCTTGCTAAGCAAGCTGAATGCTGCATGCGGTGATGGTGGCAGCACAAACCTTAAAGCATCTCGTAACTTTAAAAATATTAAAAATTTATTCAATAAAGTTATGGAACAAGAAGCGAGATCGAAAGGTACTATCTCTGATGTAAATACTAAAACCCGTCTTTATGATATTCTCAAAAAATTTGACGGAGGTCCACTTGCTGATTTAAAACCCTTCCTCCTCAATGAACTTAAAAAAAGCGAACTCCCCATATTCATCAAAAAACAGGTCTCCAACAAACTTGAATCCTACCTAAATGATGGACATACAAGTGCTGATTCCATCATAAAAGAAATTGGCGAGCATCGAGCTTTAAAAGGAGCTGATTGGGAGCTGATAAGTAGATCCCTCTATGACATTAATACCGAAATTTCCATGACCACTCAGGGACCCGAATTAATTGAAATAAAAACCCCGAAAGACGGGACCGTAAGTCTACATAATTTTCTTGACTCTCATCAGATGACTACTGCCTCCAAAAACCGTTTCTTGTATACCGTTGCAGCTGGA
>JBLFWS010000216.1:0-5585 GCA_047611865.1 Chlamydiales bacterium
ACACCTGCAATGATCCCAAGATGATCCAATCTCTGCGTAGTCACTTCCATTGTCTGTCCCTTTCTGTTTGAGAAAGGAACCAAGATAAATCAAAATATCATTTTTACAAACTGCTCAATGTCGGTTACGCCATCTTTTGAAAGGAGTTGGTAGAGGGTCTGCGATTCACTAACGTAACGTCCACCACAGCGTAATCCTGCAACAGCCATGTCTATGAGGTAGGTTTTACGCTCTTCCTTGGGTAGGTTTTGTAGATTGTGAGTGATATGTTTAACGACTTTTTCCAGGTTGTCGTAAAAGGATTTTAGTTGGGCAGGCTTATGTTCTGGAGGGGTACCTAGAAACGCGACTTGTCCTTTGATATTGCTGACAAAAGTTTCTAGGTCTTCTAACAAATCTTTTCCAAGGATCATACTGCCATCGGCATTAACTTTTTCGCCTTCCTTAAAATCGATCTCTTTGTACATGGTAAGGAGGTTTTCTATGTCGACATCTGGAGCTTCGGGGATCTCCGCGGCAAAATGTACGCCAAGTTGGAAGTGGGTTTTATCGAGGAGAGTCGATCTTTTTAATGCTATGAGGTCATGAATGTCTTTTGGGATAACGCTGCTTTGTTCTGGAGTCGCGAATTCGTAGAGGAATTATTTGGCATTGATACGAAGCCCATGTAGAATTTCGGTGAATTGTTCAGGAGATAGACGGGAGAGATATTTCGTCATCATTTTGCCTAAACGTTTCTGATTGAGTGGGCTATATCCTATTTCATTATAGTCTAATGAATGACTGAAAAGTGCAGGGCTATTTCTAAGGTAGTCTTTGATGATGACTTTGCTTAACTGTCTATACCTTCCGAAATGTTTTTCTGAATGATCGGTGGCATATTGGAGGATGGTATCGCCTCTATTGTTGGGGAAATAAAATTCTTTTCTAGTTTCTGCAGGAATAGCGACTCTATCTTTGAGGAGGTATCTCGCGATCTTTAATTGGTCTTTGCTTCGGGCTTCTTTGTTCGAGGGTACTAGAGCATGGTGGAGGATAGAGTTGCCCTCGCGGTCTCTTCCCAAAATTCCTTTTCTGATTTTTTGCGGGAACGAATTAACTTCTTCAAGGATGAGTTTAAAGGTGTCAAGGTCACTTTTCATAGCAGTGTAGTGAAGGATGTTGTAAGTAGATTTTTTTGGAAAGAAGAGGGACCTGTGGAATTTTGAAGATAACTTAAGTGTAGCCTTTAGCGTTTGATTCATCATGTCGGTGAAATTGTTTCTGGCTAGGAAATGTAAGGGAGAGCGGCCTTGTTTGTTGTGGGCGAATAAGGCATTTTGGGTCTCTTCTGAGAAATTAGGAAGTAAATCTAGGGTCTTGCCGAGGAAATTTAAGTGGCCTAAATCAGCCGCAATGTGGAGAAATGTATTTCCTTTGCTGTCGGGTTTCAGCAGAAGTTCCTGGATAATTATTGGGTATTTGGGGAATTCCTTAGAAACTTTATTGATGACTCCATAAAGATGGTTTTTCACAGCACCGTGTAAGATGGGATTTTTACTATTATCTCCTACAAGTAGAGTTTTTTGTAGCTCTGCCGGGTAAGATTTTATGTTGTTCAGAATTTGATATACGATGTCCCCTCGACCCATTTTGTAAGCTATGTCGACGAGGGTTTCTTCTTCCTGAAGGTCTGGGCTGAGTAAGCTAATTTGGAATTTTGGAGGCAGTTCTTTGGAAATGGATAATAGCTGTTCAACGTATGTAAAATCGATGTCATTGAAGGCGGAGAATTGTATGGAGGCAAGGTGCATAACAGTTTTTCCTCTTTTGTTGAGTGAGAAAAACTGCTCCTGAACTTTTTCAGGAAATTCCTTGTAATTTTCAAGGATAGCATTGGTCACACCATCCCAACCGTAGTCCAGGGATTCATGGAGGTAGGAGCTGCTAAAGTTATTCAAGAAGAGCTTTTCTCGCATATCTTTAGGGAAGTATTCGACATGTTTAAAAATTACTTCCAATATTTTTTCATTTTGTGTTCCCGAAGCAGTCTCCACAATATTTTTGCCTTCGAATACTTTGCGTTTCATATGATTGGGAATATTGATTTCAAAAGAGAGAGTTTAGTGTTCGCGTGTCGCTTTTTCTGATAGCTACGGAAAAGTCCTTTGCTAATTTTTTTATGAGCAGATCTTCAAGTTCCCTAACACATGCCGGGGTATTTTCGGAAAAGATTGGGGAGACGCATTTTTCAACTGATGAAGATGAGCCGGTTTTAAGGAGGGTAATATAATTAATGAGGGCTTCTGTATTCGGTTTGGAGGGTTGGTAAATAGATCTTCGAAGTTCATTAATGGCATTTTGGCAGGCCAAACTGGCTTCTCTGGTGAAGCTGGGGTCGCTTATTCGTGGGTTGATTTTGGAAGTTTTATTAGGGAGCATCTAATTATTGTATTTTGTTCCCGGCATGAATACTAAAGACATATTATGAATCCCTATCAAGAATATTATAAAAATAAAAATTCAATTGTACTCAATTTGAGTTAAGATATCATAAAGAATTTGTTAACAAAGTGTTAAGAGGGTATTGGGTAAGGGGTTAATTTTCAAGGGGATTGGGCTTAGGCGGCCATGGGGATTTAAGAGACGATCTCTCTGGGGTCTCCGGTGGTGATTTCACCACTATTTATGGTGGCTAGTAAGGATTCAAAGGGAATGGTTTTTTTGGGTTTCCATCCTTTTTTGAAAATGATAGCGTCTTGTGAACTATCGTAATGGAATGTTTCAAGGGAGGTTGTCCGAGCCCCCCCCCATACGTATGCATGACCAACGACATGCCTTCTTTTAAGTGTTGTCTGACGGTTTTTCTTGTCCATTTTCCCTTTGAGCAAAATTTTCCCGTCAACTATAGATTCGGGCTCAGTGCCCAAAGTAAGGATAGCTAATGGTTTTTTAAGATATTCAGGTAGGAGACTGCCGCCAGAGAGTTTTATCTGTAGGGCTTCTTTTAGCTCTATTTCGAAGTCTCCTGTTTCACGGTCAAAGGTCCAAGATTTGATAACGTCATTGTGACTTAATATTGCCTCATAGAAGTCTTTGATTTTTTCTCCGGCAATGCTGGAAATATCATCAAGCATAGACTCTTTAGGCAATTTAGCTGTAACCTCCTTTGTAAGGTTTAAGGCTTCAGCAGTTTCTTTTGGATTCGGAGAAAGTTGTCTTTGTAAGCTGGTACGAGCAGCAATAGGGGAGTAGAATGGGGTTCTTGGATGATTTTTTATAGTTTGTTTGAGTTCTTCCTCACGTGTTTCATAGACGGCTTGAGATTCTTTAAGTTCGTTAATTTTCGAGGGTAAATCAGCTTCTTCTATGGAATAAAGATCTCTTAACCTTCCAACAACTTTTGGAATAAGATTTTCGAGTGCTGAGATCTGCCTTCTTTGTTCAGGCCATTGTAAAATGGATAGAGGAGAGTAGTTGTTCCATTCAAGGTATTTTTCATTCTTTTTTACGAGTTGAGTTTTGAGAGATTTTATCTTCTTATTGATAAGGTCAAGCTTTAAAAGTTCCCGTTTTTCATTTAACCTGACCTTTTGGGTTTGATGGAGATCATCGTGCAAAGATTGTAATTGAGCGTCTTCTAATCTGAAGTCGAGAAGGGGTTCTTCCGTTTTTTTAGTGCTTTTGGATTCGTAACCCCTTGAGGGGTTAAAGTAGAGTCTGTCAGGAAGCATGCAGATGCTTTCATAGAGATGGTTTTGTGCAAGTTTCGCGGCTTTAAAATGGGAGCTGGCAATAGAGAGCATTTTTTCTTTGCTTATTGGGTCTTTGGCAAAACGGGCTGTAAGCAGTTGTATATTTCCTTTAGACTTGTGGAAGCCTATATCAGCCATAGCTATGAGGGGTAATGCCAGTGAAACGATACGGGTACGAAGCGGGTTTTTTACATTGACACAGTCAGGCTTAAGCCAATTTGTGCTAACAAAATTTCTTACACTGTCAGACATTAAGTTATATGCGCGAGTGGTCATTTTCCTACTTAGTTTACAGGTCTTGTATTTACTTAGTTTACAGTGAGATAGTTAAGGAATGATTAATGCTGTGTTAAGAACTTATAAGGACGGGCTGCTTTAATTAAGAGCCTGAGGTGAGAATTTCAAGGGGGGCGCCTTCGACGACGCTACCAGCATTTAAAGAGTCTATTAGAACCCCGAAAGGGATGTGTTTTTCAGGAAGCCAGGCCTTTTTGAAAACTATCGAGTCGTGATTTCCGCTGTAATAGAGTTTGTCCAGGAAAGCGGATTGATATTTACCCATTGCTCGCCCATAGCCTGCTAATTGTTCAGGATCAAAAGAGAATTTTCCATCTTTCTTATTTAATTTTCCATTGACAAGGATTTTGTTGCCAGAGCTTTTGCCTAATACGAGAATAGAGTTAGGTCTGTCAGCTGCTTCGATTGCTAAAGGGTCCTGAATTTTTACTTGGAGTACTTCGGAGAGCTCGATTTGAAAATTCCCTGTATTATCGTCGTAGGACCAGCTTTTGATGACGTCTTTGTGTTGGAAGATCGCTCCGAAGAAGCTTTTGGTTTTTTCTCCTGCGATTCTGGAGACATCCTCAAGCATGGATTCTTTAGGGAATTTAGCGGAGACTGCATTTTGGAGGTCTAAGGTTAGAGCCGTGGCGTCTAGGGTCGTGGTTACAGTGCCTGGTGAACTGCTATTTGTGATAACGGGAGAGTTGACAGGGGTGTTATTTGGGGTTCTGGGGTGCTGTCTTATAGTTTCCTCAAGTTCATGTTCTCGTGTTTCAAAGGCAAGTTGTGATTCTTTAAGGCTAGCAATTTCCGCAGGTAAATCGGCTTCTTCTATGGAATAACGATCTCTTAGTCTTTTAATTACCGTTGGAATGAGGATTTCTAGTTTTGATATTTCTTGTTTTTGCATTAACCACTGAGATGTGGATAAGGGGAACAGGTTTAGCCAACCATTATATTCTTGATTCTTTCTTGCTAGCTGGATCTTGAGATTTATTATCTTTTTATTTATTGGCTCTAGCTTAAGAAGTTTCTGTTTTCCTTTTGATCGATCTTTTTTGATTTGACGTAGGTCATTTTTCAGAGATCGTAATTCGGCATTTTCTAAGCGAAAGTCAGTTGGAGTATCTTCAAGCTGTACAGAAAGATCAGCACTGCTTGAAATAGTGGGTTCGTATCCAGAAGCTGGATTTGAAAAGAGTCTGTTGCGGAGCAAGCTAAGACTACACTTGAGGCGATCACGTGCTTTTTGAGCGGCATTAAAATGGGAAGTGGCGACGTTGAGTGTCTTTTGTTTACTTATTTCGTCATCAGTAAAACGGGCTACAAGGGATCGTATATTTCCTTTTGATTTGTGATAGCTAATATCAGCGATAGCTATGAGGGGAAGTGCTAGTGAGATGATGCGTGTACGAATAGGGTTTTTCACACTGGCACATTCAGGCTCCTACTACAAGTTCATTCAGGCGTGTCATCCCCTTCCATAAGGTAAGTATTCCTGGCAAACCATCACCTTTCCGGTTTAAATGCCCCCCTAGCCTACCTATCGCCAGAGACACATCACGAAGC
>JBLFWS010000217.1:0-5552 GCA_047611865.1 Chlamydiales bacterium
TTTAGAAGATCGGGCATGACTCAGTTACATAATCACAAATTCCTTCGCTTCTCTTAAGTCATCCGAGATTTTGGTCAGACAGCCTATAGGCTTAGGAAAAAGTGTTACCTTGAATTGAACCATGCCGCAAAGTGCCATGGTAGTTGTATCTCTCCTCAGCTCAACGGGCTGAAATACTGCCAGCTTAAGGCGCAACGCCCTTGGTAAGAGTAGTTGTATCTCTCCTCAGCCCAACGGGCTGAAATACTGCCAGCTTAAGGCGCAACGCCCTGGGTAAGGATAGTTGTAGTCATCGCAGCTTGTAGGGTTGCAATATTCCTGAATCTCGTATCTGCGAACCAACCTTGTCCCTAGCCACGGCAGTGGCTCCCTCTCCAACTAGCGCCGTGCTTCAGCTCGGGGTATAGCACAAAAAGACAACGTCTCACGGTAGCTGCACCTCTCCTCATCCCAGCGGGCTGAAATACTGCCAGCTTAAGGCGCAACGCCCTGGGTAAGAATAGTTGTAGTCATAGCAGCCTGAAAGGCTGCAATATTCCCGAATCTCGTATCTGAGAACCAACCGCGTCCCAGCCACGGCAGTGGCTCCTTCCTCAATTAGCCCCGTGCTTTAGCTCGGGGTATAGCACAAAAGCACAAAGTGCCACGGTAGTGGCACCTCAAAGTATCAGAGCTCAAATCCGGAAATCCGACCTCTTTTCTGACCCCATTTCCTTATATTGATGTTAGAATAAAGCTTCCATAGTCAGTTGGCTGTCTACCGAATTAAAATAATGGGGGGTTTTCTTTACGCCATAAGTACTAATCATCGTTGTAAAGAGCGTTTTTTTTGTTTTTGTTTTTTCTTGGAAGCAGTTTTTTTTGAACTGAAGTTTTTTTGAATAATCTTTATCGACAGTGTATTCTCCGGAGTAAAATTTCACTTCGCATAAGTTTATGCATTTATCTGATCGATCGATAACAAGATCGATTTGAGCTCCTTCTTCAGCAGAGCCTTCTGTGGGTGCGAATTTCCACCCAGATTTTCCCTCGGCTGTTACCGTTAATTCGAGTGCTTTGATTATTTGTTTATAATGCTGAAGGCAGATGTTTTCAAATGTGTAACCAGCCCAAATGTTGTATTCCTGGCTTCCTTTTTTCCGCAGCCAGTATGCTTCACTTACTTCTCCTACACCTTCTATCCATTTTATATAAAATAAGGAAAAGGCATCGACTAGTCTGTAGCGAGCCTCTTTTTTCTTTTTACCAAACTGAGGGACTTTAAGTATGAATCCACAACTTTCCAGTTCATCAAGAATTGTAACCGATCCACCGCCTGGAGAGAGACTCGTATTCGGTGCGAAGAGTTCCGTTTGCATAAGGCCCTGGTCTGTTTGAGATAATGCTTTGATTACTTCGATATGTTTTTTGGGGTTGTCGAATAGGGAATCATAAAGTCTGTTGAATTCAGAGATGAGGGGAGCCTGTTCTGAAAAGAAGAGTTTAGAAATGATTTCAGCTGATGATTTCCCTCTCGGTATTTGTCTTAGGTAGTGTGCGACACCTCCGAGGGCCATGTAAATATCAATGATCTGTTTGTTTTCCATTTGAATGTCGCGTGATTCGAGATAGCTTTTAGTTTCTCCTAGTGTAAAGGGTTTCAGGTTGATTGGAGCCTGTGTTAGTCGATTGTGTAGTCCTGATTTACTGTTTACAACTCTTCGAATCATCCATGCTGCTGCTGAACCACAGATAACTAAAATAACGTTATTTCGTCGTGACATATAACGATTCCAAAACAAATCGAGAGCTTCGAGAAATCCAGATTTTGCTGATGCGAGCCAAGGTAATTCATCAAAGAAAAGAATAATTTTTTTTGCGGGGTCAATACCTTCGATTTTGTAACGTAGCCTTGTTAGTGCTTCGTCCCAATCTTCAGGAAGTTCTTCCTTTTTTCCTCTGTCGAAGGTGTCTGCAAATACAGTTGTGAAATTTTTTAGTTGATTAGATTTTGATGCTCCCTTTCTTCCGGTGAGTTCAAAATAGACTCCTTTATCTTGGTAAAACTCGTTAATTAAATAAGTTTTTCCGACCCTTCTTCTACCGTATATTGCTATGAATTCAGAGTTTTGGCTATCGATGGTTTCTTTAAGTGTTTGTAATTCCGTTTCTCGTCCAATAATTGTCATTTTAGTGAGTCCTCTGTTCCCGTTTATGCGTAGTATAGCACAATTAGTCGCAGAATCCAATACAAAAACGTGGTTTATGCGGATTATCTATAAATATTCCGCATAAACCACTTAAAAAACATAGATTATGCGGAATATATGATGATATGTGGCATAAACAAGGCCGCCCTAGCCAGGTGGCTCCCTCTCCAAATAGCCCCGTTCTTTAGCTCGGGGTATAGCACAAAAAACAAATCGTGCCACGGAAGTGGCACCTCAAAGTATCAGAATACAAAAGCAAAACTCTACGCGTTACTCTCGTCACCTAAATCACCACCATAAATCCTATGGTGGTCTTCAATGAAAGCGTCCAGCAAATTATCTGCAAATTTTTTCGATTCTGTGATTTCTTCTTCAGGCATTTGTTTGCATAGGTTTTCGGCCCAATCAGACTTTTCTGCAAGAGTGTAAAATGCCAGAGCTATAACATTACTTTTCTCTTACGCCGTGAACTGAGTGATTCACGGCGTTCTTCTGCCGCCCTGCCGGGCTATAAAAATTGCTATTGATGTGGAGAGGGAAGGAGCGGCAGTCTCAAATTCGGAATTTGAACTCTGACACCTTGTTTATCAAAGAGGATTAGGTTTAAAGACTTAAGTCAGGTCTTGGCAAAATTAGACGTATACCCTGTAAATCGGCTTCGCTCGGGTCTATAAAAGCAAAGGTATGCTTTAAATCAGTTGAACATGAATCGAAAGAAGACCAGTCAATAGCTAAAGTATAACGTTGGGCAAAATCCAAAACTCTGAATAAAGGAGCTGTTTTTTCAAATTGAGAGGTAGCTCTTAAGGCTGCGAGATAATTATTTCGGTAAACCGTTGGGATAATAATGCGAGACTCTTCCGCTGCAACAAGTTCGGCATTCATCATTATTCGGGAAACCCGACCGTTTCCGTCTAAAAATGGATGGACTTCCGAAATGAAAAACATCATGAATACAGCCCGTTGAAAGGGTTCTTGTAAAGTTCTATATATTTCAAACCCCCGTTTCAGTGTTCCTGCCACCAGGTCAAAACTTACAAAGGAGGTAGAGCCAACGCGGTTATTTTTATCCTTAAATACTCCTGGGTTTTTTGTAGGACGCCTTTCCATAATTACGGAATGTCGGTGTTTTAGAATTACTAGTAATTCCTCAAAGTCTCTAGGACATTTTTGCATTTCAGAATGATCTGAAACTAAGCTATAGGTGCCAAAAATATCGTGAGCGTCTTCAGGGCGCTCAGTTGGGATCTTCCCTTCAAAAATAATTTCACGTGCTTCGTCAACTTCAAATTCTGTACCCTCAATAAAGTTAGAAAAGTAAGCTTCGTAAAAAGCTAAGTTTTCATTACCTCCTTTTTCTAAAAATGGGCGGGATACAGGAGCTATAGTAACCAAGTAATCACGAAATCGTTGAAAAAGATCTACTCGTTGGGAATCGTAAGGTTGACCTTTGGCACGAGCGTTTGCCAATGGTGATGATAGTAGGTCATCTCGTGTTCCGAGAAGGGTGCCAATGAGTTTTTCAATAGACTGAAACTCTGTTTGGAGGTTTAGTTCACCAGCTATTTGCTTCATTTCATCGCGTAATTTATTTAAGGTCTCTTCACCACCTCTTTGTAGGAAAGTTTCAAGTCGTTCCTCAATCTCCTTACGGCTAAGCGTGCGGCTGATTCCTAAACGCTCCCTCGAAGGACGCATGTTTTCTAAATAAGCTCTCGCTGTTGAGCTAAGGTAGAGATTACCTATAAAAGGCTTATCAGAACTTAGTGGTGGTGACCCCTTTCGTGTGCGTATTGTAATCCCGGGTAGTTGTATAGCTCTTTTTTTATCGGATATAATGAAAATAGACCCGTCATCAGACGGTTTATTTTCTAAGGCTGTCCTGTCTGCGATAAGAGCTCCAGGGAAGTAGCCCCCTACAATATCCCAAAGGTAACGTTTGATTAAACGTTCAGCTGATTCTGAAAAATTTTTGGTATATAAACGAGAGGCGAGCTTACGGAGCCTTTTATTTTTAAGCTCCCGTGAAACTAAACGTGTTAGATCGTTATTTGAAACGAATACTTCGGGTAGCTGATCAAAGGATAAAGTGGGCATTAAGCTTTCAAAACCTCAATTACGGAGTATTTTTCGGGGTTTAATATCCTAATTATGAGATTTTTTGGGTTTTAACACAAGAAAAGGGAATAGGTTCAATTCTTGAAACGGAATAACTTAAACCTTACTTTCTTCTGAAGTTAAGGGAGTTAGCTTGCTGATTGATATTAACATTTTGGGCTGAACACCAAAGGATAAAATGGGCATTAAGCTTTACAACATTCAACATTTTAGTATTTTTTGGGGTTTAACACTTAGATTATATGATTTTTTGGGGTTTAAGGTAGAGTTATGTTTTAACATCGGTCAACCACTAACTTTTGTTAAAACACCATTTCAACTAATTTTGTCCTCATCTATTTTTGAGATGCGTTTTTTTATACAATTTGTCAAAAATGGCATGTTATATAGCCTTTCCCTTTATAACGTGCCATATTTGACAAATTATACAGGCTCAATAAAGCCCGACAAAGCCGAATCAGTTAATGGTGGTGGTTATCGACATGTCCTTCGCAAATAGACCCGACATAAGCCGTCCAGGAGGCTCTTACAATCCCTCCAGAGATTCTAGTGGCCGAGATAGCTGCTGGACGTAAAGACTTATTCTTTTACGCCGTGAACATTGTGTTTCACGGCGTATCTATGCTGCTCTGCCGGGTTATCGAAAATGCTTTTGATGAGAGAAGGCACCTCAAAGCATCAAAATGTAAAATCCTAATCTTAAGCCTCGGCCCACATCTGATGAAAGCCTACCATCAGATCATCAGCAGCCCTTTCAGATACTTCAAACTCTTCAGGAGTCATCAAAGCACGAAGCCGCTCAACTTCCTTTTCCTTTTCAGCCAAGATATAGTAGGCATTTGCAACGACCAAGTCAGTCTCTACACCTAGTCCATTTTCATAATTCCAACCTAGGACACTCAGACAAATCTGTACGCCCTCATCAGCACCTTTCTGTAACCATTCGATAGCTTTCTTATGATCTACTTCGACACCTTGGCCAAGATTATATGCTAAACCCAGATGATAACTTGCATCAATATTTCCGGAATCCCATGCTTTCAGGTACCACTCTATGGCGATTTTCTTATCTTTCTCTACACCATCACCATTTGAAAAACGGGCACCCATTCATGGGGGCCAGGCCTGCAAGACTGCAACTTGAGTCATGGGTGCCAGGCCTGCAAGACTGCAACTTGAGTAGCCAATCAACAGCTATCTCATTAGAGTTTATACGATCAGAACTTCTCCTTTGGAGAACAATAT
>JBLFWS010000218.1:0-5519 GCA_047611865.1 Chlamydiales bacterium
GGGCGAAAGGCTCCAAAAGCAACGTTTAGCTATTTTAATACACGACCTAGTTTACCCCATTAAGCCCTACTCAATTAGGAAATGCGCAATTGAGACCTTCTAATATCTTTTTCTTAAAATAAATTTTTGCCTGACCGCCACCTATAGACATATAATTTATGACATCCTATAATTCGTTCCCTATTAAGAATTTACGAAATAATTAACCGCTCGCTTAAAGTAAAGTTAATAAGTCTAATCAAGAGTATTATTATGGCATTTTTACCACCATTAACCCTTGCAGATTTAGACCGCATGCCAGGAATGCACCACTTGCAGCCAAAAGGTGCTGAAGCTGAAAAGCGCGTCCGCAAAAGGGAACGTGAAGAAGAAAAAGAAATTAGTGAATTATCAAAAAAAAATACTATCAAAAAGAAAAAAAGAAGACGCAAACTTGTCTCTAGAGCCGGTAAAAATCAATCCTTTGGTTTAAGTACCTGCCTCGTATGTAAAGAAAAAGGCGACATCTTTTCTGATAGAAAAGTAAAAGCTGCTAGTCAAAAAATTTTCCATCGCGATCCGAATATGTGCTCAAAATGCCGTAGCGGAATGATGAAATTCGTAGCTGCATAGATACTACCTCCCTTCATACTCACAGCTTAATAAGCTGTGAGTTATTCACTTCTCCAGTACTGATTACTTTTTTGGGCATGGTTCAATTCAAGGTAACACTTTTTCCTAAGCCTATAGGCTGTCTGAGAAAAATCTCGGATGACTTAAGAGAAGCGAAGGAATTTGTGATTATGTAACTGAGTCATGCCCGATCTTCTAAAAATGCTGGGTATCAAAATTGATAAACCTTTTGTTCTTTGCTTATATTGGAGAGGTGCCACTACCGTGGCACAGAATCTTTTTTTCCTATCCCCGAGCTAAAGCAAGGGGCTATCAAGAGGGAAGAGCACTACCGTGGCCTTAAGAAGAAATCACCTATACACCCCTCTCCAACAAAGAAATAAAAATATCCCATTATTAGCTAATTTGAATAAGCCGGCTATGGATAACTCCTAATAGCCACGGTAGTGGCTCTGTCTCCAAATAGCCCTGTGCTTTAGCTCAGGGGATGAACGATACACATTTCGTGCCACGGTAGTGGCACCTCTCCAATACTTCAAGAACAGGCAGCTTAAGCATAGCTTTACTTTTCTCGATTTAGCCTTCGCAATTTTGGCAATTAGACATATTCTAACGGCATGATCCCACAACCCTTTTTGTTACCTAAAAAAGCCTCTTTCTGAACCATACCCTTTTTTGAATGGAATATAGTCTTTTCAACTTATCAATTTAATCACCTAGAAGCACCCCTAAGATATATTACTGGCGAAAAACCCTTCTGCTGTCTACAATCCCCGGCCTAAACAAACTTTCAAATTTTGGTTTACGCTCAAGGACTGCAGAATGCCCCTATTCCGCCTTATTCTTTGTCTTATTTTGTCCTTCATTCCCAAGTTATCCGCCACTGAAAGCAGTAGACAATCTCCCGTCTTTACCATGGAGGGCTTACCGTCCACGATCGTAAATGGTACTGTAAATATTATCTCAGGAGATTACTGCGAAAGTGAAATTGACTTAATTGTACCTGGAGCAGAACCCATATCTATTGGACGATCCCATTCCAGTGCTGCAATGGAAATGAGCACACTCTACCAAGGGTGGAGTTCTAATCAGTTTTCATTAATGGAAATTCACAAAAACTCTGAGCAACCTAACAGAAAACAACCAGCACAAGCTATCTTCCGTAGTCCCTCTGGAGCAATAGTTTGTCTTTCCAGCAAAGACTTTAACACTCAACCCCTCGAAATTGACATCGGCAAACACTCAAGAGGACTTACTAATTGTGGGCAGGGACTAATTAGTGCTCAAACAAACCTAAAGAATACCATCTTAAGAAAAAGCCCCCTCCCTGCACCATTTGAGATAAGTACTGGCGATGGCAGCACATTTTGCTATAAGCCAATATACAATCTAAATGGTCCTCCTATGGCAAGATTAAACGGTCAATACTGGCCCTCGCAACAGCAACTCCCTAACAAGAACAAATTCCTATACGAATACAATCATATTCCGGAACCCACGAGAATTACTGCTAAAAATGCATCTGAAACAGAGTCGTTAGCATGGGTCGAATACCATACCCACGCAGACTCAAAGAGAAAAATCCGGGAGGTCTGCATTAAAGGGAGTAATAAACGAGAACTCAAATATACCCTTCTTAACAGCAGACTCTCTAAGGTAGAAAGCCCTCACATCCCCGAAACACAATACTCATATGAAGATAGACCAGGCATGGCTTTTTCCGGTCTTATTACTAAAAGAGATCGTCCCGAGAACCGATTTCTCATTACAGAATACTACGGAGTAAAAGCCAACAAGGTAGGAGATGGTCCCTTAATATCATTAGGAAATGATGACCTTCGTCTTAAACGAGTAAAACTCCAAATGGCTCCTGTAGGGCATGATAGTACCCCCATCATCATCTCCCGATTTTTTTATAATGTTAAAAGAGAATTCGACCATAAATGTGGACGAGGAAAAGCAGTCGAAGGCTCTACTGAAGTTTACGATGCCCTGAACAACAAAAGCATTTATCATTACGACAAGCATCAGCGCCTGACTCAGATTGAAGTTTTTGAGACACAAGCAAACAAGTCCTATACCTTTAAACGTCGCGAGCTCTTCTTCTGGGGCGACATGACATCAGTAAATGCCGGAAATCTCCTCTCAAAAGCTGTTCAAGATGAACAATCCCAAACACTCGCCTGTAGCACATACAAATATGACAACAAAGGAAACATTTCAAAAGAAACTCAATGGGGAAATCTAAGTGGCCGCCAAAAAGTCAATATCCTTCTAGATGGCAATGGCACTCCCACAAATAGAAATATCGAATCATATAGCATCAGATATACCTATTCCAATGATGACAGAAACCTCATGTTAACAAAACTTGAAGACAATGGAATCAAGACAGAACATATTTACAAAGAGGATACAAACCTTCTAAGCGAAAAATATCTCTACGAAGGCGAGCAACTTCGCGTCCGAAACTACTTCCAATACAGCTCATTTGGAGCCCTTACAGAATGTATTGTTGATGATGGTACAACCCGCGACCCAAACTCTCTCAAAGGTGTTAGCACAAGAAAGCTTACCTCGATTCAATTAAGAAAAAAATCCCCTGGCTTTGGACAGGCTGAACTTATTAGTGAGTACGGTTTAGACCTTTCTAAAAACCAAGTCAAATTAATTACTAAGACTGCAAAAAGCTATAATGCTCATGATTTGGTAGAACAAGAATGCTTTTACGATTCGAACGGGAAAAAGGTCTACACTCTTGACAAAAGCTATGATGAAAGGGATCGCCTAATAAATGGACATGATAGCCGAGGAAAGACCTTTCAGTACAAATATGATGCCAATGGGAATAGGGTATATTCTCAAGGGCCTTCAAATGAATTCCACACCCTGTATACCTACGACTTTTCAAACCGCCTCATAGGTGAAAAAGAAATCCACAAAAATAAGCAGGTTTTCTCTAAGAGCTTTCGTTACGACTATCTCAGCAATCAAATTTCCTCAACAGATATCTACGGTAACGAAACGGACTACAAACATGATGTTTTTGGCAATATCACAGAAATAACTTCCCCCCAGGTGCTCAATGAGAAAGACAGAGCCTATCGACCCGTAGAAAAGTTTAGCTATGATGTTTTTGGAAATAGGACCTCCGAAACAAACCCTATGGGACATGTTTCAAGGACTGAATACAATAGTAGAGGCGCTATTACTGCCTCCTACCATCCAGATGGCACTTATGAATACTTTCTCTATAACTTAGATGGAACGCTGAAACAAAAAACGGAAAGGAATGGATCCTTTACAAGCTTCGAGAGGAATTTCAGCGGAGAAATTACTGCAGCCAAAATATACTCCAGCAAAGGACGCCTTCTTAAGACCCTACGAAATAGCTATTCCTCTTTCAATAAACTCTCTTCTACTGATGGTGAAGGGCACAGCACCTACTACAAATACGATTATGCAGGAAGACTCTGTGAAGAAGCTAGCGGAGAAAAAAAGCTATCCTATGAGTTCGACTCCAAAGGACAAGTCTCGAGGATACTATCGAAATATGCTAATGGTAGAAATGATTATAGCATTATCTCCCGTGATTATGACGTATTTGCCCGTGTCATCAAAGAAGCACAAATAAACAGTCAAGGTCAAGAGCTACTCAAACAGACATTCCTCTATGATCTCAATGGCAACAAAACCCATGAAACAAGCTTTAGTCAAGCAGGTGCTGCTACTACCCTTACAGAGTACAATAGCTTCAATAAACCTATCAAAGTCGTTGACGCTTTAGGAAACAGCACTCACATCTCGTATAGTTTTACCGATAGAAACCGTCTGGGACAAAAAATTGCCAGCAGAACTGTTGTAGATGTAAATGGAAAAATTACTCTTACAATCGGAGATGCTTTACTCAGAGTCGTAGAGTTCCAGCAAAAGGACTCAAGAGGCTCATGCCTTGACAAGCGCCTCTTCCATTACGATGGAGCGGGCAACAAAACCTCCGACACTCATCACGTGTACGGAAATAACAAAAAACTCTATTCGGTCAGTACATGCTGGGGATATGACCCAGGAAAGCTGTTAATAAAGCTCACCGAGGCCAAAGGGACACGAGAGCAAAAAATTACGAGCTACTCCTACAATAACAACAGTCAGCTTGAGCATTCCTGGAAGCCAAATGGTGTAAAGATTAGCCGAGCATATGATTCATTAGGCCGCTTGCATCACATAAACAGCTCTGATGGCAGTATCCATGACGAATACTCCTATAATACAAACAACCAGGTCACCAACGTTTATGATCATGTGAAGAGAAATTCCACTCTCCGTACTTATGACTCTTATAGCCGTATATCATCAGAAACTCTCGCCAATGGTCTCCAGCTTGGCTATTTCTATGATTTACATGACCGACCAAGTAAAGTAACTCTCCCTGACGCATCGTCCATAGCTTACCACTACGACGCTACTTTCCTCCGTGAGGTCAGCAGGCATAGCGCCTCAGGAGCTTGCCAGTATACACACAAATATACTTCATATGATCAGGCAGGAAACCTCCTCCAAGCAACTCCTATCACTGAGAATCAAAATATCTCACAGCGATGGGATAAACTAGGCCGTTGTACACAAATGTCTCAGGAACACCACAGCTGGAATATCCCGAAAAAGGGTTTTGATCCTGTGGGGAACCTTAAAAATATTGAAGTTACTGACGTCATAGGTCCAGTGCAGAGCAACTTCGCCTACAACTCCCGCTATCAACTGAAATCGGAAACGGGAGTCGCTGAACACAAGTATGATTACGACTCTCGCAATAACCGCCTGAATAAAGATGAAAAAACCTACCAGCATAACCGAGTAGACTCCCTACTTCATGATGGAGCAGCTACGTATTCTTATGACGCTTGTGG
>JBLFWS010000219.1:0-5457 GCA_047611865.1 Chlamydiales bacterium
AATCAAAAGGCTGAAACGAAAGCAAAATGCGAAGCTTTAAATGTGATGGCAAGACTAGGCATGCCAGAAGGAGAATGGCTAGTAGCTTAAATCCCCTCCTCTGTGTCCTCTGTGATCTCGGTGGTGGAATAGTGCAACAAGGCCATTTCTAAAGGGGAAAATATATGGCGCAGATTTTTAAGAAGTATTGAGTTTAAATAGCGAATTAAATATTTAAGTTTATAAAGAGTCTTTAAGTAACAGAGAGGAAGAGGGGATGTCGGAGGAAGAAGAAAAGAAGAGCGCCTTTTGGAGAGTTTACTGCCAAGATGATTCTCACGGTGACGTAAAGTGGAGCTCTCGTTGGACGGAGCGCAAAGCTCAGGCTGAAAATGCGCTTAAAACACACCAACGTGCTACTGGCCATATTGGGAATCTGGAGAGTTCGGACAATCCTTTTCCTAAAAATAAGAAAAGAAAAATGACGAATTAGATCTTGTTTTTTAAGCCGTTTTGCAAAAAATCCAGGAGATTTTCTTGGGAGATGGGCTTGGAAAGGAAGTACAGTCCAGTAAATTTTGAGGCTTCCGCTTGCTCATCTAAACTAGAGATGATGGCGACCGGAATTTTTTTCGCTTCCGGATGCGCCTTAATTTTCTCAAGAATCTGCCACCCATTAGCTTGTGGCATTACGAGATCCAACAGAATGAAATCAGGTTTATATTTTTGTATGGACTCAATGCTCTTACGAGGGTCTGTTATTGAAGTGGAGAGGTAGTTGGTATCAACGAGGTGCTTAGTAATAAGTTCTATGACATTGGGGTCGTCGTCAATAATAAGCACTTTGCCATTATTATCATCTCTAACTGATAGATTAGCTGTGGAATCGGGAGTGGCCTCATTCGATAAATTGGTTGAGGATTTCTTTCTTTTAGCGGACTGACTCTCTTCTGGAGATATCGGTAGCGATATAGTGAATATGCTGCCTTTACCCTTCGTGGTAGTTACATACAGGTGACCCTGATGTAACTCGATTATTTTTTTTGAGATTGCTAGACCAAGACCGGCTCCTTGTACAGAGAACAGAGGCGCAGTATCCTGTTGCTGAAAAGGTTCAAAAATGTGAGTAAGAAGTCCACTCGATATGCCTTCACCGTGATCAATCACATCAATTTCTACAGTTTTCGTAGCTTTTCGAATGGAAACTTCTACGGTCCCTCTTTCTGAAAATTTAATGGAATTATTTAATAAATTCATGAGTGCTTGTTGCACCTTGGGGCCATCAATTTCAAGAGTAAGGTTTTCGTATTCACAGCTGAGATGAATTTCGAGAGACTTTTCCTTCGCAAAAGAATCGAGGTCTTGGATGCATATGTATACGATATCAATGATATTGACGGGTTTTGGAGATATGTCAAAACGATTTGCTTCAATTTTGGAAATATTGAGGATGTTATTTATGAGAAACAAAAGATGGTGGCCAGCTTTGGAAATTTTCGCGAGAACTTTCGATTGATGTTCTGTAATTCTACCGTCCATTCCATCTTGCATACACTCTGAAAAACCTATGATTGTATTTAGGGGTGTACGTAATTGATGGGACATGTTGTTGAGAAAATGGTTTTTTGCCAGTTCAGCTTGATGTACGACATACTTGGCACGATCATTTTCTTTGGAAATACGTAAGTATTCGTGAGACAGAGCTATAAATGGAATAAGGTATGTAAAAACTTTTAAAAACTGGGCTATGGTGTAGTGGCTATCAAAAAGGCTTGTAGAAGCGAAGGTCATATGAACCTGTGCCAAAATACAGGGAACAAGACTTAGCAAGATGGCATGAGAGAATACAGTGCGTTGTTTTCGGTTATATTGGAAAAAGACGATACTTGAAATGCAGAGATAAAAGAGTAAAACGAAAACGTTCCATGACTGAGAGACGCTATCCCCAAAAATACTTAATTTTGGGAGAGCCTCCATTACAACGATACTATTAATTAGTGCATAGGAAACAAATGATAAAAATATCAAAGTCATAAAAGAACGGCTATTGTTGCGGAGGAAGAAGGGGATTATATTAGCAATAGATATGCAAGCTGCTAAAACTAAAATGAGTGCGAAAAACCCGCCGCTGATTACCCAGGAATCTTGTAAAAACGTATTCATGTCACTAACAGTAAATAAAATGTTGCTAATGGCTAGAGTTTCAAGTAGATCCATAAGACCTGAAGTAAAAAGTGCAATAGCGATCAGAATAATAGAGGGTTCTTTTCGTACTTTTGCGTATAGAGCAACAAAAATGGCGGAAAAAAAGGCTGCACTGATACCTGCCCATTTAAGAAAGAGTTGGAAATAGAGATCTTGAAAAGAGCTAAGTCCTTTGGGGCTAATATTTTCTTCCGGAATACTTATGTTGAGGGTCGTGAAATTGAAGCCAATTAAGCTAAGAATGATAGGTAAAATGCTGATAATCAATATGAAGTAAACCCATCGGTTTGGCATTCGATATTTCATTTAGCTCACCTTTTTGCTAGTAGAAGTCTAACATATTATATACTATTTATTTTAAATCGGCAACAGGCTCTCTAAAGGAAGTTAGAGATTTTGAGTAGTTCATATGTGAATATAAAATTGATTTTTGATATGATGGCAGTATCCATTATCTAAAAAAGGTACGTGATATGAATGATAAAGGAAGGCTCATCCTTGTGGTTGAGGATAATTCTGAAAACAGTGAGCTTGCAGAAAAGATTCTAAAGCATTCTGGCTTCAGGGTTCATATCTCACCAGATGGAGACAAAGCTCTTGAGTATTGTAAGAACAACTCTCCCGATCTTATCTTAATGGACATCTCCCTTCCAACAATTGACGGCCTAGAGGTTACTAGACAGCTTAGAGGAAGGGACAGCTTCAAAACTGTGCCAATCATTGCTTTAACGGCACACGTTATAGTGGGCTTTGAAGAGCAGACTAGAGAGGCCGGCTGTTCGGATTATCTATCGAAACCATTTATGCCAAATGACTTAGTGGGCATGGTGAATAAACACCTATAATTCCAGGCTATATTTGTTCGGCGTAGCTCTGATATTCCTCTAAACATTTTGGGTTGGAGAGAACTTCAATGTTTTGTACTGGTCGGTGGTTGAGAATGCGAGAAACGAGAATCTCCATTTTTTTTCCATTTCTGGTGTAAGGAATAGCTTGTACTTCAAGAATCTTTGAAGGGACGTGACGAGGGCTGGCATTCTTGCGGATGTGATCTTTGATATGTTGAATATTTTCTTCCGTTAATTTGGAGCCCTCAGACATCTTCACAAAAAGTATCACTGATACGTCATCACTGTTTTGCCTGGATACGCATAGAGTGTCATCAAGAAAGCTGAGCTTTTCTGTTTGGCGATATATTTCAGCCGTTCCAATTCGAACACCTCCTGGGTTAAGAGTGGCATCGGAGCGTCCAAAAATACGAATGCAGCCGATTTTGCTGATTCGAATAAAGTCACCGTGATGCCAGGTATTTTCGTAGCGGGAAAAATAAGCATTTCGAATCAAAGAGCCGTCCTTGTCTTTCCAAAAATATACTGGAGCATTAGGAAAAAGATTACGGCATACCAATTCGCCTTCTTCTTCGATAAGGGGATTTCCTGAGTCATCAAAGGCAGCTACATCTAAGCCTAGACCAAGACATTGTATTTCTCCTTGATGAACAGGTAAGAGGGGATTTCCAAGCATGAAGCACCCAATGATATCAGTCCCACCACTTAGGCTGACAAGGTGCACATCCTTTTTTATGTGTTGGTATATAAAGTCAAACTGCTCCGGCATAAGAGGCGCGCCGGTGCTAAGTATAGACTTCAAATAGGGGTACGAGGTAGGGAGCGTTGTAAGATTATCTTCCAAAGTTTTCACAAATCGAGGACTGATACCTAAAATATTGATTTTTTCTCGATTTATCAATTCCATGTAGTTGCCAATAGAGGGGTAGGCTGGAGAGCCTTCGTAAAGCATTATTTCAGCCCCAAAGAATAGGCTACTAATTAACCAATTCCACATCATCCATCCGCAGGTTGTGAAGTAGGTAATAGCTGTATCAGAGCTTACATTATTATGTAGGCCGAGCTCCTTGATATGATTAATCAAAGTTCCGCCTGCACTATGGACGATACTTTTGGGTTTGCCAGTCGTACCTGATGAATACATGATATAAAGTGGAGCGTTGAAAGGAAGGCGTTTGAAAGTGAGTTCGTCGCTAGCCTTTGTTTTTTGTTTTGTGATCTCAGTCCACGCAGTACATCCATCCAAAATGAGCGGTGCCTTGTCACTTAGTATATCTACAATAATGATACATTCGATACTGGGAAGCTTTTCTTGTAACTCCAGAATCCGATCCCTTAGGTCGAACTCTTTTCCATTATATGTATACCGAGATGTAGTGATGAGAACTTTAGGTTCGGTTTGCCCAAATCGATCCAAAACTCCCTGAACCCCGAAGTCACAGCTAGTCGATGTGAAAATAGCACCCAAGCTGTTTGCAGCAAGCATTCCGATGACAGTTTCCGGGGCGTTGGGCATATAAGCGGCTACAACATCACCCTCTTTGATAATTGGGGAGAGGAACTTTTGTAGCTGCTGTACCTGATCTTTTAACTCCCCATAAGTTATTTTTTTTGACAAACCTATTTCGTGCTGAAAGTTAAGGGCTACTTTGTCTTTAAAATTTTGGTCATTGGACTTTCTTAAAAGATTTTCTGCAAAACTTAAGTGAACGTTAGGAAACCAATCATAGTGTAGAAAATCAGGAACGACGTTTTCGTGGGTTGGCTTAAGAGAGCCTGTGATGATAGGATCGAAAAAGAGAAAGAGGGATTCCCAAAATTGCTCGTTATTTTCTACCGACCAACGATGGAGAGAATTATAGTCGGCAAAGTGAAGCCCTTGGGTGTCGTAAAGATAAGTCATGTAATGTTGCATGACGCTATTTTTTTTTTCTTCCTCAGAGGCTTCCCAGATCTTCTTGTACATAGCGGTCCATTCTCCAGTATATTGTGGTATAAGAAAGAAATCCTAAAAAAACCTGAATAACACATCAAGAAAAGAAAACCTTGAGGAAACCATATGCGAGAGAAAAAAAACGATCTTCATGTGTCCAGAATGTTTTTTACTCCCTTCCCGAAGAGCTGAGTTCTTGGGAAATTGTCAGAGTATTATTTCTTATGCATCCGGAATATGCAAAGAGAGAGATGGAAAAGAGACTCTTGTAAATTGACAAGCATTTTGAAAGAAAGAAAAAGAACTCTTTTTGGCTAGACGCAATTATAGACCGCTACAGTGACCTTAAGCTACGAAGCGTTTTACCAAAGGAGGTAATCACAATGATAGAGGCTGATATGGATCTATATTAAAAGAGATGAGTTTATGATTTAATCACATAGCTTTTTTTAATTTAATATATTAAAAACATCTTGAAATTATTTACTTACA
>JBLFWS010000220.1:0-5425 GCA_047611865.1 Chlamydiales bacterium
CCCAGTGTATGCCCATCCTTACATAAATGGATGAGCTTTCTACAGGGTTACAATCTGATCATTTATTTGTGACCAAGTCTGCTATATACGTATGATAATATAACTCTTATTGATCTTCCCTAAATCTATAGGTATCATAAAGGAAAATAATCATTACCGGTTTTACCTATTATGTCGTCAACTCAAAATACAGTATTAAAACGCTTAGGACCTATGGGACTGGCAATAGCTTTCCTTGTGCTGTCAATACTCGTTACCTCTTCACTAATTTTCAACAAGTCCCGTGGCACCCGTACCAATGGTATTAGAGAAAACATTCCCACTGTTGAAATACAACCAGTCAGCCGCGACACTCACCCAGTTTATGTTAACACTTTCGGGAGCATACAGGCAGAAAAGACAGTCACTCTGCGCGCTCCTGTATCAGGAAAAATATTGAAATCTATGGATCTTTATCCCGGTAGGACTGTTGAACCGAACGAAATCTTGTTTACCATTGAGAAGACCAAAATCGACCTTGCTATCCGAACTGTTAAGCTGCAAATCGAAGAGCTAAGTATAAACGAAAGCAAATTAAACCAGCAGGAGGACATTCTTATATCTCGGCTTGGAAATGCTAACGAACTATATAAGTTGGCTGAAAGCACTCATATTGAGCAACTCTCTATTCTAGAAATCGAACAAAAACTATTCGATAATACTCAGGAGCTTTTCAAAGGAGAAAACATTTCTAATACCGAATTTCTCCGAAGCAAGACATCCATTCAAAAAGCTGAATTAGCTAATCTGGAATCAAGAAAACAAATGCAGAATAGCCTGGATAATATTCACCGTTTAGAAATGGACCTCTCTACCACACAGCAGCAACTCCTACTTATTGAAAATAAACGACAAACTCTAGGAGTTCGTATGGAAGAGCTTCAAGATGATCTCAGTAAATCAGATGTCAAAGTTGATTTCCCTGTTGAGGTCGTTGAAGTTTTTGCTGACAGTGGGCAAGAAGTGAGTCCCAATTCTGACTTGGCAAAAGTTAGATCCTTTGATGCTGCAGAAATTGTAGTAAATATCCCTGACTCACATTTCGAATGGCTATACCGGGGTGATCTTTTAGAATCTACGAAACAGGACCTCCCCGACTCGATTATCAATATAAGGCTCGTAAACCACGATTTTGAAAAGGTTTTTGGAGGGGCTTACATTAAATCAATCAGTGGAAGCGTCAATATTCCAACCCGCTCTTTGCCTATGGTGATTGCCCGCCGCAACCCTACAGATGAAAATGGTAAAATTATCTCTAAGGAAGAAATGATTCCAGGCATGTACTGCGCTGTGCGATTAAAGCTCTGTGACCTCAACAATACCTTCCTTATTCCACCTCAATCCATCCAGCCAAATCACAGCATACTCCACGTTGTCCTAAACGACAAATCCGAAAAGACAGAAGTTTCCGTCATAGAAAATTTTAAAGTCCTATATGAAAGTGAAGAAGGTGTAATTGTAAGTTTACCAGAAGAATTAGAACACCTCCTCATAATTACTCATGAACTAAAGGACGTAGGAAACAACGATCAAGTATATATTAATAATGTAGAGAACTTTTAGGCTCTAATGCGCATATTCAAGTGGGGTATCAACAACCCCGTAACTGTTAACCTGGTTATGATTATTATCCTCTTCATGGGCTTTTCCTCTGCCTTTGATATGAAGAGAGCTATGTTTCCCGAATTTACAATCGATCTGGTCCAAATAACCGTTATAATGGAAGATGGATCTACTCCTGATCAGATAGACAAAAATATCGTTCAGTTGATTATTCCAAGAATCCAAAACGTCGACGGGGTAAAAGAAATCCGGTCCACGGCCACCGACCAATCCGCAAACATTCATGTAGAAGTAGATACGGGATATAATCCTAACCTTGTAAAACAAGACATTAAAGACGAAATAGACAGAATACGTCACTTTCCCAAAAAAGCTCTGGATCCCCAAATCATTGTTGTAGATATGCGACATCGAGCGATCCAGCTAGCTATCTACGGTAAAGGCACCAGTGATCTGGATTTGCGGAAAGCTGCTGAGTCTGTGAAGCGGGATCTGCAAAATAAAGGTATTGCGTCAAAGGTGGAGATGTTTGCCCCTCGCCCATTCGAAATTACGGTTAGTCTCCCCACAACTATATTACAGGCCAAAGGACTGAGCATAAACTCAGTTTCTCAACAAATAAGTCAGAACAGTCTGGAGGGCATAGCTGGGGAGATACATACGGGCCTTCAGAACATTGTTCTAAAAGGTGAAGGTAGAAAAACTCAAGTGGACAATCTTGGCAAGATTCCCATTAAATTTGCTAATGGTGAATTTATTCTTTTAAAGGATCTTGCTGGACCGGGAGGCATCCGAGATAACTTTTCAGAAGACTACATCCTCCAGGAGTTCAATGGAAACCGAGCAATCCTCATTAACATCAATAAAACACTCAACGACGACATCATCGAACTCTGTGATCGGGTCAGGGAATATAGCCAGACAGTAACACTTCCTGAGGGAGTACACATTCACGCCCTTCACGACATGTCGGTCTTTGTAAAGGATCGCCTGACATTAATCGTTAAAAATGGTCTCATCGGCCTTGTCCTCATTGTCATTGTACTAGCCCTCTTTCTCGAATGGCAAACGGCATTTTGGACTTCTATGGGTATCGGCTTTTCCCTCATTGGAGCTTTGGGATTTTTATATCTGGGTGGTGAATCCATCAACATGATTAGCTTGTTTGCTTTCTTGATGACAATGGGAGTAATCGTCGATGACGCCATAGTAATCGGAGAGGGATACTTTCGCAAGCGTCAGGAAGGAGCCAGCGCAAAGGACGCGGCGTTAAAGGTTCTAAATGAAGTAGCTAAACCTGTAACAGCTATGATGCTTACAACTATTGTAGCCTTCATTCCCCTCTTGTTTATTACAGGTATGATGGGCAAGTTCATACATGTCATGCCAATTGTCGTAATTACGGCCCTTGTCCTTTCTCTTTTTGAAGCTCTGTTTATCCTTCCTGTTCACCTCGCCCACCATTGCAGTTCCAAACCAACACCGTTTATGAAAGTAATTTCCTATATTCTTCGCCCCATTATTTACCTTTCAGAACGCTTTCAACCAAAGATTGAGAACTACCTGACTCAGTTCTCCGATGACTACCTCAATAAAGCCATCCTCTTGTCGGTAAGAAACCGCTACACAACGTCCGTTATTTTCTTGGCCATTCTCATTTTTCTTTTTGGATTGATCCCAGCTGGTATAGTTAAAACATCTGTATTTCCCCAGGTGGACTCCGACTTCCACAAAGTGGAACTTGAATTCGATCGCGGCACGTCTATAAAAACAACAGAGATCGGAATCCGTTCCATTGAAGATTCTATGCTTGAAACAGGGAAATATTTTGAAAGGGAAACAGGCATTAATCCCGTTCAGGAATACTTTACTGAAATTGGTGCTCAAGGGTCTCACAGGGGTTCTCTTGTGGTGGAGTTAAAATCAATTGATTTGGGACGAAAGACCTCCGGACAGGCCTTCCTGGATAAGTGGAGAAATTCAGTTCCCCGCATCCCTAACGTGGCCTCTCTGGAATTTGGTGCTACCAGTGGTGGTCCTCGTGGAAAAGCAATAGAAATCTTACTCTCTTCTGATGACTCACAAGCTCTGCAAAAGGCCGAGAAAGCTACATTGTCGTATTTAGCAACAATTCCAAATGTCGTAGATATAAACACGAGCAATCTTCCTGGAGCTCAGACTGTCGAAGTTAAGCTCAAAAGCGAATTTAATAATCTCCCAATTTCCGAAGCTGACCTCATTTCAGTACTTACAAGAACGTACCAAGGGGTCAAGGTAGACACCTTTTACCGCAATGAAAATGAAGTTAACATCTATGTGAGAGCAAAGGCCGACGAAAGATCAAATCTACTTCAGATGAAAAATCTTTATTTGGATAGCGGTATGACTGTTGAGCAAGTTGCCATACCTATGATGAAAAGAGATCCTGGTCAAATCAAAAGAGTTAATAGTAGCCGCACAACAATGGTATTTGCCAATGTCGATTTAAGCTCTAATGCCAACGTAGCAGAAATTAGAGAACAAACTGAGGAAGAATTTTTGTCGACATTTGCGAGAGAGCACCCTCAAGTCACATGGTCCTACTCTGGAGAAGCCAAGGCCGGCACGGAGACTTTTAATAGCATGGTGAAAAGTTACATCCCAGCCCTTCTTACCATTTACCTAATTCTTGCCACTGTTTTCCGCTCATATTTACAACCCATGATTATTATGGCTGCTATCCCCTTTAGCTTTGTTGGTGCTGTTTTGGGACATCTTATCATGGGCATACCTATAAATCTCCTTTCCGTATTTGGTATTGTTGGTCTAACAGGAATAGCTGTTAATGATTCATTAGTTCTAATCGATTGTATCAACACGCATATCCAAGAAGGACAATCCCTTGAGGATGCACTCGTAAAAGGCACTGGGAGGAGGCTCCGTCCCATACTACTCACCTCTTTGACCACCATAGCCAGTATGTCTCCCATTTTATTAGAAACATCTTTTCAAGCACAGTTTCTTATCCCCATGGTAACCTCAATTGTTTTCGGACTTATCTCTACGACGGGATTAATTCTAATTCTTGTTCCTGTAGGCTTTGCTATTTCAAATGACCTTTTGATTTTTTCCAGTAAAATGCGATCCAAGCTATTATTGGAATAAGTTCAATAATTGAATTTGTTTCGATACACCACTACATTTGACAGAAGAGATCACACATCAAAGAAACAATTGATGGTTCTCTACTCAGGTAGACCAATACTTGAAGTCGTTTCGGTATACACAAGCAACTTCAAGAATCGGAATTTTGGGCCTGAGATTTTTTTCAACTAACGGAGCCTGAAAATTCGGCATGGTTCCATTCAAGGTAACACTTTTTCCTAAGCCTATAGGCTGTCTGACCAAAATCTCGGATGACTTAAGAGAAGCGAAGGAATTTGTGATTATGTAACTGAGTCATGCCCGATCTTCTAAAAATGCAGGGTATCAAAATTGATAAACGTTTTGTTCTTTGCTTATATTCGAGAGGTGCCACTACCGTGGCACAGAATCTTTTTTTCCTATCCCCGAGCTAAAGCCTTGTCATTACCCAAATTTTTCAAATAAATTGTACTTAATTGCCATTCGGGCTCCTACTACAAGTTCATTCAGGCGTGTCATCCCCTTCCATAAGGTAAGTATTCCTGGCAAACCATCACCTTTCCGGTTTAAATGCCCCCTAGCCTACCTATCGCCAGAGACACATCACGAAGCGTAACTAAATTGCGCTTTAGATAAACGCTTAAAACCTTGAGTTCTAAATCACTCAAATCGGATTCGTCTGCCGATGCCTCTGGATTGA
>JBLFWS010000221.1:0-5414 GCA_047611865.1 Chlamydiales bacterium
CTCCTCTGTATGAGTCGCTTGGAGAGCAAATTGCTGGACTTAGTAATTACGATATCTACTTCATAGGCCATACGGATTCTCTTTCCCTTATTCCCGTGCCCGGTGGTCCAGCAAATAACATGGAGTTGGGTTTCCAACGAGCTGTTTCGATGTATGAATATTTCTTTTCCAATTCCCTTAAAGACAGAACTAGAATAACCTTTTCCTCACAAGGCGACAACGTTCCTGTTATTCCCGACGCGTCACTTGATTCGGAGAGGAGAAAAAATCGCAGAGTTCAAATCCATCTTAAGAAGATTAATAGGTAGGAGTAGCTATGGCTGACGAAAAGAACCAAGAAGAAGCTGCGGAGACAAAAGCGAGTGGAGGTGGATCTCCGGTGATGCTCATCGTTGCTGTAGTTGTCATTTTGGCTGTCGCAGGCGGTGCGTTCATGATGATGAACCAAGGCCCCAAAATTGAAGAAGCTAAACCTCTCGTAGAATTCGTTATCAAAGAAAAAATGTATCAACTGAAGGATGGCTCCTATTTAAAGCTTGGATTCAGCATCGTAATTGAAGTAGACAAACTGGCTCCTGTTAAGGAAATCATAGAAAAAGAATCTCCCGGTCGCTTACCAAACGGTATTAATATGATCGTGGGTAATAAAAGCCGTGAAGATATCATAAATGGTACCCACAAGCGGGAAGCATTTGCGAGAGAACTTAAGAAAATGTTAGAAGAGCGCGTTTTTGAATCATTTAACAAAAAGCAGCGCTCTACTAAAGACACTATTGAAATTAAAGAAGTATTACTTTCTGATTTTGTAACACAAAGTGGTTAATAATCTCGCTCTTTAGAGGACATTACAGTGGCTGATTTATCACAAGATGAAATTGATGCTCTCATTTCCGGCGCCATGGATGACGAAATGGGTGGAGGAGACGATGAAGGCGGTAAAGCGACCGATCCCTCTCCTCAACCCGATGCTGCGGGAGCTTCTTCCCCAGGACTTACTCCAATAGGGGTTCCTCCTGTAAAGAAAATTAAGGATTATGACTTTCGAAAACCCAGCCCTATTCCTGAGGAACAAAAAAAGACCATAGCCCTTCTGCATGAGAATTACGCCCATAAATTAAAGGTGGATCTTTCTGCCCTTCTCAGAAGTGAAGTAGAAGCTACCCTTGAAAATGTTGAACAGGTCACTTTTGCTGAATATATTGCCTCCTTAAATACCCCTACCTGCATAACATCTTTTGATATGCACCCCTTAAGTGGGATAGGCCTTATTGAGACAAATGCTGTAATCGCTTACGCCATCATCAACAGGATGCTTGGTGGAAATGGTGCTGTGCCAGGAGCTGTTCGTCCATTTACTGATGTAGAAATTGCCATTATCAGAAAGTTTGTAGACACTTTACTTTTAGACTTAGAAGAAGCGTGGAAGCCTATCGTCAACGTTTCTTTCACTCCAAAAGATATTGAGACGAATCCTGCTATGATACGTATCATACCCATGAAAGAAGTCTCTCTCATTATCACTTTAAACATAAAAATTGCTGATGCCAGCGGATTAATAACCATCTGCATCCCCTACTCAAACCTTGAACCCATTGCATTCAAGCTAGGTAGCCCTCAGTGGAACAAAATAACAGGTAAACAATCAGAAGGTGTAGTCACTGCTCTGGAAGACAACTTCAAAAATATTAAACTCGAGGCCCGTGCCATTCTCGGAACAGTTGAATTTGGCATGGCAGAAGTTCTAGCCCTCGAAGTTGGTGACATTATTGACCTCGATCAAAGGACTCGTGATCCCATCATCTTACAGATTGCTGGCGAAGATAAATTTAAGGTAAACCCCGGGCTCGTGGGAAAACATAAAGCTGTCTCAATACACAACGAAATCAAGAAGGAGTAAACCATGGATGATTTGAGCCCTGAGGAAATCGAATCATTATCTGAAGCAATGGATGGTGCAGAAGAAGGTGGTGCAGATGACATTGATATACCCGCTGACCTTACTGAAACAACAGGAGAAGCGGAAGAATCTGTGGCTGCAGAATCTCCAGCCACTGCCGAAGTCGATGACGACCCAATCATCTCTCATGCTCAATTTTTGCAGCTTGAAGAAGATGAGTCTGTAGA
This sequence comes from Chlamydiales bacterium, assembly GCA_047611865.1. Lineage (GTDB taxonomy): Bacteria > Chlamydiota > Chlamydiia > Chlamydiales > JBDQID01 > JBLFWS01. Next base: position 2,125 of record JBLFWS010000221.1, read on the forward strand.
GGATCTCCCTACAGAAAATATAGAGCGTATGTATGACGTCAAAGTTAAACTTGAAGTGGTACTGGGAAAATCTACCATGACACTTTCCCAAATTCTCAAACTGCAAAACGGTAGCGTAGTAGAGCTTAACAGGCTTGCTGGTGAACCTGTAGACATTATGGCGAATGGAAAACTGATTGCTCGCGCTGAAATTGTAGTTATAGATAATAACTTTGGTATCAAAATCATCGATATTGCCGGAACACAGCAAAAATTCGCTGCTATGAAAGGCTAAAGTCATAAAAAACCCGGGTAAAGGAAGTCTAGAGCTCTGCACTTCCTTTACCCGGGTTTTCTATCTACATTTCGACAACAGTGAAAACCTCATATTCAGGTCTATAGCTCAAAAAACCGCTTCTTTATCATGAATGATGAAGGATTTGCTAGCCCACCCATAAGACAAGAAATCTGATACTGAGAAACGACATTTTTCATTAAAAACTGCGGATAGAGCCCCCCTTTGTCCCATGCTCAAGTTACCCCGGTTACAGTTATAATCGTCACAATAAAGCAAAGTTCCATCTTGCAGAACATCTTTTGCTATCAGCTTTTCTAAAACATACTTCGAGGAAGAGTAGAGGTCACAGTCCAGATGAACAAGAACTGCTTTTTTGTCTGTCAGCTTTTTATCCATTGTGTCTTCAAAGAACCCTTTTACTATTGAAAAAGAGGTTCTCGGCATGATATTTGCCAAAGATGCTTCAATATACTTATCAAAACCGCGAGGTAGCGACATTCCTCCAGCAACCCAGTCACCCTTTTTATTAAGGTAACATTCTGTGTCATTAGTATATTCAGAGGCTGGCAAGCCCTCGAAAGAGTCATACAACCACAGATGTGAATTGAGTCCGGACTTCTGGATCACCTCGGCTAAAATATGTGCGGAATACCCTGCATAAGTTCCAAATTCAAGAACGTCACCTGGGAAGTCTCCTGAAGAGATCAGATACTCAAAACCCGTTACAAAAGCGGGTATATAAATTTGATCAGCATCTTGCTTTTCCCGACCGATGGGACGCCCGACCAGTCTCCGAAAGCCTGCATCTATTTTTTGTATTTCTTCCTTATCCACTTAAAAAACCCTCTCTTTGTGGCAGCTTTGTAAGTAAAGTGACATAACAAAACCTCAAGACGTCAAACTTTAGTCTCTGTTAATTTTGTTTATCAGTCAATTGGGATGTTATACAAATAGAAGCTTAATAAGCTTCGGATATCGAAGGAAAATTTATGGACTCTTTTTCTTCTTTTTTTTGTCTTTCACTTTTTTATTTTTGACCCACTCTTCATTTAAAATCTTGATTCCATTCTGCATGCGCTTACCAATTTCTTCCAAAGATCCTTTAAGAACTGCCTGCTTGCTTCGATTTTTTGCATCCATTGGTTGAAGAGGATTTATCACATAATTATTTTCTACATATTCTTCAACAGAAGACATCATCTTCTCTAACATTGCGTTTGAAAATTCATCCTGTAGTGAAGCATTTTCATCAGCCATATCACTTACCCTTCTTCGATTTAGCTCTCAGATTTTGTGAGTAGATTTCAATCTGATTCTCTATTTCTTTATAGTCAATTACACCATCCTGATTATCTTGAATGACTTCCCTCGCTGTAACTAGGCACTTCATTCCTGTTTCATACTCTTCGAGACTTTCATAACACTGAGCTGAATAGAGCATTGGGTATGGATCATCTGCATCATTTAGGTATGCAAAATAATAGGCTTCAATGGCCTGTTCATATTCTCTCCTTCCCTGCTCTGCATTGCCCAAGCGTAACCATAATTCACTCATATCGGTATTTAGAGTTACAAGAAAAAAAAAGGCATCTGCTGCTCTATCATAATCTCTTTTCTCCAAAAGACCTAAAGATAGCTCGTACAAATGCTCTAACCTTGCAGAAGTTATTCCCAATGTATGCATGAGGGGATGTAGACTTTTACTCTCTTTAGAAAGAAAATCCCAATCTATGTTTTCTAGTACCTTGGCCTTGATAAATCCTTTTACTTTCGTCTTCCGCTTCATTATTTCCCCTGAAATTAAGCTGGTTCATTCCCTTGGTTACCGCTGACAAATTGATCTGTAGATTCTACTTGTCCAACTTCTGTTGCCACTTCTTCAAATAGTTCTGACCCTTCAGCTATATTTACCGTTGAGTCGGAAGCAGAGCCAAATAAAGGATCAATCACAAAAGGTTTTAAGCAAATGGCAATAAAGAACCCCTTGCATGCACCACTAAAAGTTTCCTCCAGCGTTTTTTTCCCAAATTCCTGGTACTTGTTCTTTTTCGTCTCCTTTCCTCCTTCCATGCTTGATATATCTTTTTCTCTTGCAACCTTTACCAACCCTGCCACTAATCCTGCAGTCCATAGAGTAGCCCCAAAGCATCCAATAATCATCCCCACGGGACTCCCTGTTGTTAAAAAGTTCGTCAAACCGCCCGCACCCATTCCAGCACCAACCTTTACATAAAAACTTGGCTTTATAATAGCTCTGCCCACAGCCTGTAAAAAGTCACCCATCTCTTTGCGTGCTCTTTTCGGATGAACACAAGACCTCGACAATACACCCAATACATTATATCCAAACCTTACCGAACCTATTACCAGCCTGAAGGGAGTTCCTATAGCTATTTTCACCCCACTTACTGTACCTCGTGCAAACAAGCCTCTTTTTTCCCCTTTTGAATTCTTCATTCCGAGCTTATTCCAACAGTTCGTCAAGTTATTTAGAGGCTGCGAAAACTTTCTATCGACAAAGCGATCAGTCTCTCCGCCTATTTTATCCAAAATAGCTACGAATCTTTTAAGTTTTGACCTATGAGCTTTACCCAGACCTTTTGGCTTAGTCTCTTTCTCTAATTTACGAAGTATTTCAGGATTTTGTATAGTCGCGCCAGACTCTAAACCCAACGGGGTCTTTGAATTCGCCTGATAAGCTCGAGTTAATCCTCGATTAGTAATATGAGAATTCATTAAATCCTATTAAATAAGAGATTAACTAATATAACTATTATAACATTATATTAGTAAAGCAGGCTAATAATCTCTTACTAAATGCACAATGTATTTACTAGTTATATACAAATTCAGAAAAGTTATTGCACAACAGTCTAATATGTAACTGCTTGCCAGCCTTTCATTTTAGCTAAACTGATCATTATGTAAATTTTTGGTTAAGGTGGATTTGCTAATCCAGATGAAGTGACACAAAAAAACCCGAGTTACCAAAGGGGGATTTTAAGTCCCCTTT
>JBLFWS010000222.1:0-5412 GCA_047611865.1 Chlamydiales bacterium
CGCGAAGGTCGCGAAGGAAGATAAGAGGAGAAAGAATAAGCACAAAGAGTACAATATAGATATTCAACTAATCTTGACGCTGTACAGTTGACTGTGTAAACTCCATATTACGCGCAATCAGTAGAGGTAACGCGATCGCCAAAAATGATGGCCAATGAAGAGAGTATTTATTTCCATCCATTCACTCGCTTGCGCCTAGCGTCGATGTCTCGAACTGCTAAGTATAACATTTTAAACAATGAGCCATTTGTTGGAAAGGCCCCTTTAGCCTTAGTAACTTTGCGCATTTGACGGTGAAGAGCTTCCACTGCGATGGTGGTGTATATTAGTTTTCTTAAAGCTACAGGATACTGGAAATAAGTACATATGCGGTCCCAGTTTTTCACCCAAGAGGCAACCGCATGAGGATACTTGCCAGCCCACTTCTCTTCTAAGCTATTAAGGTTTTCCCTGGCTATTTTTTCGCGAGGATCGGAAAGATTTGCTACTTTTTCCATTTCGTGAATTACCGGAACAATTACCAGTGGGCGAATGCTTCACATATCCAAGATACTCTTCCATCTCGGTCTCAAGCATGTTTTCTATAGCACCACCCAAAAGTCGTTGGATCAATCCGTTCTTACCGGTAAGATCCTCCATTGTTGTGCACTTGCTAATCTCGGCTTCTAGATCAATCTTAGCCATATTAATTCCTGTGTAAAATGTTCAATTAAAGATCACTTTATAGGTGATCAAAATTTACATTTACACAGCTTTCTGTACAGAACCAGCTAGCTTATCCCCCCCTTCCTATTGTCAAATTACGTCAAAAAGACTCCCTTTGTAATAGAAATATGCAAATGTCCCGAGGAAAGAAATAGAGATCAATTCTGATTTTCTTTCTGTCTCCTCTTATCTTCCTTCGCGTCCTTCGCTGCCTTCGCGTTACTCTTATCTTTCTTCTCTTTTTCTCACCCCCTCTCCCACCCCCTCTTCACTCTCTCCCTTCCTTACTTTCACTGCCTTCGCGTTTATGAACTCACTTGCAGCTTTTCCCCGAAGATGTTATGCATTTTTTTTAAATGCACAAACATATTTACACGGGGGACGAGAACCTTGAAAAATTCATTAACCTTTCTGTCATGCACCATTGCAACAATATCCCTGCTACTCAGTAGCTGCGGCAATGGCTCTGATACGACGATTGAGGGAGAAGCTGCTGCCGCTACTGAAACAACCCTCTCTATAGATCAGGCCTTACGCATAAACCTTTTTACCGAACCTCCAACGCTGGATCCAGGTAAAGCCACAGACTCTACTTCTTTCCACGTATTAAAGATGATGTTCGAAGGGCTGACTCGCATTCAACCCGATGGGAAGCCTGCTCCTGCTGCTGCTGACCAAATAGAAGTTTCGGCAGACCTCAAGATGTATCGCTTCACTCTGCGCGATGCAAAGTGGTCTAACGGCGATCCTGTTACCGCTTATGACTTCGAACACGCATGGAAAGAAGTTTTGCGTCCAGGATCCGATGCCCCATACGCTTACCAGCTCTATGCAATTAAAAACGGTGAAGACGTCAAAAAAGGCAAAGCCACACTCGAAGAACTTGGAATAGAAGTTGTAGACGACAAAACTCTAGTGGTAACACTGGAAAACCCGACTCCCTATTTCCTGGAACTTACAGCTTTCTGCACGTACTATCCAATCAATAAAAATGTGACAAGACAAAATCAAGATTGGTCTCAGGATGCCGGAGAAAACTACGTCTCCAATGGTCCCTTTACCCTCAGCAGCTGGCAGCACCATAACAAGTTAGAAGTTGTCAAAAACCCAAACTACTGGGATGCCAAAAATGTGCGTTTGGATAAAATATCCATGGTCATGATTTCTGACACCTCCACTGAACTGAGTATGTTCGAAAATGAGGAACTCCACTGGGCAGGCCGCCCTATCTCACGGCTTCCTGCGGATGCCATACCTTCTCTACGACGTGATGGCAAGTTGAACAGTCAAGCTGTCGCAGGTATCGAGTGGTACAAGTTTAACACCGGTAGGTTCCCTTTCAACAACATCAAGATGCGCAAAGCCTTTACCATTGCCATCAACCGTAAGGTGATCATCGAACAACTGATGCCTGACAACCATAAAGTAGCCACAGGACTCGTTCCTACTCCTCTTACACTGCAAGAGTCTCCTTTCTTTCCGGATGGAGATGTAGAGCAAGCCAGGCAGCTTTTCGAAGAAGCTTTAGTGGAAATTGGCATCACAAAAGATGACCTCCCAAGTATTTCCCTAAGCTACAACAGCAACGAAGCTCACCATAGACTCGCTCAAGCTGTACAGCAACAATGGTTTAAAACTTTCGGGGTGCGCGTGATCCTTGAGGCTTCCGAATGGAAGGTCCATATCAGCAAACTCCGCAAGCACGACTATCAAATCGCCCGTTTAGGATGGGTTGCAGACTTCAGAGACCCCATCAATTTTCTGGAGGTTTTCCGCTACAAAAATGATCCTATAGCTGGAGGCAATAACGATACACAGTGGGAAAATCCCGAATATGCCCGTCTATTAGAGGAGTCATCAGGCATCTCTGATCCAGATGATCGTAAAACCGTCCTCCACCAGGCTGAGACTCTTATAATGAATGAGATGCCCGTAGCCCCCATCTACTTCATGATGGATAACTACGTAAAAGACCCTAAGCTCAAAGGAGCTTACCTCTCCGGTCTCGGTGATGTAGACTTCAAATGGGCCTATTTCGAAAATCATCTATAAACTGAAAAAATCCCCAGATACATAAAAGCGGCGCCACCTAATTTAGGTGGCGCCGCTTTTTTTCTGCTTTGATTGTGGTAAAGCGCTCTACTTCTTCACACCATATGCTCCGATAACAATACGATTTCCAGCAGTGGCCCCGAAGGTTCCAGCCGCCTCTGTAGCGCCTCCCCCAAAGAACTGACCATTGAAGTAGCCGCTACCGCCACCATTTAGTGTTGCCGATCCATTAAAAGCCGCCCCAATATCTCCTCCCCCACGGAAGAGCTGAACCGAATCATTACTGAATCCGACTTCTCCTGTAATACCTCCTGTGCCGAAGTTCACTGTCATCGTAGTAGAGCCAAACTGTATGGTAGGTGTCTGACCAGAGTTAAAGACCGATCCCATAGCAGCCCCTCTATAAGTAAAGACACTCGAATTATTCCTTAGCCCCTGAACATCTATATCAGGAGTATGACTTGCCTTATTACCAAAGCTTGCATAACCAAATAAACTCTGGGTAGAACTATTCTTCTCAGTCATAGACCAAATCCCCCAACCAATATGCTCAAAGTTGTTTAGACCTGGAACACCCGCAAGATAACTGTTCTCATTGTCCAGACTCTTTAATCCTAAGAAGTTCTTATTACTTCCATTGCCATCAAGATTAACGAAAAAAGCATCCTTGCTAATAAACATCTTAACATTAGCTTCCTTAACAGTTACGGGACCAAGATAATTTTCATTCCCTATTTTCCCGTCAAAAGAACTATCCCCTTCCACTTCGATAGAATTGTCCGTCTCACTTTCAGTAAGTAAAATGGCAGCACCATTAGCAAAGTATACGCCTATCGTCTTACCATCCAGATCGATATCCGTGAACTCATTGTCCGTATTGGACGTTGCTGTACGAGAGGCAATCTCTACTCCCTTTGCGTAGTTGGAATCACTGTAAACACGCTCATAAGCTGAGAACACGGTCTTTGCTCCCGTACCAGCAAAATTACCACTCCTGCTCTCTGAACTGTCTTTATCGGCATAGAAAAGCCCCTTAGACGCACTACTTGCATTCCCTCCAAACAAGTTGAAAAGAGTAAGATCTGTAGTATATCCTGACGAACTGAGGCTTTTCTCATCACCCGTCAAAAGAAGCAATCCTGATGTAGGAAAGAACGCTAAATAACGATATCTCTCGCTCTGGTAATCAACTCCTATAACAGACGTTCCTATTTTGCTAACGAGTGTAGAACCCGCAGTCTGGATAGTTTGCGCTGTAAGGCCCGTGTAGTACGAGTACCTATCAGTAACTCCCAATCTATTTTGCAAATTCCCACTGCCACCATCTGCTGTTAAAGTCCCTTCTACCCAGAAGTCGCCTGATCTAAAACCTCTTGTAGAATCAATAGATTTAAATGGATCATCTCCAACCATAACATCTGTTATATACTCGTAGACCTGATTTGCCGGCACCCAAAAGCTGAGTTCTGGATAGACCGTGAAGTTAGCTGTAAAATGACCTATGCTCCTGTCTACTACATTCTGAGTCTCCTGCAAGACCTCTATCTCAGGAGCTACTTCCACAGCTTCTTCTGCAGCCTTCGCGGCTATATTAGCAGCCTCTTCCGCCGCCTCTTCCGCCGCCTCTTCCGCGGATTTTGCGGGTTCTTATTCCAGAACTCAAGCCCTGACAGGTTCTAATTCTTGACAATGCAAGTTTTCATAGGTCTGAAATAAGCAAACAACTTGTAGAAGATGCTGGGTGTAGGCTTTTATTTCGCCTTTTCAATTCTGAAGTGCGACACTTAGGCTGCCTCACGAAGGTAGCTAAAAACCTCTATCGGTGTTGCAAAGTCTAGCACTTTTCTTGGTCGATTGTTAAGCAATAACTCAACCTTCTCGACCTCTTCTTCTGAAATCTCATCAAACCGCTTAGATTTTGGGAAATACTGTCGTACAAGACCATTGGTATGCTCGTTGAGCCCTCTTTCCCAAGAGTGGTATGGTTTAGCAAAATAGAACTCTGCTTTTAGTAGTTCACTGATTTCTTGATGCTTAGCAAATTCTTTCCCATTATCTGAGGTAAGGGCGAGAACAAATTCTTTCACTGGCTCAAGTCGTTCGATCAGTGCTTCTTTTACTTCTTGAGCTGACTTTCTAGAAACCTTGATAAGTTTTGTTAATTTTGAGGCCCTATCTACCATTGAGACTATTGCCCCACTTTGCTCTGCTCCAATGATCAGATCAAGTTCCCAATCCCCAAGGCGAACTTTTTCCTCTACAACTAACGGACGTTCATCAATATCTATGCGATTAGGAATACAGCCTCTTCCCGTCATACCCTTACTTCGTTTATTATATTTCTTACCGCTATGACGAAGGTTCTTATACAAAAGTCCCTTGTTGAGCTTATCCTTCCAAATGTATTGATAGATGGTTTCATGGCTAACAGAGACAAAGACTAACTTCTTAAGCCATAATAACATCCGTACTGGACTCCACTGCAAAGATAACTTTTCCTCAATTGTGGAAGTCATTATTGCTGTCATCTTAGGCTTGTTCTCACTTGCTATTTGTCGCACTTCGCGGTTAAAAGGGCCTTTCTACCTCCTTATTCTCCCGATCTCAATCCAATAGAAAAATGCTGGGCAAATTTAAAAACTAAGGTGAGAGAAT
>JBLFWS010000223.1:0-5352 GCA_047611865.1 Chlamydiales bacterium
GATACTTCATAGAAAACGGCTCAAATGTGGTAGCCCTAACTTCTTGATGCCCAGATTGTAAGATTGTTTAAACGGAATACACCATTCCGAAATAGAGTTGTTATATACCCAAAAATTGAGATTTTGGAAAACCTCTAAAATTAGATCAAATAATTTTATTACAGGAATGTCTGACAACTCTGTGAAAATAGTGATATCTATAATTTTACATGTTATTGTGATGACACTTGTAATTGAAATACTCATATTTAGGTATTAAATCATCGTTTTCACCGGAAAGTCATGGTTTTGGCAGAATTCAAGTTCGTTATCCTGAAGCTTCCGTGTCTTCGCCAAACCTATAATGCTTGAGAAGCCCTATAATAAATGAGCGTTTTTCTTCTTAAGCAATATCAATTACAGCTCTTCTTAAATATGAGAAATTTAAGCCATCTATGTTGGGAGAGCCCGATTCATGCAGACGATTCAAAACATTAGAAATTTAACACGAGATTGCTATAAGAGCTCCTACAGAAACTGCATTGATTAAAGGACTACGACCTTTCCCATCAGGAGTGTTAACTATAAGTTCTTGACTTACTACATCAGCAACTCTCAAAACGATGGGCTCAAGTGTCTATCGAAAAATCCCATCACCCCTCCTACTATTTAATTGTGTATAAGATCATAGATCTCGTTTATTTAACACTCATTCTACTGTTCAAATAAATGATTGTCTCTATGCCTATGGTTGCGCATAGGACTACTCCCTCATAAGTATTGCAAGAGCTTGCAGACCTACGCTCCTAAGTATCGACTCTATCTATTAGGGAATAAGCAGGAGGGGCCTCCCCCAGGAAATAGTTGGGAGGATTTATATCGACTACATGATTCCCTGGGCCTAGAAGAGGTATTGAATAGTTTTCGTGTGGAATCATAACGAACTTGGAATTAAATTTTCCGCACACTTGCGTCTGATAACTATTTCACTTGTTTTCTAGGGAGCTGTCTCGTTTCGATCATATTCCCACACCACTTTTGGTAGCGTTCGCGAATTTTCTTTCGTGCTTCAGGTATCCTCCCCGAACTCTTAGAGTCGTCCAGCATTTGTTTTACATCATTCGCAAAGTCAAAGAAGTCTTTGTTATCCCCCTTAAGCTGTGGAGGAAGGTCAATAAAAAGATCTCTTTGCAGCTCTCGGCTGCGGTGGAACGGAGGTCGCCCTTTTATGATTATTGTTTTGGTAATAATTGTTGTGCTGCCGATTTCGCTCATTTTTTCGCTGATTATCTTCCTGTTCTTTCCTATTTTGGTCAAAACGACTTCTCCAGTCACGCTCCCACTGTTGTTCCCCTTGATTGGGAGCCCTATACTGTTTATTAGCATTTGGTCTACCGTTTGACTGCCTTCTCTGATAGGCCCGTTCAGCCCTTTCCTGAGCCTCTTTCTGCTCTCTCTCACACCGGTTTTTTCTCTCGTCGTCAGTCTCAGCCTTCCAGCCCTTTTCCCGATTTTCCCGCCGGGCTTTTTCTGCTTTTACTCTTTCAGCTTTTCCCTCCTGCTCTCTCTTCTCTTCCGCCCGAAGATCCTCTTCTGCTTTCTTTTCATTATCCTCTACCGTCTTCAAGGCCTTTTCATGACGCCCCAAGAGATCCTTTAGCACTTGCTCCACCCATTTAGGGTTTTCTTGAGGAATAGAGTCCATCCTGGAGGTATTAACTGGCATACGCTCATCTATTAGCAATAAACGCTCCGAAGCCCCCTCTTTAAAGTCTCTTCCAAAGCACTCCTATGCCCAGGTACAAAATCCCAAATAGCTCTCATGGAGAGAATCAATGGCTGCTGCACCAGCGAGTCTGTCGCGCATGTGTTCTTTAATTTTTTTTCACTAAAGCATTTTTAACTACAGCCTTGGCTAATCCCTGACTTTTTACCTTTCGGTATAGCTCAACTGTAATACTCTTAAAGACCTCCTCTTCATCAAAGTCTCCCAGGTAATGCCCTTCAATCTGGTCCCGAGCATCACGCATAACTTCTTTAAGGGGATTGATAATCCTTGGAGGCGTTCCTTCAAAAAGGTCGCTATAGATAATTACTAGAACTTCTCTTACAGCATGATTTTCAGAGAATAACTTTTCAAATTCTTTCAGCTGGATTAATAGCTTTTACTGCTCTTTCATACAGGTTCTAATAGCCTCTGAATCATAAGGAATAGGTCGATACTGGTATTTCTCGATGGAGCTCATTATACGCTCTTTCAGGACACCGATAGTGGCTGTATTAAATGAAGATCTTTGATGAGTGATCTCTGTGTGGATCTTTTTCAGATCGTCTGATAATCCTAACGTAGGTGATTGTTTCGTATCTCCAAAGATCTTGAAAAAGAGAGAAGACAGTTTTTTTACTACTTCATTAACAGGGACTTCCTCCGATAGAGAGGGGATTTCCATCACTATGAATCGCTTGCCATCGAGATCCACCTCTTTTCTAAAAGGACTTTCGTTATCAAGTCCCTCTATAATTCTCTTCAATCGTTCTTGCTGGCTATTACTCAGTCTATAGCTTGCTTCTGAATACACTTTGAAGCTGCGATCATGACCCTGCACTTTGACATGAAGCGCTCCAAGGTATCTTTCGTTCGGTAAGGTACGCAGAAAAACATCTCTAGGCCCCCCTGAATTAACTCTCGAAACCATTACCTCACCCCATTTTCACGCTAAATAAAATTGGGATGCTTATAACTGGAGCTACATATAATCATCACCTTAAAAATTTAATTTTTGAACTTGTTTGTGTATAGTCTCTGAAAGTTAGAGCATCGGACTCCTGCTGTATTGGAGAAGCAAAAGTGAGGGAGAAACTTTACTGTAAAACTGCACCGCTGTGAACCATTAAGGTCCATAAGCACCATGGCCTTAGCTCTACACATAGATGCGGCACTTCCCCTTGTGTCGCGGCTGCCGCAGCTCAACATAATTTACACAGACCTGAAATACCGGGCCTGTCTCTCGCTACGCTCGGATTCGACCCGGCCTACATAATGCCACGCCTCTGGCGTTCAGAAAAATTTTACTTTTTATGTATTACAAGTTGAAATTGCAGTACGACCTAGGAAGTGATCTGTCCTTGGTAAAATCTGATTCAAAGCTTATAATCCATCCTAAATCTGAAACCTGGAGACTCCCACATGAACCATCTAACGATTAGCTCTTCCGAAACAAGCGAAGAAAGCTTCGATTCCCTGGATTTTTCGAGACAAGATCTTTCGAAAAAGACCTTTCTTGATTGCAACTTTAACCGCTGCAATTTCACAGAAGCTCTATGGCAAAATAGCCAGTTTAGCAACTGTACATTCTCTCACTGTAATATTAGCCTGGCAAAGCTTGAAGGCTGTCGCTTACAAGACGTTCAATTTCATGATTGCAAAATCGTCGGCATTGATTTCTTCAGGTGTGACTCCATTTTTTTTAGCTGCAAATTCATTAGAAGCCTCTTACAGTATTGCAACTTTTCGGACCTCCTCATGAAACGAGCACTCTTTGAAGGCTCCTCACTCAAAGAATGCCATTTCACTAACACGAATCTGGTAGAGGCCCGCTTTAGAGAGACTGAGCTCGCAGGAACGATCTTCCATAATTGTGATCTTTCAAAGGCTGATTTTACGACTGCTTCTACTTACAATATTGACCCCCAAAGCAACAAAATCAAAAAAACAAAGTTTTCTTTACCCGAAGCTGTGAGCTTACTTAGATCTTTTGACATTATTCTCTCTTGAGGGGAAATCTAAACAGGCTACAATTTAAGGGATTTTGTTGTGATTTTGGGGAACTTGTTGAGGTCTGATAAATCTCTTATGCCCGTCCCGGTAATTTCCATTCGTTCGAGTTTTCTTTTTGATAACAGGTCCATCACCACCAGGCATATTATCAAAGGCAAATCTTCTTTTTATTGTTTTCCCATCTGGACCTTTTAAAAAAACATCCATATGACTCGGCTCATCTGGAAATGCGCCATGACCATAACGGTCAAAGCGAAAGGTCCGACCTGAATCTCTGCGAACATAACTCCCTATTCCCATTAGAGCATGCCTCTCACTGGGTTTGCCGGCATACCCCTTATTCAAAAGCATTCTGGCTATTTCCCGGGCATTACTTCCAATGAGAGGGCTCGTTTCAACCCAAATAGGAGATGGATTTCCCTTCCCTGCTGCAACTAAATGAGGCCAAACGTGAATATCTCCTGTGTTTGGCAAAAAAACTAGGTCCCATTTATGATTTGCGGATGTAAGAAGTTTTTGATATAATGGTTCGCCAATTTCCGAAGGATTCAAGCCATTGTGAATTTTAGATGGATTTACAATAGACATTTTGTTGTGACAATCAACAACTGTTCCAATTAAACCTCTTTTCGGTACAGACCACAGCTGTATTTGCCTCCCTGCCTTGTCCTTGAAAGGAAAGGACAAGGAAAAAATTCTACGGGAAAGGTCATAAGCCTTATGCAATAACTCTTGGGAGCATAGGGCTCCATTATCAAAGTGGAAATCCAAAGGAAAACCTTCTTTCTTTTCAAAAGAAGAAACTGGAGGAATCATCGTACTCATATTATTTATACCTAGTTTTTCAATTCCGATAGCGACCATTTTCTCAAAGAAAATTTCAAATTACTAACAGGGACATAAAATATATCTTCCATCTTCATTCTTTTGCCTTTATCTTTAACTAATTCCACCACATCAAAATTTGGACACAATTGAAAATACCCCTCCTGACTGCCCTGTGAAAGAAAACCAAAAACTCTCAATGGGACATCTACTGGAATTTTTTTCTTTCTACGAAGGTCAAGTGTTTCTTCTGAAAATTCCGTCGCTATCATAAAGGTTGGTTTCATATTTTTTTTTGTAACTCGGTCACCGTAACAAGATGCTGGAGCTAGGGGGGTTAAACACTGACCTTCAGGCAACAGTTCTCTTTCTACTAAAAGCTCCCAGCTAACCTGAATCCAATCATCTATTAGATCCCCATCATTTTCCCAATCATGACAATCCATTAAGCTATAAACTGAAGGCCAGCCGACTTTCAAATAGTTACGAAAACGATTTACCTGCTCCGTGACATCCAAACCATCTAAGCCATCCAATCCACCCGACTGATATTCGTAACAATCTGTCCTCATTACCTTACTACCTCTGAAAAATCATAAAAAAATAAGTAAAAAGATACTGTCTACGTTAAAATATGTAAACTGAATTCACACTACTATTTTATAATAATCACTCGCAATCGTATGATGTATAGTTACAAATACACTCTTGCTGATTACTTTTTTAAAAATGCGGTAGTCCTTTAGACGATTATGATAATTGAAATTTGG
>JBLFWS010000224.1:0-5326 GCA_047611865.1 Chlamydiales bacterium
AAAGGACTGCGTATACATCCGCAACTTGCCATTTCAGAACAAGGAACCCCTTTAGGAACGATACATTCTTTAAGCTATACTCGTGATGATGAAGCCCCACCACCCCAAAAAAATCGTAGGCAGCTTCCTATTGAAGAAAAAGATGTGTAGAACTGTAAGCGCTCTTGCACTGGGCTACCTTCTGCAACCCACTTCGTGGGTAAGGATTGTTTTATCTTATCCTTTCTCTTACAGCTACTTACAACCTCAGCTTAATGCGTATGGGGCGTTGCCTGCCCTGGCAGTATTTAAGACCTTCAGTCTTTATTTCATCGGAGAATACTCACGTAGAAAAGAAGATCATAAGGGAATAAGATAGAGATTTTACTTAACTCCCATGACGAGAAGCCCCATACTTCTCTTAGCGTTTCCAGGCGAAGAAATCCATTTTTGCGAGGCCCCATCCGACTACTCCGCCCATGATATGAGCAGTATTGGCGATACCTACAGAAAAGTGTCCATTTCCCGCCATTGCTAATGAAAAGGCGCAGGCCTGTGCAACAGCCAGTCCGACAACAAATAACATCATGAATTTCATGTTTTGGGGCTCCATCTGATAGCCCTCCCACGGAACAAGATTCCTCCTGGTCCAGACAAACATCACCATCCCACAATCGACTCCTGATATCCCTACAAAGGTATATCCACCCATCAAATATTGACATACATTTGGAATAACCCCAGTCAGAAAAATAAAAAGAGCAAACTTAAGGATTCCAATGCGAGGCTCCATCTGCCGACCCATTGCAAAAAACGCCAGAAGATTCATCCCGATATGCATAAGACTACCATGCAAAAGTGCGGGGGTAAAAAGGCGCCAGAGCTCTCCCTGATAAATCCTTTCAAACATCGGTACTTCAACAGACAAGCTCATTACATTTTGATGATATCTAGACAGAATCTCATCGTAGAGACCCATCCATCGATGTCCCGGATTTACGGGTAGATCAAACATCATTAACTGCTTAAAGGATCCGTCAAAAACCTCCATGTGAAATTCATCCATAAGAAAAATCGCTATGCAAATAGCCATAACCGTTTTTGTTAAATAGCCCAGAGCAGCTCCTTTGGCTAGAAAATCCCTCACTTTGACCTCCTGTCGTTCTTTAGCTTCATGTATCGCCGTAGCGGTGGGGCTAGGTATACTTTGCTGAAACCAGGCATCCTGCGGGTTATGTAAGAATTCTTCAACCCATTGCTTAGAGATGGCTACATCGTCTTCTTCAAAAACCCAAATTAGGCAGTGAGAACCAACATCACCTTTTACTGTCTCACATTGGTTTCTAATTCTTTCTGAAAACAGAAAGTTTGAAAACCTTTTCCCTTCTTCTTCAGTATCAAGCTTCGCTATTAGACGCATACGGTTTGAATTTTTCCTATAATCTCACTAGTGGACAGTCCTTCTATTCTGGGAACGATATGTATTCTCCCCCCATTTCTCCTGACTAAAGGAGCTTCGAGACAGTCACTGCCGTACTCTTCACCGTTCACATGAACATCTGGTTTTATTTTCTCCAGAAGGTCACACGGGTCATCTTCATCAAAATATGTAACGTAATCCACGAATCCAATAGCTGTCATCATTTGCATGCGACTCTCTAGTGGGACGATAGGTCTTCCAGACTTTCTTTTATAGCGTCTGATAGAATCATCGGTATTCATGGCGACAAGAAGGATATCTGCAACCTTTGAAGCTTCATAGATGATGTATAGGTGTCCTGCGTGCATAAGGTCGAAGGAACCATTTATTGTGGCTATCGTATAACCATTGTCTTTAATCGCTTTAATTCGCGCTTCAAGGTTTTCCGGTAGGATTATTTTCTTTTGGCTAATCGTTTTCCAGGATTCCATGATGTAACTTCTTTGTAGGGAATGCGATTTGAAAGATTTCGTCGTAGTGTTCTACGAAATATACCGTCAGCCCGTCTTTGAGGTGATCTGGCATTTCTTCATAATCCCTTAGGTTGTCTTTTGGGAAAATGAGTGTGTGAAGCCCTGACCTTCTGGCTGCGATAAGTTTTTCTTTTAGACCTCCGATAGGGAGGACTCTTCCTGTCAGCGTCAGTTCTCCAGTCATTCCCAGATCTTCAAGAATGGAAGTATCTGTTAGCAGGGAGATTAATGCTGTAACCATAGTGATACCAGCAGAGGGGCCATCTTTTGGTGTAGCTCCTTCAGGTATGTGCATATGAACTTGCGACTTTTCGAAAAAGGTGTGTTCTGGTGCATACTTATGTAACACACTGTGAAGATAGGTCCAGGCAATTTGAGCAGACTCTTTCATGACGTCGCCTGCCTGTCCCGTCAACTTCATTTCCGTTTTTTCTCCAGAAACCTTTACTACTTCGATGTATAGCGTAGCACCTCCCATTGACGTCCATGCGAGACCCATACAAACTCCTACAGGAGTTCGGTCATAAAATCGATCGCTAGTAAATACGGGTTTCCCAACATATTTAGAAAGGCTTTCTACGGTAATACTATTCTTATAAAGAGCTTTGCGTTCTTCATCTTTTTTCTCTTTGCTTTTTCTTGAACGCGCTAAAGCTTCTTCACCTCTTACAATTTTGACCGCCACTTTCCGCATAATCTTTTTGAGGTAGTTTTCAAAGTTTCTTACTCCAGATTCTCGTGCGTAGCCATTTATAATTGCAGCCAATCCTTTATCAGTAAATTTTATATGACTCGCCTTCAATCCCATAGCCTTTCTATTCCGTGGAATAAGGAATTTTTTGGCGATCTGTACTTTTTCTTTCAGAATATACCCGGAAAGCCTTAGGACATCCATTCTATCTATAAGAGGCTCAGGGATTGTTTCTTCTATGTTTGCTGTTACGATAAAGAGAACTTCTGAAAGATCACATCGCACGTCGAGATAGTGATCCTGGAAATCTTTATTCTGTTCCGGGTCGAGAACTTCGAGCAATGCCGAAGCTGGATCTCCTTGATAGCTAGAGCCTATTTTATCCACTTCATCCAGCATAATAACCGGATTCATTGTCTTAGTTGTCTTCAAAGCCTGAATGAGTTTTCCGGGCATGGACCCGATATAGGTTCGGCGATGCCCTTTAATTTCAGCCTCATCTCTCATGCCTCCTACGGAGAAGCGATAAAACTTTCGGTTAAGAGCGTGAGCGATACTTCTTCCGATACTCGTTTTTCCCACTCCTGGGGGGCCAACGAGACAGATGATACTCCCTTTGATGCCACCGGCTAGTTTTCCCACACCGATGAATTCCAGTATACGCTGTTTAATATCTTCCAGCCCGTGATGTTCTTTTTCCAGGATTTTTTCTGCCAGAGCCAAGTCATGGCTATCATCGCTTGTTAGCCCCCAAGGAATAACAGTAAGCCAATCAAGATATCCACGACTAACTGAATATTCGGAAGACTGGGCTTCAAGGCCCATCAACTTTTCTCTTTCTTCGTTAATAACTTCCATTACATCATCAGGTACTTGTCGCTCCTCGATTCTTTGATCGAATTTTTCGAGGTCATAGCTTCTTTCGTCTTTTTCAACGCCTAACTCTCGTCGGATAGTTTTTAGCTGCTCTCGCAAGAAAAATTCTCTCTGACTTTTGGAGATGTTCGCCTCTATTTGGTCGGTGATACCCACTTGAATTTTGTTGAGGTCGAGTTCTTTTTTTAGAAGAATAAGAGTTTTCTCTACCCTTTTTTGCAGATCAAAGGTTTGGAGAACATCTTGCAGATCTTCTCGTGATGCTGTGGTGAGAGCTACAGCGAAATCCGCCAGCTTTCCTGGCTGAGTGAAATCGGAGTGACCGAGAAACACCTGCAACTCTTCTTTAAACAGCGGGTTGAGCTTCAGCAGTTCTTTGATGGTCGAAATAATGCTTATGGAATAGGCTTTCAGCATTTCTGCAGGAATAGGGTTTTCCTTATGAACACTAACATGAGCTCTGAGGAATTTGCCCCGTTTCAAGGGTTTGCTCAATGTGATGCGCTTTTCCATGCTTAAAACAACTTGGGCCCCTTCATTTTCCGTTGGAATAATTCTGAGGACCCGGGCTAAGGTGCCCACTTTGTATAGTTCATCGAACCCGACATCGTAAACGTCGTCATCCTCATCTTTTGTCAGGAAGAGACCAATATATTTTTCTTTTGATTTAGCTACCATTTTGAGAACTTCGTAGAAAGGACCCGGCTCGATCACTATGGGGGCAGCCATCCCAGGAAAAAAAGGCCTGCGGTTTAGGGGGATAATATAGACCTGCTTAGGATCTGCTACCATTTTCTTCTCCTCATTGCGCATTTTCTCAACTGCGCTATCCAAAAGGGCATCTTTTTCAGAGCTCCCAAAATTTTCCTTAGCATCTATTGGCAACAGCTCTCTCCATTTAATATGTACGGATTCCACACTTAGAGTTCATTATAGCACTGCCCAACTAATCATTCAACTTTACCTACGGGTAAAATCAAAGTTATAACAGTTCTCTAAGCATTTAGGAGGGCATTTTATAATTATATGTAGTTGATTATCAAAAAGAGAAAGAACTTTATAGGAGACATACAAGTTCTGCATATGAAAGATAAATCATAAAAAACGACAGGATAAGATAAGTATTTAAATTTCACACATTTAAATGATAATCTCCTTTTTTATGTTCTTCATGATGCTCTTAATTTTAATCTCTTGACCTTTAAGGATTATAGGTTAATAATATTTTGCTACTACGCTTAGATGATTTAGACAAATTAAGAAACTCCCTCATTAGGATTCCATAAGAATGCTACTATTAATTCTTGACAGCAGTACAGAACGCGGCCTTGTAGCAATAAGCCGGGACAACGAAATTATTTTTGAGCGCCAGCTCCCCTTTGGCCACAACCATTCTCAATATATTATTCCTACTGTCGATGAAGGTTTAAATCATTGTGGCCTTGAGCTTAAGGAATTTGACGGCATAGCTGTTGGCATAGGCCCTGGATCATACACTGGAATTCGTGTAGGAGCAGCTGTTGCCAAAGGCTTATCTTTTGCCAGTAAACTTCCTTTGGTGGGAATATGTAGCTTAAAAGCATTTGTTCCTAAGACTGAAGGACTTTTTGCCAGTATTATTGATGCTAAAATGGGCGGTGCCTATCTCCTTTGTGGAGAAAAAACATCTTCCGCTGTCCATTACCTCACTGACCCTGAAGTCTACCCACTCATTGAAGTGAAAAAATATCTAAAAGGCTGCACTCGCCTTATCACCCCCAGTAATAAGCGTCTTCTGGTGGAATTAGAGAGACTTCACCCTTTAACCCCTTGGGAATGGGAGGAATT
>JBLFWS010000225.1:0-5296 GCA_047611865.1 Chlamydiales bacterium
GTCCATTCCTCACTGTAATTGTCTCCGGAAAAACGAATATTACGAGACTTCTTCAGATGCTTTTGCATGACAGGTATTGCGGATTTTATAAATTCTTTCATGCTGGGAGATTCTTTGTTCTCAAGAGAAGAAAGAATTTCATCCAATATTTCGTTAAGACTCTCGGCCACGATAACATTTATAACGGTGATTGGTAGAGAGCAGCTGACAGAAGACCCTACAGCACGGAACTCGAATTTATTCCCTGTAAATGCAAAAGGAGAGGTGCGGTTGCGGTCAGTATTATCCCTGGAAAGGTTAGGGAAAGCTGAGAGTCCAAAGTCATAGGTTCCCTTGGCTTTATCGGAGCCTATTTGGCCCTTATCAACAATATTGTCGAGAGCTTGCTCTAGAGCATCTCCAAGGTAGGCTGAAATGACAGCGGGAGGAGCTTCATGACCTCCAAGGCGGTAGTCGTTGCCAGCGGAGCCAATGGAAGCTCTGAGAAGATCTGCATGTCTGTGGACTGCAGAAAGAATAGCGGTGAGCAAAATAACAAACTGTGTGCAGTTGCCGTTTATGCCTGAGGGATTTAATAAATTGATCCCGGTATCTGTGGCTAGAGACCAGTTGTTATGCTTGCCAGAACCATTGAGGCCATCAAAGGGTTTTTCGTGAAGAAGGCAGGTCAGGTCATGTTTAGTTGCGGTGCAGCGCATGAGTTCCATGAGCATAATGTTATGATCGACGGCAAGGGATGCTTTTTCGAAAACAGGAGCTACTTCATGTTGTGCCGGGGCGACTTCGTTGTGCCGTGTCTTTACGGGGATAGCGAGTTTTAAGGCGGCTTCTTCAAAATCTTTCATGTAAGAAAGTACACGGTCTTTTACGGAGCCAAAGTAGTAGTCTTGAAGTTCTTGCCCCTTAGGCGGAGGAGCACCAAAAACGGTACGACCTAAAATGATAAGGTCGGGGCGTAGGTTGCGCATAGCTCTGTCGATAACAAAGTATTCCTGCTCCCAGCCCAGGGTAGCGTGTACCTGTGTACACTCTACTCCGGTAAGCTTTAAAAGTCGTAATACAGCATCGTTAATTTTAGCATCGGAGCGTAAGAGGGGGACTTTGTTGTCTAATATGTCACCTGTCCAGGAAAAGAAAATAGAGGGAATGCATAAGGTAAAACCATCGCCTGCTTCCCGGATAAAGACTGGAGAGGTCGGATCCCAGCCGGTATAACCTCTGGCTTCAAAGGTTGTACGTAGACCGCCAGAAGGAAAGGAAGAAGCATCGGGTTCACCTTGGAGAAGCTCCTGACCTGAAAATTTGCCTATTCCAATTTCATCGGTTTTCCAATCTACAAATGATTCATGTTTTTCAGCGGTCGTGCCTGTAAGGGGTTGGAATAGGTGACAGTAATGAGAAGCTCCCAAACCTATAGCCCATTCTCTCATAGCGATAGCAATAGCATCGGCGTATTCAGCTTTAAGTTTTTCCTTTCCTAGTCGCGCGTTCTTGATATTTTCAGTTGCTTCTCTCGGGAGCATTTTTTCCATAATTTCCGGAGTAAAGACATAGCATCCAAAGGAGTCGGAAGTATTTTTGTTTTGACCGTTATTCTGTAAGTGGGAGTGTTTACTCGTTAACTCGACAGCTGCTGTCCGTGCACTCATGGGAGGAACTCCTTGTGGAATTAGAAGATGTCTATCGAAAACAGCATCACAAAATAAAACAAATTTTACAAGTGTTCATGGAGGAATATATTAATAAAAAAAAATAGGAAATGAACTTTGCTCCTTTTTTTTTTAAATATAATTCCTTAGTGTGGAAGGCTGAATTCAAACCATAATCAGTCCCCATTTTGGAGGAGATCTAACATGAAGAATATTGTAGCCGCTATGATTTTTCTATTTGGAATTACAAGTTGTGCTTCTATCGTAAGTAAGTCTGATTACCCTGTCAGCATTAGTAGCAACCCAAATGGGGCCGAAATTTCGATAAAGGATCAGACAGGCCGCGGTGTGTTTAATGGTGTAACCCCAGCAACAGTAACATTGAAAGCTGGCGCAGGTTATTTCTCAGGTGCTGACTACACGGTCACTTTTACACAAAATGGCTATGCTACTCATACAGCACAGATACAAAGAGGTGTTGATGGTTGGTATATTGCGGGAAACCTTGTCTTAGGCGGCTTAGTTGGTTGGTTTATTGTTGACCCAATTACAGGAGCCATGTGGACTTTGAAGGATCTTCATTCAGATATGACACCCGTAGTAGGGGCTAATGAAATAGAGGGAATTAAAATCATGACCTTAAGTGAATTACCTCAAAATTTACATTCTAAACTCGTGAAGGTAAATTGATCTTTTAGAAAAATATTTGGATAAGAACGTGCTGTCAACAGCACGTTCTTATCCGACATCATTCCAAATACGAAGAAATTCGTGTAAGGACTCATCCTCCTCCTTCTTTTTTTGTCATATTTGTCAGAGTTGAGTATAAAAGTTCTATCTCATATAATACTTCTTCGTTAATAGAAAAAGGTGAACAGAATATGAAAATTGAAATTCAAAGTTATCTCGATAATAGCATTAATGCTCCAGTTCGTATTGCAGAGAATGAAGAAGGGACAGCAAGCAAAATTGTAAGGGTATCCTCCCAAGCAATAGAAAGTTTTGTCCGCTCTGTACCGTCTAATGTTGTCACGGGAGTGGTCTTAAGTGCTCAAATGCTTCCAGTGCAAGCACAAGAAAATTGTCCTTGTGATACTGGAATGAGCAGTACGACTGCAGCTTTGGTAGGAGTTGTAGCTGGGGCTGTATTGGTATGTGCTGGAATGTACGCTGTGGGAGTATATAATGTTCTTCATAGGATGCGTTAAAATTACATCGATCAATTTTATGGCTTCTTGAGGGAGGAGAAAGAATTAATTAAATTCCTCCTTTCTTTCTCTTCTTCTCTCCTCTTCCTTCGCGACCTTCGCTGCCTTCGCGTTTCAAAATCAGGAAAGAATCTCCCACCCTTCTTTTTTAGCTTCTCTGAGTAAAAGCTTATCTGGATTAACAGCTATTGCTTTGCCTACGACACGCAGAAGAGGGATATCCAAAAAACTATCCGTCAAAGCTGTGATTTTTTCTACAGAGATACCCAAGCTCTTGCGAAACTCATTGGCAAGCTGAGCTTTAACTTCTCCAGTGATGACGAGTCCCAAATGAGATATATTCTGCTTCTCACAGGAAAGATATTCCGTTGCTCGCCATTGGTTGAAGCCTAGACGTTCGGCAATGGGCCCAACAAGGAAGTCGGGAGAGCTGGAAAGTAGAAGGGTATGGACGCCTCTTTTCTTGCATTCTTCAAGTTGATTCATAATTGTGGGATTAAGCATTTCATTTATATGAGAATCAAGAAAAAAGTTAACTCTCTCACGAAGAATTTGTGTGGGTGTAGCTTGGAAAATACAAGCTAAAGTCTTTTCGTGCAGTTTTCCTACAGACATCCCGCCATAACGATGACAGGCATAGCAGCCAATGCAGTAAAGCACTTTGGAGACGGAAAGATGGTTTTGATGAAATAAATAACGACCGAAGTGGAAACTGCTGTTGCAGTGAAAAAGAGTGTGGTCGAGGTCAAAAATAAAAAGAGGGCGTTGCTCATTCATAGTGATAATAAAACCATTGGTGAATGGGCAACGCAAATCTCGGGTTTATACTCGAGATTCAATCTCTTTGATCTTCTCTTGAAGTTCTTTGATGCGCTCATTGACCTTTACAAGTTGCTCTTTTTCTTCACGAATGAGCTCTTTGTAGGCAATAGCTTTTTCAAAGTCCAAGCTAGAGGTGCCACTAGTTTTACGGTAAGATTCTAGTAGAGTCTTGATTTCCTGACGGCGCTCAAGACGCTGACTCAACATTACTCTAAGACTTTCTAGTGCTTGTCTGTCACCTTCAGGCATATCCATGAGAGCTTTTTCTTTTTTCTCAGCAATGATATCGCGAAGAGGGCGGAAGAGACGCTCGAGATTTTGCTTATCACCTTTCAGAAGCAAAGGAGCTTCTTCAATTTCTAGCAACAATGCTGCTTTAGTTTCAGTGATAAGTTCATTTTCAAGTTCGATGGCTTCTTTAAGGAAGGTTTCAATTCGCTCTTCTAGAGATTCGAATTGTTCTACTTTAAGACGCTTACGGTCGTTCTCTTTGTCTAGACGTTCTTTTTCAACAGACTTTTCCTGGTCAAAAATGACCTGGCGAAGCTGGGCAATCTTATCTTTTAAGATTCTTACTTCGTCACGTCCTAGATCCAAATCTTTCATAAAGTTACTGATCTCATTCAAGCTCTTCTTGCGATCAGCATTAGAAAGTTTTTTCTCTTCTATCTCTTTAGTATATGTTTCAATACGCACATCGACGAGGGCGATGTTTTCTTTGTATACTGCGCGCATTTGAGCACGTTCTTTTTTACGATCCTTTTCGAGGCGCTTTACTTTGTCCCAGGATTCGCTAAGCTTAGAACGAGTGTGAGTAAAAGAGTGGGTGTTGAGAGTAAGGATTTTAGCAATGCCTTGAAGGGCTTTGATTTCTTCTCTAAAGTAAAAGAGAGATCCCAACTGCTGTGTGTCGGTGAAGTTGTCAGTAACAAAGCCTTCAACATCATCAATGAATTGTTGGCTAATAGTTTTGATGTGTTCCTTGCGCTTAGGGAAAACTTTATCGCCCGTAGCGGAAAGACGCTGGAAGAACTTATTCTTATGACGGATACGCATCTCTGTTTTGATGAGCTCTTTGCGAAGAGCATTGATACGTGCGGCATAAGTGTTTAAAAGACTTAACTCACGCTGAATGTCATTGTAGAATGTGAACTTAGGTTCAAGAGTTTGCGACTCAGCAGGAAAGGCTACATCGGAAACTGTTGTAAGGCGTTCTTTTATGTTTTCAACGTTATCTTCAAGAGTCTGGATGGCGATGTCAATTTGCTCAACAGCAAAGGCTGACTGTTCATCAAGAATTTCCTTGAGCTGCCTGGCTTCTTTGGAAAGTTCGCTGTAATCAGCCCAAAGTTTTATGCGCTTGGCAGGATTGATATTGTTTTTGAAGAGGGGGAGACAGATTTTACGGAATTCCCAAAAGTTTCTGAAGTGAGGGGAACCACTTTGAGATAGTGTTTTCCTCATCAGTTCAATAGACATGGAGAGTTTCTCTTCCGGATCAGCAACAGTTTCCAGAGTTTTCTTAAACTCTTCAACTGAAGGGATCGCCGGGACTTGCTTTACGCTATCACCGGAAACTTCTGCTTGCTCTACTACTGGATTTTCTACGGAAACTTC
>JBLFWS010000226.1:0-5292 GCA_047611865.1 Chlamydiales bacterium
TAATGGAGGTAGAAATACTGCTTAACAACAGACCTCGAAAAGTGTTAAACTTTTCCACACCTATAGAGGTTTTTAGCCGCCTTAGTGAGGCTGCCTAAATGTCGCACTTCAGAATTGAATCGGCGTTCGGAAATGATCGTTAAAAATGTTTGGATAAACTCTTCAGAAATTGTTGAAGAAGAGGACTCTCGAGCAGTAGGAGTAGAGACTTCATTAGCACTCAATTCCGCTTGAAGAGCTGTACTTGAATCCTTACTTTCACTTACATTTCAAGACATAAAACCTCTTTATTAATAAATATTAATTAAATTACAAGAGCCATAATATCTTATCACAAACTAACAAAAGCTATACACAAACAAGTTCAAGAACCGGAATTTGTTTGTGCATAGAGGAGGATTTCATGAAATCGTTTGTGCATATAAAGTCCTGTGGACACCCTACCTTCGAATAAGTCGGGACAAGCCAAAAACCAAAAAGCTGGCCGCCATTCCTGGCAAAGCGTCATAGATTGCACCGGAATATCCCAAGACAAATCTCCAGATCAAAATACATGACAAGCCACTAAACATCATAAGAATAGATGTAACATTACCTACAGAGACTCGTAAAGAACGTAAGATCACAAGTGGCCCTAAGGTAGAAGCCAATCCAGACCAGGCTAAAACTACTAGAGTGAATACATTTTGTGATCCTGAAAGAGCAATAAATAACGCTACACAAGCAATGAGTAGAGTTGCTAGTTTATTAGCTTTCAAAGAATGCGAATCACTCACTCTGAAAATATCATGTGTAATCGCTGCTGAGCAGGAAAGAATCTGAGAATCAGCCGTAGACATGGAAGCTGAGAATAGACCTGCAAGTATAAACCCAACGAATACCTGGGGTAAGAGAACTTGAGAAAGACGAGGAAGAGCAAGTTCGGGATCGAAAGATGCAAGCTCCGGTATAATGATGCGACAGAGCAGTCCTGTAAGAATTGCGCCAGCCGTGAACAGTACATACCAGATAACATAGATTCGTCGAGCTCGCTTAATCATGTCAGATGACTCAATTACCATCGCACGCACCATAATATGAGGTTGTCCCACAACACCGATACCCGCCGCTGCCCACCCTAAAGCGTATAAGGCAAATCCGAACTGTAGATTCTCTGGTATCAAATTGGTCAACGATGGATCTATTGCTCTAAGCTGAGGGAGTAGTTCAGAAACCCCTCCTATTTCAGCAAAAGCCGTAAAACAGAGAAAGCTTATAGACACTATCATCACTACCGACTGGTATACATCTGTCCAAATGGAGGCTCTAATTCCTCCAGCTAAACAATAGAGAACCGTGATGGTGGCACCCAAAATTGCCCCTGTAGAATAGTCCCAGCCAAAAAGAACGTGGAGAGCTTTGCTCCCTGCTTTAAACTGTGCAGCAGAATATGTTCCGAGAAAAGCTACAAGAATTATGCCGGCGATTGCTGAAACGAGAAGGCTCTTACCATTCTTTGATGTTGCTATCATTGAGGGAATGGTTTTCGCATTTAAAGCTTCAGATTGCTCTCTTAAATTTTTATGTACGAAAAACCAGGTAAAATAATCACCAAAAATCCATCCAATCATTATCCAAATGGTAGAAAGACCACCTAAATATGTTGTTCCTATAAGCCCAACAAACATAAAGCCACTATTATTAGAAGCTACACAAGATAAAGCCATTGCCCAAGGACCCACGTCCCGGCTAGCTAGAAGATAATCTTCTGTAGTATTACGTTTTTTCATAGCTGATAACAGACCAATAAAAGTCGAAATACCCATGAAAACTAGAAAACTTATGATTGTAGGATTGAGCATGAAAGATCTCCAAAAGTAAATTTTCATTATATACATATTATTCAATATATAAAAGAAAATGAAGGCTCTTAATCAATATGGAATCGCTTATGTAGACCAAGTCACCTTAACAAGTTCGAATTTTCTCTCTCAGAGATGTTTGCATAGCCTCCTCTCCTTTGGCCCGAAGAGCCACAAGCAAAGCTACGAACAATCCTCTCACCCAAGCTTCCAAAAAAACCAGGTCGGGCTTGATTAATAGCTTTGACAACCTCAACTCGCTTCAACCTCAAAGCATTCCGCTTGGCTTCCCCAATGTCTTGCTTGGAGATATCCCTCTCGCGCAAGAGTCTTTTCACCACTTCGACATGCCCCATCTCAGCGGCTCTCTGTAGAGCAAAACCTTTCACCACCGGAGTTATTTCCGCTTCCCGTATCATTTGGCTTAGGGTCTCCGAGTTTCCAGTAGATGCCGCTGCATAAAAATATTGATCATCCTGAGATACAAGACTGAGAAAAAATTGACTAGCCAGCAACCTGATTCCTCCATATAATGGCGAATGTTTTTTTACAAACTTTCTAAGTTATGGTTATTCTAATGGGAAATACTTGTTGCAGGACCTCTACCAATCTTGACCATCCTCCTCAAGCAGCAAATAATACCTTACAGCGCACTCATGCTCCCTCTTATCAAGGGAGAACTGTAAGCACAAGATCATTCGTAACATCAAGAAGGTCGCATCAAGCTGCAATGATCGCCTTTAACCATCGCCACTATCATAGTGATCAATATATGAGATACCCGACTTCTCACACCCCCAGAAGTAAAAGTTTTGGCAGACTCCGCTAACGCTATACTCGAAACTCCCTTGGATATATTTGTTTCAACCTGGCATCCCGCAAAATTCCAATTCAGGGGTACTCTCTTTCTCAGCTAACACTTTCTCAACAGGTCCTGAAGTTTTTACTCTCCCTTCTTCGAGAAACACAAAATAATCCGAAAGCCCCTCTATCTCATCAGGGTGATGTGTGACATAAAGTATAGGAATAGAAAGTTCTTTTTCTAAACTCTCCAGAAAAGGAAGTATCTCTTCTTTACTTTTCTGGTCTAAAGCTGACAAAGGCTCATCCATCAACAATATACGAGGACTGGTCAACAAAGCCCGAGCAATAGCGACTCTTTGCTTCTCTCCACCTGAAAGTTTATCAGGCTGACGACCCAAAAAAGGCTGGACCCCTAGCATTTCCACAACTTTATCAAAACCAAGCACTCGATCCTTTTTTGGAACACGACTGAAACCATACTCCAGATTACCTAGAACCGTTAGATGAGGAAAAAGACTAGCCTCCTGAAATACGTAAGCAAGAGCTCGTTTATGAGATGGAATAAAAGTATTTGCATCCTGCCATACCTCTCCATCTATACTAAGAAAACCCTCTACACCAGGGTCTAAACCCGCAATAGCGCGTAATAAGCTTGTCTTTCCACTCCCAGAAGGGCCTAAGATGGCAGTAAGCCCTCTTGAAGGTATAGACAAATTGGCATCGAGAATAAAAGATTCTCTCTCCACGCGTAAAGAACCTTCAAGGCTCATCCTTGTACCCCTCTGAAAGAGCGATTAAAAAGAAAAACTGTCTGTAACAAAAGAAAAGAAAAAAGTAACAAGCTGCCTGCTAGCAGGTGTGCTTGGCCAAACTCCATAGCCTCCACATAATCGTAAATAGCTATGGATAGTACCTGTGTCTCACCAGGGATGTTACCCCCTATCATTAGAACCACCCCAAATTCGCCTACAGTATGTGCAAAGCCTAATACTGCTGCGGTAAAAAATCCTGAACGGGCTAAGGGTAGAGCCACGCTAAGAAAACGATCAAATGGAGAAGCTCGCAAAGTTGCAGCAACCTCCAGCGGACGCCTGCCTATGGCTATAAAGGCATTTTGTAAAGGTTGCACGACAAAAGGCAGGGAATATAAAACGGATCCTACAAGTATACCTGAAAAGGTAAAAGCTAGATGACGTCCTCCCATAAGTTCCAATAATGACCCAATAGGTCCATGAGGACCAAGGGCGATTAGCAAATAGAATCCGAGTACCGTAGGAGGAAGCACAAGAGGCAAAGCAACAATAGCCTCCACCAATATTTTAAACCTAAAACGTGAATGAGCAAGCCACCAGGCTAAAGGTGTTCCAAGTAGAAGCAAGATTAGTGTCGACGTCCCTGCTAACTTAAGAGTAAGCCAAAATGCTGTAAAATCCGTCTCGTCAAATCCCATAATCTTTTACTTCCCGGTCAAGAAACCTCGTAACCATATTCTCTGATAATTTCTCGAGTTTCGGCGCTTTTGATAAAATCAAGAAATGCCCGTGCTGTTTGAGAGTCTTTCAATAAAACAGCCTGCTGTAAAATGGGTTGGTATAAGTCTTGAGGAATATCCCAATAATTTCCATCTGGGATAATTTGGGAAAAAGAAATAAAACCAAGCTCGGCACTTCCACTTTTTACAAACTGAAATGTCTGGCTAATATTTTCTCCACGCACTATGCGCTCCACTGGGATCTTTTCCCATAGGCCAAGATTTTCAAGAACTTCTTTGGCAGCCTTTCCATAGGGCGCAAGCTTTGGATTGGCCATTGCAAGATGTTGAAAGTCTCCTAACTCAAGAACTCCTCCATTCGCATCTACATAGCCCTCATAAGAACTCCATAAAACAAGCTTTCCTTGAACATAGGTAAAGCGACTACCCATGATAGCAAGACCTTCCTCTTCCAAAAGCTTTGGACATCGCTCATCACCCGACAAAAAGATGTCAAAGGGTGCTCCATTCTTAATCATTGTATAATGTTTTCCCGTAGACCCAGAAGATATTATAACCTTATCCCCCGTCTTCGCCTCAAATTTCGGAATGATCACTTTGATCGTTTCAGTAAAGTTAGAAGCTACGGCGACATGTATTTCTTCAGCCCCTATCTCTCGAGGAACAAAGAATAACGTCAGAATAAAGAGCAACGCTGATTGAATTATCATCGAATACTAAGCCTTATTTTCAAACTACTTATGAAAAGGAGCTCTAGGTCGTGTATTAAAATTAGGGAATGTCTGATTTTGAGAGCATTTTGTTTTGATTTGGGATTGGTCATAACTCTCCATACTTAGACAAGTAGGTGAGTTATGACCGATCCCAAAGCAGGACGAAAGGCTCCAAAAGCAGCGTTTCGTAATTTTAATACACGACCTAGGATATATCGGATTTGTTTTTAATACAACTCGTGTGCTGAAAGGAGGGTGCAACTTTAAGTGGTGGTGAATTATTTTTTTAAGTAAAAACGCATAGCGAGATTATTTCCCAAAGGAATCCAGGAAACCGTTCACGAGGAATAGGTTAAATCTTCATAAACGCCAGAGGCGTGGCATTATGTAGGCAGGGTCGGATCCGAGCGGAGCGAGAGACAGGCCCTGTAAAATGGATCTC
>JBLFWS010000227.1:0-5119 GCA_047611865.1 Chlamydiales bacterium
CTTCTTAAATTCTTAACAACTTCACAAAATCCCAAGCCTGCCGACATTTTTTGAGAGAGGAAAAGTGACTCAAGAGAAAAAGAAGGAAATCAACCAGTATTTGAAGGAGAACCAAGACCATGTACATCAAGAACAACCAAATAGCCAATCAGCTATATGTTCCGTACACTAGAAGCATACGGGGCGTAGCTCAATCCGCTAGAAGATTATCTACCGGAGAAAAAATCCCAACAGCCGCTGATGGAGGTGGGGAACTAGGTATTGCCGATAGGTGGCAAGCTGTATCAAGGGGTACCAACAAACTCATTGATGGTATGGAAAACACTCTTGGATATTTGGCCACTCAGGATGAAACCCTTACACAAAGCATGCAAATTTTACAAAGAATGAACGAACTAGGGACTTCAGCCTTAGACCTAACAAAAAATACTAATGACAGAATTGCACTTGATGCCGAATTCCAGGCACTCGAAAACGAGTACTCACAGCTATACCAAAGAAAGTACAATGGTATATCTCTGTTTGGAAGAAGCCTCGATGTGCGGGTTGGTGTCGCAGCTGGCGATTCGGTAACCCTATCTTCCATTAGTTTGGCAGGTCTAACTTTTGGAGCTATGGCTCTAAGTCAGCTAGCCAGTGCATCTTCCGCTATAATTAGCCTTATATCACGACTCAGTAGTCTAAACATTCTAAAAGCGAAATCAGGAAACAACTCCAATGAAATGACAAGAGTCCTCGATTTTACACGACAATTTGTCAGACAGCTTGGTAATGCGGAAAACTTCGTTAGAAACATCGACATCGCGCTTGAAACTGGTAATTTTACGAAGCAACAAGTGATCTTGCAGGCGAGTCAGTCTGTCTTGAACCAAGCGAATGGAATTATACAGACAGCTGTACAGTTCCTGCAATAATTTAACCTACTGGTTGCGGTCCTCTTCCTTCTTGAGGCTATCCACTTCGTCCTGGGTAGTCTCTTT
Organism: Chlamydiales bacterium; assembly: GCA_047611865.1. GTDB lineage: Bacteria > Chlamydiota > Chlamydiia > Chlamydiales > JBDQID01 > JBLFWS01. The sequence continues at coordinate 981 of JBLFWS010000227.1, forward strand.
TTTTTTGTCATCAGCAGCTTCTTTTTCATTATATTTTTTCTGACGATCAGCCAAATCATGAACAGCCTCTTCAGTCAAAGCTGCAGCATCATCCGGCGTTATGCTCCCTTTCGTGTATTTATCAATGGCGACTTTCTCCCCGTCCCAATGACCATAGTATTCTTTAATCACTTTTCTATCTTCATTCCACTGCTTATAATGAAAGCACCCTCCAACATATTGCCCTTCTTCCTCTATAAGACCGCTCTTGCTCCAGTTTCGAAAGCTAAATTTTTCAGGAGGCCCCAGATATTGTCTTTCTTCAAGTAATACTCTACGGTGATTCCACATCTTTTCTTCAAGTAGTACATCTTTTGCAAATAGTTTATAATGACTTTTTAAGCCACTAGGGCTCCACCCTTCCTCAACGCCATCTTTTTTCCCATCTTTGTAGGATATTTTACGAAATAATCGACCATTATTATGATACAAGGAGCATATCCCATGAAGGTGCCCTTCCGTATAGAATAACTCTGTCTTAAATTCGCCATCCTCAAAGAAATATTCTTGTTTTCCTTGCAAAACCCCATCACGGTATCGCCGTATGGAATAGTTTTTCCCGGATAGATAGAAGGACCGTACCTTTCCCTGTAATTTCCCTTTACAATACCATGATTGAGAAAGAACGTTACTATCGGGAGAATAATGAATACTTGGACCGTGAAGGAAAGAAATAGGACTTTTGCTTTCATCAAGAGAATAATAGCAGTTATTTTTAATTGCCCCGTTTTCGTGAAATTCACAATATTGGCCTGAAGGCTTCTCGCCTTTACATATATAAGCTATTAAGAGTTTAGGATCTTCACTTTCAGAAAAAACCTGCCGAACAGAATGTCCATCACTCAGCGACATACCATCAATTGCTTTTTCCGGAAGAAGTTTTGGAGTACAAGGAACTTTTAGATGAATATTCAGTTCTTCATCAACAATTTCCATTACCGAATTTTCGAACAAGTATTTCCCTGTATTCATTTCTAGACACTTTCCTTTTGCTGTGGCTTATATTGGGCAAAAAATTTCGTTAATGGCCCGTAGCCTCTTTTCGAATATTCCTTTAGCGCCCCTTCCATCCTGTCCAGGTTTACCTCTGCTCCTCTTATGTATGTGCTCATTTCATTTTGATTAACTTCACACATTTCCAGAATTCTCTCTTTATCACTTCCTATTTTCGAGTTATATTCGATCTCATCGATCTTCCTGCGGAATAAAACTGACCTCATCATATTCAGAGGGCTTAGGATGTGCAGATAAGCCTCGTTTTTAATAAGCTTTTTTTTCCTATTTTCTATTTTCAACGATAGAAACTGCATCATAGAATGATTGTCGCTCTCTGTTACCTCTCTCAGTTTATCAAACAACTCATTCATTTCCGTGCATATTTGAATAACTTCCTGCAAGTCTTTTTTTATTGGAAGGTATAGATCCAGGGTATTTTCCTCCTCAACTCCAACTATCCGACAATCCTGAAGTTCCGCATGAACTCGTTGCCTAAGGTCGAATTGTCGAAAAAGGTATTTATCCGCTGCTTCCGCCAGTGGCATATTAGGGATTTCTCCCATGCCCAAGCCCCCTTCGGTAGCATTTATAAATGTAGTATCCGGAAACCTTTTTTTGAACGTAGACGAATACTCCGACTCAGCAACCCATTTCCAAAGGGTGTAAACGGGATTCCCATAAATATCCTTACGCAAGAAGCAATTGTTATTAAGATCTGTAGCTTTCGTCATCTCCTCTGCTGTGACCTCAGCCTTTCCCACTACCCCATCAGCATAAAGCTTTCCGTTCGAGTACGCCAGATCTATCCCAGCAAATATTATAGGGTTACATCCCATCCAAGATGCTAACTCTATTAAGAAGTGCAAAACATTCAAGCCTTCCTGGATAGAGCTTTGAGTCAAACCAAGCTTCTTTTCAAGAACGGAGGTAATCGGATAGGATGGACTTCCTGGAATATAGATTCTTGGTCCATGAAGAGTGTGAAAAGCGGAATATTGGACACGGCTTTTATAAAAAGTGGGCATTTCAAAAGCTGAATGCTTTACCATTCTTTCATACTGAAGCCTGTTCGGGTCAACGCTCCCTCCGAAATGAGGCTGTAGCCCCCTATTAGTCAACGCGTTAATACCCGATCCCCCAGCAAAAATGAGTGCCCTTTCATCTAAGCCACTCAATACATCGAAATTTTTGTTTAGAGAAGGGCCAGCTCCACAGACTACTGCCGGAATTCCTTTAAAACGATTAAAAAGCTTATACCCCCAATAGGATTTCCCCAAGAAAAGCAGCGTGTGGTAAAAATTCCCGAAATATCCCGCCCCATAATTCAAGAATTCCACAGCAGCATAATTGATCATTGCGTAAACGTGACGAAGACGTAACTGAAGCTTATCAAATGAGTCTCGTTTATTTATGTAATAATGAGGAAGGCTGGTAATTTTATAATGAAGATGCACAAAGCTTTCAGCCACAACACTACATATACTATCAAGACTCCCCTCTTCATTGACGTAGCACCCAAACATCACCTGATGATCTTCCAGTATTTCAGCAGCAAAAGGTGACTTTAAAAAACAGCGTATGACAGCAGGATCATCTTCGAGAAATACCAGATAGCGTTCTATATTCTCTTCAAGCCACGGTTTTATTTCGCGGTAAGTATGACCCATACCTATTCCATATACAATGAGTACTTTGGTATCTTCTATTTCCAGGCCAGAAAACCACTTTTTAGCCTCTTTCTCTGCATTATAATTTGAGTGAAGAAAACATGTCTTCTCATCAAACAGGTACTTGCCGTTTATTTCACCAAGCCGAGTCTGACATAGCGTCACCTTTTCTGGGTCAGCCTCCTCTACCTTTGTTGCTATATGAGGATAAGCTTTACGAAGAGCCTCAAAATTTTTCTCAAACATGCTTAAACCACTAAGGTTGAAATTTTCTTTAGATATAAGGCCTTAGCCATTTTTAAGCAAATTACTGAGAGTTAAAAAAAGTTAAGAAACTAAAGAAATAAGAGATCCACCGGCCTTAAAAGCAATAAGCTCAATGAGAAACAGAGATATATTGGCAAATTGTGAATCGAAAGACTGATAATTTTCACTTTTTTAAAGATTTACCTTTTTTTTATTTTACACAACTCACTCCCTATAAAGTTTTTGCAAAATACCTTGTAAGTTTACCCTGCAGATTTTGCCGGTTTTTCCGAAAATATCTAAGAAGAGCCACAGATAAAAAATATACAGGAGAGACACAATGAATCTAAAAAAAGAATCATCAGATCACTATTACTAGCTAGTAAGTATCAGAACCAGGAACAAATTTTGTTTCCCTGGTATTACATGGTAAAGCTTTAGTGATTCATTTCTGCTAGAAAATATTCAGAAACGAATACACACCATCTTACCGAACAGTATTGTAACGTTCGGTATAGGGTAGGCCATGCTCATTAAAATGCATTGGCTGTATGTATACTTTTTTGAAAAAGTAGATCGTCAATAAACACCTTATCATGTAAACATCTGAAAACTTCTTATAGGTAGCGTGTGTTAACGGATTGAAAGTCCGGAAGAAAAGCAATGCCGTTTTGGAATTTTGCTGATGGGTGTTTTTTATCTTTATAGCAAAAGGTAAAACCCCAGACTTTCGGATAAGCAATCAGGAAATCCCCTTTGTCCCGTGCACTACTAATGCACATTAATAATAGGGTTTTCAATACTCCGTTGGATCACACGTCAGTGAAGTGTTTTGCTTTTCCATTTTTGAAAAACAATACTTGTTGCTACATGATTATTTGCGCAAGCAACCTTCCTACCCATCTCAAAAGCCCTTCAGAGCGCTATACTTATTATTATTTTTTAAATCTTTTATTCATACCCCACACGTACTCGTGAGGTATCTTTTATTTTTCCCGCACATTCACACATATATATAGAAGTACTAGTAACCCTCAGAATCGACCCAAAACATGGTTTTTCGCTTTTTTTTACTTTTTTCAAACAAACTAAAAACTTTTTTTAACTCGCAAAATTCTACAAAACAGCCACATAGATACACCTCAAACCTTTTTAAAATTAATCTTTTCCCAACTCATCCGATAATTGTTT
>JBLFWS010000228.1:0-5109 GCA_047611865.1 Chlamydiales bacterium
AACTTTACATACGAGGGTATCGGAAGACTGATAGCTCTCCTTTAGGATTAGCTTTGTAAAAGGTGAAATCAAGACGATTATTTTCCTTACGATGAAACATCTTGTCTATGTAAAATAAATAACATAAGAAGGTTATGTGTTTAGATAATGTTAGCAAAATCATTAAAAGCTGTAAGGTCTGGCTTACCCTATAAAGGGCTATTCAAACCCTAATTACAGCGTAAATTTAGGAGGGATAGTATGGATATAGGAAAACGTGGTGACGTGATCTATTATACTGGTGTCTTTAAGGACGTCTTGGGAGTGCATACAAATCTGGAACATCATGCAATAGATTGCGGAGACGGAACTGTGATCGAGTTTGGTGGAGGAACTCGGGAAAGTAAATTTTTAGCGGATATCTGGCGTTCTTCAAAGGAAGAATTTGTAAACAGAGCTCATGAAGGAAGGATTTATACAAAAGATTATCCCAATCGCGATGACGTTGATGTGATAATGAAAAGGGCATTTACGGCTTTAAAAGAAGGTTTTGGAAAGTACGATTTGATTCACAATAACTGCCAACATTTCACAAGTTGGTGTGTGACAGGAGTCGGGGAAAGTAAGCAGTCAGAGGCCGTGTTGGAGATCTTTGATAATCTAAGTACTCATGGGTACATACCTGAATTCATACAAGCTATTAGATGGAGCCACAGCTTTTGGCATGCTCTTACGAACCATTAAAACCCGGTGGATGCCCTATCTACCAAGTTATTTAGTAACGGTTCCTTACTGGGTGATTCTCCAGCAGGAGTGAATTCTCGGGTCGTGGAAGTCGATGGGGAGTGTTTTATTGCTTACATCCATGACTTGACATTTTGGAAACTGGGTTTTGTCGAATATGAACTTCCGAGAATTCGTACTAAAAAAAATCACTCCCTTTTTCTCAAGTAGACGTAAAGATTTTGATATTAGTGAGATGTAATCTATCTGTATATCGAACATTTGATCCATTTTTTTGGAGCGCGATATGGTGGGAGGATCTATTACGATAATATCGTACTTACTGCCAGATTGAATTTCTTTATCTAAAAAAGTCAGACAGTCGGCGCGTACGATCTCATTATTTTTAAGTGACAGTTTGTTAAGGATAAGGTTGTCTTTTCCCCAGGCTGTGTAAGTGTTTGACATGTCTACACTTTTTGTAAAAGAGGCTCCGGCAACAGCAGCATGGATGCTGAAAGAACATGTGTAGGCAAAGAGGTTTAGTAGGCGTTTGTCTTTGGCGATAGACGCTATGTACTTGCGAGTTTCACGGTGGTCAAGAAAGAGGCCAGTATCGAGATAGTCGATAAGGTTTACTTTGAATTGAACCCCGTATTCCTGAGCAATAAAGAAATCTTTTGAAATGCTGGCTTTTTCATACTGTTCCGTTTTTCTTCGCTTTATGCGGTTGCGCCAAAATATGCTAGAGGGGTCGGCTCCAAAAATAGCGCATAGGACAGATGTGGTCTCTTCAAGTAATTCCTTAGGAGGCTCTTGCTTTTCACGGTCATTTGAAAAATAATGCACGCAAAACCGTCCGTTATAAAAATCTATAGCCAAGGGGTAATGGGGTAACTCCCGGTCATAAAGACGAAAGCAGTCCGTAAGGCTGCGTTTTGCCCATTTCCGTACATGGCGGTAATTTTTTTTTATACGGTTTCCTAAGGCAGAGCTTTTGTCTTCGCCGTTACAAATGTCCGGAAGAGTGAGAGGTGTTTTATCCATAAAAAAAGGGGGCTATATGGTCATTTTGAAGTACCACTATAGTCGATAGAGGACTTTTTTTCTATGAAACTTACTGATCAGGCCAGTACACGAGCTAAGAGATGGTTTATTGGAAAAGCTTCTAAGATTTTATTAAGAGAATGATAGAAATAATTTTTAAAATGAAATTTGTATTTTTCATATAGTTTATTTTTCTTCGATGAAATTCCAAGACAGATATCTGGCAGCTTTTTCGGGGGATACGTTCCCTGTTACGAGTTTATCCATGCAGACTTTATATCCGTTCCAATAGCCATGGAACTCAAGTTCTAATTTTCCATCTAGGTACCATGAGCGTAAAGTAGCCCTGTCTTTATTATGAACACCCATGATTAAGAGATCTCCATCCTTAGACCATTTTTTGAAATTGACTCGTTTAGTTCCCTCAACAAAGATTCGCTCATCTATTAAGATATTTCTAGAATTCCATTGAAGTTCTTCTTTTAGTTCATTCATTTCATAAAGCCTTGAGGCTATTTTCTGACCTTTTTCATTCCATTCCTTCTCAAGTCCATGTCGATTACCCATGTGATAGAAAATTTTCCGAAACATATTACCGTTTTCATAATATAGAGAGCACTCACCATGATGTTTTCCTTTATGAAATGTCATAGAGGTCTTGAGGCTAGTGTTATCATAATAGTATTCTTGCTTAAGATGATAGACTCCATCAATATAGCGGTGAAGGCTATGTAAGTTACCAGACGGGTAATAGCTACGTGCTTTCCCAACTTGCTTTCCATAAAAAAACCATACTTTTGAGAGAACACTTCCATTTTCACAATAGCATGTGGAAGGTCCGTGCAACAAAGAGGAACTACTCTCTTTATCGTAATAATAATAACAATCGTTTTCTACGCTTCCATCTAGATGAAAAGACCGATGATTGCCGGATAAAAAGCCATTAAGTAAGATCCCAGCTGTGTCTAGCTGCTGTTTATTTTTGTCTATGTAGGAGAGGCTGAGAGAATGTCCTCCGCCAAGTTCTTTACCATCTTCCAATTTTTCCGGTAATATAGCCGGTGAAAAATTTTCTCGTATAGAAAGGTTTAATTCAGGATCAGATATTTCCAAGACAGAATTTTTAAAGGAATAGAATTCTTCACTCACAATTTTACCTTTGCGTTTGATGTTTTTTCCATCAGCTTTTTGAAATAGGCTGTTAAACTACCGTAACCGTGCCTGCAAAACTCCCTTGTACTTTGATCTATTGCCTCCAAGTGTGCTTTACACGCTGAGATGTCGTAATTGATTTCATTCAGATAAATATTACAGATATTCGTGAATCTCTGATTGTCGGATCGAATACTTTTGTCGGCTTCGGCTTCTCTGATTTGACGTTCAAATGTACAGTGGCGAATTATATTAATCGGTTTTATGAACAGCTTGTACATTGGGTCGTTATAGAGTTCTTTTTTGAGTTCGATAAAGATTGTGAGGTTTTTTTGAAAAGAAGCTTGGGGCTTGTTTTTGAGTCTGTCGATTACTTTTTCGATAGTTTTTTTAAGTTTGGAACAGTCAGCAAGAGTTTTTTCAAAGGCGTTTTTTACCTTATAAATTTCATTAACTATATCAGTAAAGGCAACTTTTTTTGATTCTCGACAATGTAATTTGGTATGGATTAGGGATTTGAGATCATAAGTTCTGTTCAAATATTTCTCAGCAACAGTATGTAGGGGCGTATTGCTTATGCCATCGATACCTAGTCCGCCTTCAGTGGAATTGATGAAGGTATGGTTCGGATATTTTTTAGGGAACAATGAAGACATTTCTGCTTCGTATATCCATTTCGAATATGTATGTACTTTTTTGCCGTATATATCGTTCCTTTCTACGCATGCATCAAGAAGTAAGCAATTTTCTTGACTAGCAAATTCTTTAATCTTTCCTTCAGAGTCTATTCCATTAGAGTAAGTTTTGTTATCCGTGAGGGCTAAGTCTAATCCAACATATATAATAGGGTTACACCCCATGTAGCAGGCCCATTCGGTGATATGTTGTTGCATGCTCATACCATTGTCCAAAGCATGACCCTTTAAGCTCAAATGATTTTCAATTTGGTCTAGTATGGGGTATTGGGTATTTCCGTAGCTGTATATGCGAGGCCCGTGAAAGGAGCGAAAGGCCTTGTGGTTAGTTCTTGATTTATAGATCATAGGTAACTCAAAATGGGAATGACTCACCATCCTACCATATTGTATTGGGCTAGCATCTCCACTTCCTCCCAAGTGAGGCTCAATATCATGTTTTTCCAGCGCTATAATGGAGGATCCAGGTGCAAGGATTAAAGCCCTGTTCTGCAAAGTCTTTAGAAAAAAAACATTCTTTTCCAGCGATGGCCCGGCTCCACAAATTATGGCTGGAACATTTCGAAAACAATTTTGTAACGAATCACCAATAAAGGACTTATCTAAGGATAGTATGATAGAATAAAAATTCATCAAATAACTTGAGCCAAAAGAAAGGTATTCATCTTGGGTCAACCTTAATAAGTTAAAAGAATCGAGTATTTCTTGCCGATATAAGTAATATAGTTCCGCTTTATTCATATTATAAAACGGTAGGCTTGTAGATGTTCTAGGTATCATGTTGAAATAAAGAACTAGTTCATTAAACATTCGTTTTCTAATCTCTTTATCTTCATGGACTTCGAATATTTGGACTTGAGGATGGTTAAATATTTCTTCTGCGTATGGCAAATGGAGAAATGACTTTAACACTCGTAAGTCATCTTCCAAATAAAGGAGGTGATTCTCGGAATTGCTTTCCAACCATTCTTTAAGCTCATGAAAGGAGTAAGCTAGACCTATTCCATAGACGATCAATACTTTTATGCCAGATAAATCTAGAGAGGCCCTCCATTTTTTTGTTTCTTTTTTGGCGCTGTAGCTTGAATGAATAAATGTCGTTCTTCCTTCTTCATGATATTTTAGGTTTCTCTCTCCCAGACGAGTTTCACAGAATTCAAGGTCTTGAATATAATCATTTTCGATTTTTTCCCCGGTAGAAGGGTAATGCTCTTTGAACTTTTTTAAATTACTCTCATACATAGTTATGCCAATTTTATCTCAAGGTTCGCAGATAGTTTATATTCTAATATCGGTGAAAGGAGGGGAGGACTTTACTGAAAGAACACTAGTTCGTGCATTTAAATTAGGGAATGTCTGATTTTGAGGGCATTTTTTTTGTGATTTTGGGCATGGTTCAGAAAGAGGCTTTTTTAGGTAACAAAAAGGGTTGTGGGATCATGCCGTTAGAATATGTCTAATTGCCAAAATTGCGAAGGCTAAATCGAGAAAAGTAAAGCTATGCTTAAGCTAC
>JBLFWS010000229.1:0-5101 GCA_047611865.1 Chlamydiales bacterium
AGCTACTGCTTTGAGGTTGTTACATCCTGAGGTCACAGCACAGATGGTGATAAAAAGTATATGTATGAGAATGTGACGGATGGATCCTGTGCGGCGATAATCCTCGACTCCTCCAAAATGTTTATCGATGGATTCCTGAAAAGCTTTGGCTTGGCTGTTCAAATGTGTATCGTTAGTTTCTCCAGTCATTGGTGTTTCTCCCGTGTAACCCGACGGAGAAACTTATCGACCTAAAGAACTTATTTTATCAAGTTTTCTTCATGAAATCGCCCTGAAGAACAACTGGCATACAAGCTGGATTTGTAAGTATTAGCAAAAACGTTAACGGCTACCAATACGGATCTCTTTGCTCCTATGCTTCCAACAATGTGCAAGGCCTTCAGGTAGGACTATTGAGCATCACCAACAATCACCTACGTGGTTACCAAGCTGGACTATATAACTATGCCGCATCTGTAAACGGTTACCAAATTGGTGGTATCAACCACACAGAAAAAGTGAAAGGACTGCAAATTGGTCTAATCAACGTTACTCATGAGCTGAAAGGTATCCAATTAGGCCTCGTGAATGTCCAAACTAGTCGTAAAAATCTCAAAGCCCTCCCTTTGTTTAACGCATCCTGGTAATTTCACCAAGGTCATGTACAATAGGATAGAGTTGCTGTATCTCCAGCCTCTATCCTTTTTTCCTTGCAGGATATTTAAAAAAAATATCTACTCGGTTTCAACAGAGTATCTAAAAAGAGGCTTGAATGTGAGACCAATAATCAAATGGCTAGTCTTAGCCATTGTCGTTAGTTTATTTGCTCTATATTGTTATTCCGACTGGGAGTCCATAAGCTCCAAGAAATCAAGCTATGAGGGAAAGACTCAAAGATATTTCCAGGGGGAAATGTAAGAACCTTGACTTATCTTAGTAATCTTGTACATTGTTAAAAATTGAGATCCAGAAGCCTCACTTAAATTTCTTGATGACCCTCTCAAGAGCATCCATCCCCAATTCCAGAGTTTCCATCTCTGGCCCAAAACTTACGCGACAATAGTTTTGATACCTGCGAACAAAGCGCTTTCTAGAAGGATTCACGTCAAAGAAAACCCCAGGAACCGTAATAATCTTTTCCTTTAACCCTTCCTCAAAAAAACGAAGCCCATCATTTATAGGCTCTGGCAAGTTTGAAAGGTTTGCCCAAATATAAAAACCTCCTCGAGGTTCATTTTCAATCATCACATCTAGAGATTTAAGCCTATCTATCAAATAGGCTCGCTTTTTTAAAAATTGCTTCTGAATGGCTCTTGTCTCTTGCAAGCTCGTCTCGACATCGAGCAAGGCACAGGACTCTGATTGAAAGGGATGATTAGCTCCACCATCTAAAAAGGAGCCAGCACTTGCAACGGTCTCTATGACGGACTTTGGACCGACCGTCCAGCTCATTCTCCAGCCAGGGTAGCGCCAATTCTTTGTTAAACCGTCAACAATAATCACAGGGTCTTCGTTCACATCCTCCACAAATGCCGCTGCGGAAACCATTTTACATGTTTCCTCGCCTGATTCTGGGTAGATGTAGTGAGAGTAAAACTCATCAAAAATTAAAGAAAATTCAATCTCACGAGCCAGGTCAACCCATTGTCTTAAAAGGTCATCCATGATTACCTGCCCTGTTGGATTACAAGGATTGCTGATAAGCAAAGCCCGTAATCCCCTCCCCATAACTTCATTTCTCAGTTCATCCAAAGAAATCTGATAGCCAGAAGCTTCATCCAACAAAATGGGAATAGGTGTGAAAGCTTTAAAAATACCGAGCAGCTCTTCATAGGCTGTATAATCTGGTAAAAAGTGACCCATGTTTATATTGCCCAAAGCTGCTGCAAGGCGAGAAAGAGCAATCCTACCACCACCAGCAATACAGACATTCTCATAGGTATATTGTGAAGATTTCCCTTCTCGAAATATCTTATTGTAAAAGTCCGCCACACTTTGCCGGAGTTCCATGTTCCCCGAAACAGAGGAATATCGATTTTGGGAAGGGTTGATATCCAACTTTGTTATTCGAGGAGGTGCACCGGGAAGATCTCCTACCTCTGGAGATCCCTGTCCTAGGTTGGCCCACTCGGGATTATCATAGGTAAAGCCCAAGTTGCTGGCTTTTTTTGTAACATAAATGACACCTGTTTCGGGAACAGATCTGAAGCCAGGTATTTTACAGCTAGTCATCGTGGGCCTACTTTTAAACAAAATTATTGAGGATAAAGAACATAGAACATGTACCGGAACAATATCAAGAATTGGTTTCGGTGAAGCATAATAAATTTCCCCCTTAGAAACAAGGGATTCTCAGAGTGATAAGTTAAAAGCCAAACATTCGAAAGCATCCATTACGGCAACTTTGGGATTTGAATCTATCAGTTTCTCCAGGTGAAACTTCGCTGTATCGTCAATAGATCTTTTTACATCATAGGTGGCCATAATTTCTCCGCCATTGAGAATCTTCCGATTATCGACCTTTGACCTTTCCTTAAATGCCGTTTCGAAAAAAAACTTGGTTCGCTTTTTCCTGAGCATCAAGGTATCAACGATCTGCGCCCTTCGACCTGACCTATTTTCATCCAGAAGAAAAAAATAGTCAAAATCCTGATGAACAAGGGCTAGCCTGCTAGAGAATTTATTCTTCATATCTATAATCAAACGAATTAACTTCTCGTCTTCCGTGTCAAGAATACCTGCTTTCATCAGAAGGTCTATTTGCGTATTCTTGGCTCTCGACTCCCTAAGCAAAGGTATGCTTGCAAACAAGCTTCTCTGTTCTTCTTTTCTTGTGTATAAGATAAAAGATTCAACAATAAGGGTTTCTAAAAGCCCATAAAGCTTAATGATAAATTCCCAACCGTATTCATCACCCTGCCGCAACATAACACTTGTGAGTAAGCTTTTGTTCAAAAAATATCGGCTGGAAATAAATTGATCCGTCATCTTGAATCGAATTAAAGCGTTCTCATCATAAGTCTTTGCTGTCATAAGGATTTATCCTTTGTGCTGCTCTTTCATATCAAAAAACAGTGTAACATTAAAATAATGCCTCTTCGGCTTTATCAGGAACAAATTGTTCCTCCATTGGCAAACGAATCAAAAACCTGGTGTTTCCAGGTTTTGATTTCACGGTAATGCTGCCCGAACATAGTTCGGTAATAACTTTGTGGGCTAAAGCTAAGCCTTGTCCAGTACCCTTTCCTACAGCCTTGGTGGTATAAAAGGGATCAAATACCTTATTGATGATTTCTTCGGGTATTCCCTTTCCTGAATCTTTCACTTCTATTTCTGCCCAATCATCTACCGAACGAGTGGTAATAGTTATGCGACCTTTACCTCCACCTTCACTCTTTGCATCTTCAATCGCATGAGCCGCATTTACAATGATATTCAGAATAACCTGATTAAGTTCGCGTTTCAAGCAGCGAATAAGGGGTATGGTCTCATCTAAATGAGTCTCCAAATCTGAAACGTACTTCCACTCATTACGCGATAAAGTTACACTATCTTCAATGCATTTGTTGATATCGACAAGTTCTTTATCCTTACCACCTGGATGTGCAAACGCCTTAAGAGACTGTACAATCTTCACCACATGTGAAACACCATCTTTTGTTTGACTTATCGCTAAAGGCATTTCTTCAGCCAGGAAATCCACATCGACTTCTTTCTTTATAGCTGTAGCCTCTTTTACAATTACTTCCAATTGCTCATTGTTGTAGTCCCCCTTAGCAATAACATCCATTAACTCATCGAGCTTGGCAACATAGCGTAATATTTCAACTACACCACCATTTACAAACTCTGTATTATCTCCAATATATTGAAGGGGAGTGTTAATTTCATGAGCAACACCAGCGGCTAATTGACCTAAAGCCTCCAGCTTTTGTGCTTGAACAAGCTGGGATTCCATAGATTTTCTACCGCGTAGATCGTAGGCTAAAAAGATAATTCCTGATACTTGGTCAGCTTGAAAAATCGGTGCTCCTGATAAGGTTACAGGAATGCTTTCTCCATTTTTTGTAATGAGTTCGACATCTTTTTTAGCAACAGCACCCTTCCCAAGAAAATCCCGATAATCTTCCATATTTATCCAGTCATCGTCTGCTCTACAAAGAGTTTTAAACGGAAGACCTTTGATTTCCTCGCCATCATAACCCAGTAAACCTACGCAAGTATCGTTACATAGCTGTACGGTTCCATTAGGATAAATAACTATCAGAGCTTCACTCAAAGTACGCATCATGCCATTAAAATACTCATTTCTATCTTCAAGCTCTCGAGTTTGCTTGTGAATCTCCTCCAATAAGATCTCCAGTAAACTCAGTTCGTCACAGTTTTCATGCTTCCTCTTTTCTGAGTTCTTTTGACTAGAAAGAGCATTCTTGGCATTTTCCAATAATTTAATTATGGGGTCCGTCACCCCCCTCTGCAACCTGTCTGCAAAAATATATGTAAAAAAAACTGCAATAAAAAAACTAATCAAAAATATCACAGATAGGTTAAATAGCTGATATTCCAAATCGACTAAATAAGCTTCCAGATGCAGCTCTCCAAGTACTTCTCCATCTAAAATTATTGGATGAATAATTTCTCGACTAAAGTACTTGGATAAATAACTATCAACAGCAGGTATAAGTTCTTTATGAGGAAGCTGCTTTGCTTCATAAGGTAAGAAAAAATCAAAAAAAACTGACTTTTTTTCCTGAAGATTGACATCAGGTTCAATTGTCCTTTTATAAGAGTACTCAGCAAAGACTTTACCATCATTGGAGTAAACAAAAGCCCTCAGGATCCTTTTGTCAGCTTCTAAACCCTGTAGTACTTCATTTACAAAGGCCTGGTCATTAAAGGCTAAGCCGCTAGTCGTATTATTGGATAATATATTGGCTGTGACAGTCAGACTGGAAAGAGATTCATCTTTTGATTTCGTAATTTCATATATTAAAAATACTGAAGAGATAAATAAAAGTGCAAGGGTACTTGTAAGCAAACAAATTACAGTGAGCTTCCATCTTAAATTAAAATTACTGCCATAAAAAGAATTCAACTCATACTCCAACATTAACATTCAATT
>JBLFWS010000230.1:0-5070 GCA_047611865.1 Chlamydiales bacterium
GAATGAATTAAATACTTTTATACCAAGGAACCCACATGAATATCTTTTTACTTGGAGCTGGATACGTCGGCATGACCCTTCTCTCTTCTTGGCAGAACCCAAGAGATCTATTCACAGCCACCACAACAAGCGAGTCGAAATTAAGAGAGATTAGCACTCAAAGAAATAGTACAAAGCCACTTCTCCTCAAAATAGATCAAAATTCAAATATTGCAGACCAGTTAGACGATTTCGATGTACTTATTATCACGATTGCTCCAACAAGCGGCACCTCTTATCAAGAAACGTATTTAGAGAGCTCTCAAGCGGTCAAAAAGTCACTTGAAAAAAGAAAAAAGCCTCTCTATCTAATCTACACTAGCAGTACTTCTGTATATGGAAATCAAAAAGGCCGCACAGTGAGTGAAGATGACACAAGAAATCCTGCTTCTGAAAGCAGTAAAATCCTTTGTGAGGTTGAGAACAACTACCTATCTATGCCCAACAAGTACATTACAACTTGCGTCCTCCGATTAGGGGGAATATATGGACCCGATCGCACCCTCGAAAGCCGAGCTCTGAAAATGTCTGGAAAAGAGCTTCCTGGAACTGGAGAAGAACCTACAAACCACAGTTATCTAGAAGATATCACAAGTGCCATTGAGTACTGTATCTCTCATAAACTGAGCGGTACCTATAATCTCGTAAGCGATGATCACCCCTCCCGTAAGGACCTCTACGATCAACTTTGCAAAAGCTTAAAGGTGGCTCCACCACTATGGAAGACCTCTCAAAATAAGACTCGAACTACGAATGCCCTTGTTTCTAACGAAAAAATCAAAAAAGCAGGCTTCGAGTTTAAACAACAGCTCCCCCTCATTAAATAAGACAATCAAGTGTAGACCTCGTTACAGAGCTTCTTCACAGCACATTCTTTTGCTTTGGCCTCTACCTCTACTGTCAAAGGAATCATTTTTTTCCAGAAGGAAGGGAAGTCTTCTATGTCAATATAATCGTGATGTCTTGAAGGTTTAGGCCCTGCCCAGCCCTCTTTGGGACTAGAAATATGGAATAAAGGCTCTCTATTCCAGGTAGCATAAGCTTTTCTCGATGCTTCTTCCTCTGAAAGTCCATCCTTCAAACAGCGATGATGATGAACATCATAAACCAAAGGTATTGAGAACTCTTCACAGACGGGCAACAAGTCTGAAGGGGTATAACTTTTATCATCATTTTCCAAAGTAAGACGAGAGGTAATCTCTGAAGGTAATTTACTGATTATTTTTCTCAAACGCTTCAAAGCTTCTGGTTTGTCCCCATATACGCCTCCCCCATGAATATTAATCACATCAGCTCCAAGAAGATCTGCTAGATAAGCATGATAAAGAAGATCTTCAATGGCCTTTTCAACCACATCTTCCCTGGGAGAATTTAAAACAACAAACTGATCTGGGTGAAATCCTAATCGAATATTGTTCTCCTGAGAAAACGTCTTACACTTCTCGAACAAAGAAAATATTATTTTAGCAGATGGCAAGTCATCAATAGCGTATTTAGATTCTGGATGTGTGTACAAAGGCAGCAGTGTACTTGTTATTCGAAACGAATAAATCTGATTTGCAGCACAAAACTCGATTGCTTGAAGCAGTGAGCTTACATTATGTAAGATGAGCATATCCAGTTTTTCAAGCTTAGCTTGCGTATCAAGTTTGGAATGGTACTTAAATGTTGTTGTCTTAAACTTGATGTCCTCTTCATGAAACAAGCAACAAAGACCAAATCGAATTTTTTGTAATTTTTTCATAACTATTTTACACTTGAACCTTTTGATAAACTATTACATAGCCCTTTGAAAATAAATATGTGGGCCGGAACAAAAAGATACCAATAAAGGCGACCTAAAATTCCCCGAGGGCGAAAAGTAGCTGTTTGTATCACTTTTGTTTTCCCATCCTCTTCACCAATCTTCCACTCTAACCAAGCTTCACCGGGCAACTTCATTTCTGCATATAAAAGAAGATGACCTGAATCTTTATCAGCCAATAGAACACGCCAAAAATCTAAAGCATCTCCATCATTGAGATTATTCTGATCGGTCCTCCCCCTTCTTAAACCGACCCCACCAAAAATTTGATCTATCCAACCCCGTATTGTCCAAGCCCAATCCATGTAATACCATCCATTATTCCCACCAATACTCCACAAGCGATTTAAGATTGCATCTCTGGGGTTTCCATAAGTATGTTCCTGCACCTCTTTAAAGCAGGCTATTTCTGGTACCTTGATATATTCTTTCAAGTTGGCAGGTAAGTGACTATTAACAATAGCATCTTTCCAACTCGATACCACTGCATTTTGCTCAATTTTTTCAAAGGCTCTTTGAATTGCTTCTTCATAGCTTAAACAGGTATGAGGTAAAACTTCCGTAATCCTATTTTCATGACAAACAGCATCTAACTTAAGGCTATTAACAAGGGCTCTTGCGATGGAAAAATTTGTTGAGGTGATAAAAAACAGCCAAAGGCTAGACAGGTAGGGTGTCAATACTGGTACTGGAATAATCCAGCGCTTCAAATTCCTTGATCTTGCAAGCTGAAGAATCATTTCCTTATAATTTAAGGTGTCTGGACCGCCAATTTCAAATGTTTGACCCAAGCACTTCTCATTCAATAAGACATTTTCTAAGTAATAAAGAACATCTGAAATTGCAATTGGCTGGCACTTTGAACTCACCCAACGAGGAGCTACCATAATAGGAAGCTTTTCCACCAAGTCACGAATAATTTCAAATGATGCGCTTCCAGAGCCTATAACGATCCCTGCCTGTAAAGTCGTTAAAGGAATAGAACTCTCTCTTAAAATTTCTTCAACCCTTTGACGCGAACCCATATGTTCTGAAAGTTCACTTTCATGACTCAATCCGCTAAGGTATATGATTTGCCTAGCCTTTGTTTTTTTTAGCACAGTACAAAAATTCTTAGCACAGCGCGATTCAAAATCTGAAAAACCACTCGCTTGATTCCCCATTGAATGTACCAAATAATAAACCGCTTCAATGTCATCAGGAATAGCTTTCAAGCTATTAATCTCTAAAAGATCTCCCTCAATAACCTCAGTATTATCTGATAGGTGAGGTAATATTTTTATTCTTCTAGAAGAACGCACCAAGGCAACAACCTCATGTCCAGCTTCAGCTAAAATTTGAAGCAACCTTGTTCCAACGTATCCATTAGCACCGGTTAACAGAATTTTCAATTTAAATACCAAATTGCAAGGTTAAGGGAGCTCGCATAGCCTACCCATAAAAAGTAAGGAATAAGTAGCCTGGCTGCTGTTTTTGAGTGCTGACTAAACACATAAATATTCCACATAATCGCAAGTAAGAGAAGGACTATGTTGAATAATCCCAAAGACGGTGACTGCATGTAAAAAAATGCAAATGACCATGTAAAGTTCAAAAATATCTGCACAAAAAAAGCTAGAAACACTTTGAAAAAATAAGCCTTAGGCTCACAAAGAATTTTCCAAAGAGAGACTCCCATCATTGTATAAAGAGCTGTCCAAACAACAGGAAAGGCAAGATTGGGAGGGTTCCAAAAAGGCTTTTCCAGGGAAACATACCAACTTCCAACACTACTTTGTGTAAAAAAAGAAGCTGTAACCTCTACAGCATAACAAAATAAAAGCGATAAAATAAATAAGGCGACTTTTTTCCGCTTAGAAAAAGTGTTCATAATTTCCTTTGTTTAGGTTTTTCAGCCACTCATAAAATATGAAATTCCAATTCTCTTAATAAATCCTGTTTTATTTGAGCATCCTTTACCAAGGTGAACAATACAATAATTATATCGACAGCAAACCCTTCTTTTGGACAAACCTCTAAAACTTTTTTTTCATCTATTAATGTTGACAAATCCACCCTATCTAAATATTCTCTAGCATAACAAATGCTCTTTATGAAAAATATAAATTATTCACGTGTATTGTGCCTTTGTGGCCTACACCAAGTACAAAGCTAAAAAATCCAACCTTTTACCTAACACTTCTATTTTAAGGAATAAAATGAAGAAATCACAAATTAGAAAATTCATCACAATAGTAGTAGCCCTTCTTTCTTTTGGAGTTTTCCAAAGTGCTTTTGCAAAAGGATACCGCCCAACAGAAGATTCTAACCTTCAGGTAATCCCTTCACAAGCGCAAGAAAAAAAAGACTGGTCTGCTTCTATCGGATTTGGGACTCTTCTAAAGCCAAAGTATGAAGGGTCTAGCAAATACGAAATGATGCCGGTACCTTTCTTTGATATAAAATACAAAGACCTTCTCTCCATTAACCCTTTTAGAGGCTTGCGCTTAAACACCATTCATACAAAAAAAATAACAGCCGGCATTGGTGTTCGTCCCAACTTTGGACGAAAAGAAAATGATGCTGATATACTGAATGGCTTAGGTGATATTGACCCTTCAGCAGAGGGACTTCTTTTTGCTTCGTATAAGCATAACTCATTTTCAACAAGCATTACCTGTGCACAAGGCTTAAACAGCTCTGGGCATGATGGTTTTACGGCAAAACTTTCCGCTAGCTATTTCAAACGATTTCACAAATATAAGCTGATCATGATCCCATCTATTAGCACCTTATTTGCCAATACAAAGTATATGTCTAGCTTCTTTGGAATTGACCCAAACCAGTCTAATAATTCAGGATTAAACCAATTTGAAGCAAGATCTGGGCTCAAAGATATCTCTGCTAGCCTAGCAACGAGTTACGACCTCACCGGAAAATGGTCACTAAATGGACTTATTACTGGAAAAAGGTTAATCGGTGACAGTGCAAAGAGCCCCATCGTAAAAAAGAAAAATGCTTTTTCTTTAGCTTTTTATGCTGGGTACAACTTTTAAATTGTTAAATATCTAAGATGTGAAAGCTCTTAAAAAAGATCTGAATATCTCTAGAAAGTAAAAAAAGGTTCATCCGCATCTAGTATCCCTAGAGGCATAGCATTTGCATAGAGATAGACAGTCAAAACCAAAGGGAGGGGTCTATGTCTACTTCTTTGCTTTATCATGCTTTTGGGGTTTCAGGAGTAAAAT
>JBLFWS010000231.1:0-4946 GCA_047611865.1 Chlamydiales bacterium
GCCTAACAGTTACAAAAATTTCGAGAGTCCGCTTTCGAAGAAGGATTCTTTTATCTTGAAATCTTAGCTTCCTATTCAACTGCCTTGTTATGACCGTTTTCGGATTCCAGCGGGAATTGCTGGTGTCCATCAATACTCATCCCTAGGCCGCGTATATTGTCGTAGGGCATCGTGACCCATTGGTTCTGAGGAATGAGAAAGCTTTGTTCTATGCGCTGTCCTTTGCGCTCACCTATTTGATAGTAGAAGTTGATTTCTGGTCGCTTGTCTGTAATGTATCCTTTGCCGACATATGTGGGAGTATTGGCTTTGCCTACGTAGCAGGGAACTTGTAAAATTTCCCTGTCGCCTTCTTTTAAAATAAGCTTGTAGGTGGGGATATTGACATAAATATCTTGTTTTAGCAGAGGAGCCGCTGACAAATTGCCAAGAAAAAAGAAAGCTGAAAAAAAGAGAAATGCCGACTCCATTTGTTTCCTCGATGAAATTCATTTCGATCAATCCGTAGATTATCTCAAAATTTAATTTTTATCAGCAAGGAATTCTCTTAAAATCCAGTGGACGCACTATGGGGAAATAGTGCGTCCACCGGATTTAAAAACGGGTAAGCGCTGTCTGAGTCTGATCTTTAGAATTTTATTCTGAATTAAGAATAATGCGATCTTCTTTGATCGTGATTATTTTCTGCTTGTAAAGAGCTCCTACAGACTTTTTAAAAGCTTTTTTGCTCATCATAAGCTTTTGGGTGATCAATTTAGGATCACTTTTGTCGGTGAGGTAAAGGACGCCGTTATTGTCTTGTAATTTTTTAAGTAACAAATCTTGTGAATCGTTGATTTGAGTGTAGCCCTGCTTCTGTAGGGAGACATCGATTTTACCATCTTCACGAATTTTTTTGATGAAGCCCTTTAACTTATCTCCCATGCTAAGAGATTGGAAAACCTCGTTAGCAAAAATAAGACCGATATGTTTGTTGTTGATAATGACCTGGAATCCAAGCTCGGATTTACGGTCTACTAACAAGTCGACTTCTTCTCCTTCTTTGACGGTAATTGTCTGATCGGTAAACTCTCTGATTCTAGATGAGGCAATGAGGCGGTCAGAGGACTCGTCAAGGAGGAGGAAAACGGTGACCTTATCGCCATTTTTAACCCGTGCTTTTTGTTCGGCGAATGGAAGGAAAAGATCTTTTTCAAGACCCCAATCTAAAAAAGCGCCAATTCTGGTGGCATCTTTTACTTCGAGAGTGGCGAATTGGTGTAAAAGAATTTTTGGAGTGAGGGTGGTAGCTACAATACGATCTTCAGAGTCTGTATATAGGAATACATCTATAGGATCCTTAGGACAGAGGTCTTTTGGTAAGTATTTGTTCGGAAGTAAAACCTCTTGATCGTCACCGACTTCTCCTAAGAACATACCAAATGGTGATTTTCTAAGAGCAATCAAAGTGTTGAACTCGCCTAAATAAATCATACTTCCTCTTCTAAATTATTATTATTTCGTATAGATAGTACAGTAATATGGAATGAAAATCAAACTATAATTGTATTATTGAATTTGTTTCGGTATGGAGGGGCGAGGTTTCATATGACAAGCCGATCCTGAGTTTTTCTTTTTTTTATTGAGCTAAATGTTTTTGCTCATTTTCTTCTTACAGAGGGCTTTCTGCCATATTGTTTTTCTTTTGAGAGATGCTACCCTAGAAACATGTATAAATTATATTTTTAAAAAAATATCCTTCAAATCTAGGTCGTGTATTGAAACTAGTTAAACATTCATTTAGGGAGGGGATAGATGACAACGATTAGAGGAAGTCTGGAAAAGACTCTTGAAACTGCTGGAATGCGCGCTGTTAAGGGGCGTTTGGTTTTTAGTGAAAATGTTGATGGAAAAGAGAGTCCTATCCGTAACGCTTTTTTGCAACTATGGGATTTAGACTTAATTGAGAACGATTTCATGGCAAGTGGCGAAACGGATATGGATGGGAATTTCGAAATTCAGTACAACCCGAAAGATGCTGGTCGATGGATGGATACTCCAGACTTGGTTTTGCGTTTGGTTGATAGGGAATATGCTTATGATAAGCAAGGTCAGCCCATTTCTAATTGGCATATCGTTAAGAGTTGGAAGGCTGGGGATAATATTACAGAAGAGATGTTTGACTTTGGTACTGTTAGAGCGGCGTTTTGGGAATATCAATCACCTGAAGTAAATAACGGTGCTAAGAATGGGGTATGTTTTACTCCCCGAGTAGACGTAATCGATGGAAAGACACCACAAGCGCAACGTCATGGACACACTCTGGACCAACTCGAAGTTGGAGCACGTTTCGTAGCCCCGCATACCAAGCAGTCAATTGAAGCTAAATTTTGTAAAAATCACCCTATAAATGAAACGATTGAAAAGGCCTATCCAGAAAAAGGGTGTACACGAGATATGGGAGAGGTTTCACGTAGTGATGCTTTTCTTTGTGATCTTGTTCTGAACGGATTTAACCCTCAGCTGTTAAAGAAGGGGGAGAAAGAGGGGAGCTATTATGTCGATTTTCTCTGGAACGGTTTGCAACAAGATGGTCGTCACTTCTCACCGAATACCACGGCGAATTTCCGTTTGGAAGGTGATGGTCTGGCTCTTGAGAGTATAGCTATACAAAAGCGCATAGGCGGAGATGTCAGCGCTCATGCAGCCTACCGAGCGCCAAAATTATACACTCCAGCAGATCAGGAGTGGGATCGTGTTAAACGTTTGTTCCGTTGTAACTATTTTTGCATGGGTGAAGCTCAGACGCACTTGTCTGAAACTCATTTGAACGTAGAACAGTATATAGTGCCTATGCGGCGTAATCTTCTTAAGAACCCCGTAGCCCGTCTGCTTTTTCCGCATTTTTATGGTACAACAGCTGTAAACCTTGCAGCTAATAGCCTTTTAATTGCGAGTGATGGCTTGGTGCAGAAGGGGTCGGCTCTCACTGCAGATTCAGTAAAGCAAGCAGTGGTACAGAATTTTGGTACACTTAACTGGAAGGGTTGGAGACCTCGTAAGCCCTTATGTAAGGATCATAAGTTCGCTTATTTGGCAGACCTCTATTGGGATGTTCTAAGCAATTATGTGGGAGCGTACTTTCAAACCAATGCTTTGGAAATAAAGAGATATTGGCCAGAGGTAAAGCGTATGTCTGACGAGCTTATTGCTCATTCATTACCTTTTATTCAAAGTGATGATTCAGTGTATTATGATAGCGGAGAAATCAATACGGTAGGAAAGTTTCACCCCCGAGTAAATGGCTCTCTTGTATCGGTATCACCTGTTACAGGAAGTGAGCAAGCTGATGCTGAGGGCTTGGATAACTTTCGTCAACTTTGTACGTATTTACTTTATCACTCTACTTTCAAACATTCATGGGTGAATGATCTGCAGTATATGATGGGTGGGGAAATAGAGTTCTCAACTTTAGGTATCTCTGATGACATCACGAATATGCGCATAGATCCGAGCAAGGTTGTGCCCCCGGACGAAGCTGTTGATTATCCTTTTATCACTTATATCCTGAACTTCACAGAGTACGGGTATATTATGCGTAACGAGGATAACGATATGAACCCTGACTTGATTAGAGCTATTGTGAATCGAAGTGATGATTTTGCAAAACTGAACTATAATATTCGTGGAATTCGATCTTGTATCAATACTTAAAGACACGGATTGTTAGTAGGTAAGCGTTATGAAAGGGGTTCTCTAATAGATATAGTTGGAGAACCCCATTTTCTATTCCTAGACATTGTGAAAAAAATATCATATAAACTCTTATGAACAATTCGCGAGGTTTCCAATGAATAGGCTAACTTTTTTTTCTCTTATATCCATCTTCACTTGTCTTTTTTCTAACTCCTTATTTGGAGAGTATTGGGTCTTTGATAAAGATCATTCTTCTGTGGCTTTTAAGACTGAGCATCTACAGATCTCCGAGGTTTCCGGTAAGTTTAGCGACTTTTATGCATGGGTGGAAATCGATGAAAAAAACTTCGAAAATAGTAGGTTTGAGATAACAGCCCATGTGGACAGTATTGATACAGGTCTTAAGGCGAGGGACAGTCACCTCCTTTCTAAAGTTTTTTTTGATTCCAAGGCTTTTCCAGATATTACTTTCATCGGGCGTTCTATGAAAAAAAATGGAGATGGAAAATATGAATTGGCAGGAGACCTAACAATTAAAAATATTACGAAGGATTTTACGGTTGAGCTAGAGCGCGGAGGTTTTGTTAAAGACCATTGGGGTAATCAAAGAGGCGGCTTTCAACTAAATGGATCGTTTAGTCGTTTTGATTTTGGTATGGACTGGGGAGAAATGCTTATGAATGGCGGCCTCATTGTCGGAGAAACCATAAATATTGAATGTAATCTGGAAGTGATCAAACAAACGGACGATCGGTTTCTGATGAGTAGGTAGCCAAATATTCTTATTTGAAAAAGTAGGATATCCACCATCTTCAAAAGAGCATTGCAGAAGCAAAATATACCCTGAAATATTTATGTGAAAAATCTTTATCTTTACAAAGCACAGAAGAAACTTCGTATGAGGTAGAGGCCATTAATTCAATAGCCGTGGCTGTAAATAATGATGAATAGGTATTGGAAGAAAAAAATGACAGACTTAAAGATGGTCTCTTAGAAAAGATTCAGAGCAGGGTTTCCAATGCAATGGAAGAAATGTCCGCCACTAAAAACCTTTTTATTTACATCACTGAAAGAGAATTGACTGCTCTGGAAGATCTTTTGTCAAAGTAGCGTAATGATTTAGTCGATTATGTTCGTTAAATTTTTCGGCATGGTTCAATTCAAGGTAACACTTTTTTCCTAAGCCTATAGGCTGTCTGACCAAAATCTCGGATGACTTAAGAGAAGCGAAGGAATTTGTGATTATGTAACTGAGTCATGCCCGATCTTCT
>JBLFWS010000232.1:0-4900 GCA_047611865.1 Chlamydiales bacterium
TTGGAAGAGGATCTTGGTCGGGTAAGTAATCTGCTCCAGACTCTCGACAAAACCATAAACCATTTAAAAGGTAATCAAAAAATGAAAGATAAAGAATTATATAAAGGGTTTGATGCAGGTAAGAAGAAGGGCTATGAAACTTTCCTTGCCAGCTATCAGGGAACGCTCGCAGAAGAAATTGTCTGTGAGAGTAAGCAAACAGCAGAAAATAGAGATGATGCTGAATTACAACGCTTAGACCGCGAAGGGCATGAAATCTATAAAGCTGTAGCTTTATGTATGGATAAGGAACTTGTTCCCAAATCTGACGAGGTGCAGAAACTTATTCATAAACATTACAAAATGACGGAACGTGTTCACGAGGTGAATAAGGATGTTTATCTCAGTTTGGCTCAAATGTACTGTGAGCATCCAGATTTCACAAAGTGGTTCGATAAACACTATCCTGGTTTAGCTCCTTTTATTGCTGAAGCAATGAGAGTATATTCCTATAGCAAATTTTCATAAATTAAGAGAACCCACTAAACACTAGTGGGTTCTCTTTTCTTTAAATAAAATTTTACTTGACTTTACAGATCTTTTAACATAGAATGGGATTCATCTTTCCAATACTTTCTTTCATTTTCCAGCCTTATTTTTTCTATAGGGAGCGAAATCATCTTCGATGATTATCCGTTTGTCTTCCCTTGTGTAGTTTTTTTCTAAATCACTATTTTTCCTTAAGCACAACAGAAGGAGTCTGCTTATGCGCGCATTAAAATATTTCCTAGTCGTAATTGCCATTTTTACCATCTACAGCTTTCAAAGGAGCGATGAAATGAACTTATTAAATAGAAATTATTTTATTCTTACTGGTGGTCCTGGAGGGGGTAAAAGTACACTAATTAAAGTACTCCGAGAAAGAGGTTATCTTTGCATGGATGAGGTAGCTCGAGACATTATCAAAAAAGAAGTTACCACAAACGGTGATGCTCTTCCGTGGGCTAATAAGGCTGAGTTTACGCAAAAAATGTTCGGTGAGACTCTGAAGCTGTATGAATCTGTAAGCAGTAGTGATGCAATATTTTTTGATAGGGGAGTTGTTGATGTGCTTGCTTACGCTAAAATGGTAAAAGTTGAAATTTCAGAAGAGATGCTGTGCACAGCTCGCAAATTGGCTTTCAATAAAAAGGTATTTGTGACGCCACCATGGGAAGATATTTATCGCAATGATGAGGAACGTAAGCAAAGCTTTGAAGAAGCCATCGAAACTTTTGAGCATATTGTGAAAGAATATCAGGCATATGGCTATGAAATCGTAGTGCTTCCAAAAACAGATGTTGAGGATAGGATAAATTTTATGCTAGACCTTCTAAATCTCCCAAGATTTCAAAAATAATTAAAAAAGACAGCCTTTAAGCATTTTCTTTCTTTGCAGGGGGAGAAGAAGGGGTTTGGCAATCACTGGAACGGAAAGTTACGCTAAGGAATTTAACGCTCTTACTCCAGGTAACTTAGGTCTTTGTCTCAGAACCTGAATTTCGTCAAATTTACTCCAAAAGTCCAAGGTGCTTTCACTCATTATCAACAACTTAGATTCCTTAGCGTAACTTTCCGTTCCAGTGATTGCCAAACCCCAAACACCTCCACATACTTTGAAGTAAGGTCACCACTAGAACTGTCAGCTTTCAATCGTATGCTATAAGTCACTAAGGTTATAGGCCAATATACTAATGTGACGACCTATTGCATGTATCTTCTACCTACCCCTATTACGACCCCAACTTGAGCGAAAAGGTATTCTCATCTTTTTGAGAAAGCGGTTCAACTACCCTTTCACACAAACAACCTGTTTAAGAGTGTATACCACTTCAACCAAATCTTTCTGCGCTTCCATGACCTTATCAATATCCTTGTACGCAGAGGGTGTTTCATCTACCAGATTAGCATCCTTACGACACTCCACTCCTTTGGTTGCCTCAACATGCTCTTCTAATGACACTCGCTTCTTGGCTTCTGTTCTGGACATCACACGTCCAGCTCCATGAGAGCAGCTGCAGAAGCTCTCTTGATTTCCCAGACCACGTACAATAAAAGAACGTGCTCCCATACTACCAGGAATAATACCCATATCTCCTTCCCGTGCACGTACGGCTCCCTTTCTCGTAACAAAAATATCTTCACCATAGTGATGCTCCCGAGACACATAATTGTGATGACAATCAATTGCTACTACCTCTGTATCAAAAGGCTTTGGAATAATTCTACGAATAGCTTCAATTGTATGCGCCATCATGATCTCACGGTTGGTTCGAGCAAATTCCTGCGCCCATTCCACCGCAAAAACGTAATTATGAAAATGCTCAGTCCCTTCTGGAAAATAAGCCAAGTTCTCATCTGGAAGATTGATCATCCATTTCCGCATGTCCTTCTTTGCAAGTTCGATAAAATGTGAACCTATTGCGTTACCCACACCGCGAGAACCAGAATGTAACATCACCCATACACGATTCTTTTCATCAAGACAAACCTCCAAAAAGTGATTCCCCGTACCAAGAGTTCCTAAATGATGAATATTATTTGTATTTTCTAATTTAGGAGTCACGTGTGTAATGTGTTCAAAATCTTCTTCAAGATGTTTCCAAGCAATAATCGCTTTCTCTGGAATCTCGCTCCAGGATCCCTTGTCACGCTTGGATCTGCTAATTGAACGCCCATGCGGTACAGCTGCTTCAATAGCGCAACGTAAGGCATGAAGGTTATCAGGTAAATCTGAAGCAACAAGTGAAGTCATGACAGCCATCATACCACAGCCAATATCTACACCCACCGCTGCAGGAATAATTGCTCCCTTAGTCGGAATGACGCTGCCGATTGTAGATCCTTTGCCTACATGTACATCTGGCATAACAGCCAGCCACTTATGAATAAAAGGCATTTTGGCTGTGTTAATCAATTGGTGTTTCGCTTTGTCATCGACAGGAACACCTCGTGTCCACATCTTTATTGGACAAGCTTGTTTTTCATTGATCTCTTCATATTGTTGCATGAAAATAATCCTTTATCTTTCCCTTACGAATCATGTTAATTGTTTCAGGGGTCTACTCACAAAAAGTGAAAAATCGTACGCTGAAAAGACGGCCTGGTGCAAGAAAATTAGTAACCATATTGAGGCTATCAAGTGTTTTCTGTACGATTACAATTTGAATATTTTCAGTCGGTTGTGAAAAGAAAAACCTGGTTCTTTTGGAGTGTCTATCATAATTGCCTAAAGGACTACCCTATTTCCCTGTGCTTCTTGATCAAAATACCGGCAATATCAACAGTATTGAAAGTAATCGAGCTGATACATTTTAGCAAAATGCTCTCTCGGCATTATGTAGGGCTTAATATATCCAATGAGACGTGTGTCTTGCCCTTGCTTACTCTCGGAAAGAATATAAGGGTTAAAATATTCGCCCTCTTCAAGAGCTAGTTTCTCCCAGGCCATCCAGTGGTCATGGTCCACACAGTCAGCTTTAGCTTCATCCCCAATTAAATTGCTGAGCTCAGTTAGAAGCACTTCTAGACCAGGACCGCTTGCATAGATCTCCAATCGATTATTTTGAGCATTCCATTCAAAGGTCAGTATGTATTCATTTGATGGGACAAAATTTAAACTAACGTTTGCTGCACGAACATACTTGAATTCCATATTTCGATGGTATTCATCGTCGAGACTCGGGAAGCTCTGAATATATGGCGGAACGAGCTCAATAGGCTTATTGCTTTTGCCCAAAGAAGACAGTTTTTCTTTCCATTTGTTCAGGCCTTTGGCAGTACCAAAGACTTCTAAACGCCCAGCCTCTTCAGAAAACGAAAAAACTAAAAGACCATGCATGTCTCTAAACCCTTTCCTCAGCGGCTTGTGTATGGAAGCCCTCTTTGACCATTTTTACTATGGCCTCAGCGATAGCCTCAGTTTGTTCTTGGCTGTCATCTTCTTGACAAACATTCAATCCTAAAAACATGCCTATAGCGCCCAGCAATGTATCCAAGTCAATATTCTCTCCTTCACCCTCTCCAAAAAAACACGTATGAAGTTTGTCTCTCAAGGATAGCATTTGGATAGCCTTCCCAATTTGCTCTTTTGTAAGCTCTAGCTTTTCGTTCATTATTTTAAAACTTCTTCTTTAGTAAGTAGTTCTTCGTCATTTTTTGATTGGCCATCAATTATATCATCAACCTGAGTTATTCTAGAAGACTTTCCCTCTTCTTTTAGGGCTTGCATCTTTTCAAATTCCTCAACGGGCACGATCACAGCCATATCACGGCCATTCTTTTGCACGACAAAGGTCTCCTTCGCATAATGGACGCGATTGATGATGTCGGTGAGCTCTTGCCTGGTCTCAGAAAAACTCTTTTTATTTAGCTTTGTAATTATTTGCTCTTTTTTACTTTCTTCTAAATCTGTAACGAAGCCCATCTTCTTCTCCCTTGGGTTTTCTAGATAAACACGATCTGTACATTTGTATATATAAATTTGGATATTGATACAAGCGTATACTATAGATTCGTTAGCTTTGCTAAGTTCTCCAATATCTCGATCTGTACAAAGATGGCCTTTTCTAGCTTTGTATCGCTTTTGATAAAACTTGTGTATAATGCTAATTATACACACAAAATGGAAAAGGATTGAATTTTTGATTTTGGAGTAAAAATATTTTGTGTATGAGTAGGGTGGGAGCAAGAGATTGAACTCGAGGAACAACGATGATGCCTTTTCATTCCACAGGTGAGGAGCAGGCCAGCAATTCCCGGTGTTATTTTTAGACCTTGAAAAAGCTAAAAAATCTCCCTCTTTTCTCTCGAGAAAGGGGGTGTTTTAAAAATTTTCTTTGAATGCCTCAGAAGCCATTGTGAGCCTCTTTTTGGTTTTTTT
>JBLFWS010000233.1:0-4753 GCA_047611865.1 Chlamydiales bacterium
AGTAAAGACATTTTTGCAAAACAAGGGGTTTAAGGACCTCTATTGGACCTGAAGAAAGAGAAGGCTCTTATGTTTTAGGGGGAAACGTTATTTTTAAGAGGACTCGGATAAAGCCTTTTTCCGGCGCTTTTGCCACGTTCTATAACTTTTATATCTTTCCCACAAATTTTTAACGTATTTATTTCGGACTTTATAGGCTTCGTCAGCAACGCCTTGGCTTTCAGATGTGGATAATGAGCCTGTATGTTCACGGAATTTTGACAAAACTGATGGAATAGCTAGCGCTGGTGCAATTTTGGATAAACGAAGCCAAAGGTCGTAATCCATACAATAACGAAGATCTGTTCGAAAACCTCCAGAACGAGCGAATAATTCTTTTGAAACAAATGTTGCGGGATGGGTGATAATATTGTATTTCCTTAAGCGTTTACTACAAAAGGGAATGAATTCCGTTGTTCGGGTGAGCTTTCCTTTGCTATTGATGATTTCGGCTTGCCCATAGCCCCAAGATGACTGGGGGTGCTGCCGGAAAAATGTATCCACTTTTGACAGTACTGTTGGATGGGCCAAAAGGTCATCTGAGTGTAGGTGTAGAAGAAATTCTCCCTGAGCAAGCATGCCTCCTTTATTCATGGCATCGCTAATTCCCTTGTCCTTTCCTTCATAAATTTTGACATGAGGAAAAGAACGCGCAATCTCAAGAGTCTTGTCGGTACTTCCACCATCCCATATCAGGTGTTCATAGTCAGTAAAGTCTTGCTCAGCAATGGATTGCAAGGTATATTCAAGAAATTTTTCGGAATTAAAAGTTATTGTAATAATGCTGAATCGCATAAAAAAGCCTCTAAAGATGTAATCACTTATGGAATATTAGGTTCTTTATTTTGCAAAGTCCAGCAAAAAAGCCTTGTTTTGTTCAGTGTACCTCGAGTAAAATATATAATAAAATATTTTAATCAGCTTGACTTTCAACTCTCTTAGTTCACTAGGGGGAGAGAGAGGAGAATCTTTTTGCAAATAAATCGCTATTTGACTATACTCGTAGGCTTATCTTTATATGTTAGTTTGTTTTACAAATGTTGAAAAGAACAGAAATGAGGCTCAATTTTAAAGGAGCAAGTTTATATGCCAACAATTAACCAGCTTGTACGTTCACCACGTAAGCCAAAGGTGAGAAGTTCAAAGTCACCAGCTTTGCAAAAGTGCCCTCAAAGGCGTGGGGTATGCCTACAAGTGAAAACAAAGACACCTAAGAAACCAAATTCCGCTTTACGTAAAGTGGCATGGGTACGACTGTCCAATGGACAAGAAGTTATCGCCTATATCGGTGGTGAAGGCCACAATCTACAAGAACACAGTATCGTTCTCGTTAGAGGTGGACGTGTGAAAGACTTACCAGGTGTACGTTATCATATCGTTAGAGGTGCTTTGGATACAGCAGCTGTGAAAGACCGCAAGAATGGAAGATCAAAATACGGCGCAAAACGCCCTAAGTAACGCTAGGAATCCTTTAGCTTATAGACCTTGTTGTGAATTAATATTCATCGCAAAATAGGTTTCCTGGCTCGCCATTTGCGCTTTGCATTTATAAGTAAAGCACATATGACGAGCAGCTTCTAAGTTTAGTACTGGAAGTCAGGTGAAGTTATGAATGTGATTTTTCTAGTGGTTGACTCACAAAATAAAACTAAATTAAATTTGAGGAAATCATGTCACGTAGACGTCGCGCTGAAAAGCGTAGTATAGATCCTGATCCAGTGCACAACAGCGCTGTATTAGCTAAGTTCATCAATAAAGTTATGCTTCAAGGAAAAAAATCCTTGGCTCGAAAAATTGTATATGGTGCCCTTGATGTATTCGCAAAGCGCGTAAAAGCTGAAAATGCTTTGGAAGCTTTCGAGCAGGCCCTTGAAAATGCTAAGCCTCAGCTGGAAGTTAAGTCTCGCCGTATCGGTGGAGCTACTTACCAGGTGCCAATCGAAGTTGCTCCAGATCGCAGTATGGCGCTTGCTATGCGTTGGATCATTGGAAATTCTCGTGGAAAAGTAGGCCGTTCTATGACTGAAGGTCTTGCCATGGAGTTGAGCGATTGCTTTAATCACCAGGGTACTACGATTAAAAAGAAAGACGACACCCACAGAATGGCCGAAGCTAACAAAGCTTTCGCTCACTATAAATGGTAAGAAGAAAGGTTTTGTAATGGCTCGTCCAGAAAAGGAAAAAATTGAAGACGTTCGTAATATCGGCATCATGGCTCACATTGATGCGGGTAAAACAACGACTACAGAGCGTATCCTATATTACAGTGGTAAGGCTCACCGTATTGGAGAAGTTCATGATGGTGCAGCCACAATGGACTGGATGGAACAGGAGCAAGAAAGAGGTATTACTATCACCTCTGCTGCTACAACTGTTTTTTGGAAAGAACACAAGATCAATATTATCGATACTCCGGGGCACGTTGATTTTACCATTGAGGTAGAACGTTCTCTTCGGGTTCTTGACGGTTCTATTGCTGTATTCTGTAGTGTATCTGGTGTTGAGCCTCAGTCCGAGACTGTGTGGCGTCAAGCTGATAAATATGGTGTACCACGTATCGCTTTTGTAAATAAAATGGATCGTACCGGTGCAGACTTCTTTGATGCTGTTAACACAATGAAAGAAAAACTGGGTGCTAACGCTATTCCAGTTCATTGTCCAATTGGTGCCGAAGGCGATTTCGTCGGAATGGTTGATCTTATTTCAATGAAAGCTATGATTTTCAAAGACGAAACATTGGGTGCTGAGTGGGAAGTACAGGATATCCCTGAAGATCTACGTGAGAAGTGTGCTGAAATGCGTGCAGAACTTCTTGATGAACTGGCTACTATCGACGAAAGCGATGAAGAGTTCATGATGAAAGTTCTCGAAGATCCAGATAACATTCCTGAAGAAGAGATTCACCGGGTAATGCGTAAGGGTGTTTGTGAAAACAAATTTAATCCTGTGCTTTGTGGATCTGCTTTCAAAAACAAAGGCGTACAGCAACTTCTTGATGCGGTTATAGCATGGATGCCTTCTCCTCTTGATAGAGGGACGATCAAAGGTATTAATACTGATGATGGTGCAGAGTTTACTCTTGAACCAAAAGATGATGGTCCATTGGCAGCGCTTGCTTTTAAAATTATGACCGACCCTTATGTGGGAAGGCTTACATTTTGCCGTATCTATAGCGGAACAATGAAGAAAGGCTCAACGCTGATCAATACATCGAAGGATAAAAAAGAACGTGTTTCACGTCTTCTTGAGATGCACGCGAATACTCGTGTTGACAAAGAAGAGTTCTACACTGGTGACATTGTTGCTTGTATCGGTTTGAAGAATACCACTACTGGTGACACACTGTGTGCTGAAGGAAACCCTCTTTCCCTGGAACAAATGGTATTCCCTGATCCAGTTATTTCGATGGCTATTGAGCCTAAATCTAAAGCTGATAGAGAGAAACTCGCTGTTGCTTTAGGGGCTCTTTCAGAAGAAGATCCTACTTTCCGGGTTTCTTCTAATGAAGAAACAGGCCAAACGATCATTGCGGGTATGGGTGAGTTACACCTCGATGTACTTCGTGACAGAATGTTCCGCGAATTCAAAGTGGAAGCTAATGTTGGTGCTCCTCAGGTTGCATACAAAGAAGCGATTACAGAAGCTGGTAAGACGGATACTAAATTCGTTAAGCAGTCGGGTGGTCGTGGTCAATATGCTCACGTTGTGCTTGAAATTGAGCCAAACGAAGCCGGTAAAGGCAACGAAGTTATAAGTAAAATCGTTGGTGGTGTTATTCCAAAAGAATACGTCCCTGCGTGTATAAAGGGTATCCATGAAGGTTTGGATGGCGGTGTACTTGCAGGTTATGGCCTTGTAGACGTAAAAGTGCGAATCGTATTTGGATCATTTCACGAGGTTGATTCTAGTGAAATGGCGTTTAAGATTTGTTCATCTATGGCGATCAAGGAAGCTGTTCGGAAGAGCTCACCAGTGATACTCGAGCCAATTATGAAGGTTGTTGTAACATCTCCAGAAGATCATTTGGGAGATATTATGGGAGACCTAAATAGGCGAAGAGGGAAAATTATGGGGCAGACTGCTGGAAAAAGCTGTGTCGTCGTTGAAGCGGAAGTACCACTGAGCGAAATGTTTGGTTACTCCACCCAACTGCGCTCTTTGAGTTCTGGTAGGGCAACATATGTAATGGAACCAGCTCATTTTGAGCGTGTACCAAAGAAAATTCAGGAAGAAATCCTCAAGAAGTAAGGGCATCATGGCTAAAAAATCAAATACACAAAAAATTAGGATTCGTTTAAAAGGTTACGACCAACGAGTCTTAGATCGCGCGACAGCCGATATTGTGGAGACAGCAAAACGTACAGGTGCTCGAGTTGTAGGACCTATTCCTTTACCTACTAGAAGGGAAGTGTACACTGTATTGCGTTCTCCTCACGTTGACAGAAAGTCACGCGAACAGTTTGAGATCCGCACCCACAAGAGATTGTTAGATCTTCTTAACCCAACGGCTAAGACTATCGATAAGCTGAAAACGCTGACTCTTGCTGCTGGTGTTGATATCAAAATCAAAGCTTAAGTAGAGAAGTGGCAGGTCACGTACCTGCCCTTTTGTCGTCCTCGTAGCTCAGCTGGATAGAGCGGCTGCCTCCTAAGCAGCAGGCCGTGCGTTCGAATCGCGCCGAGGACACATGTTTCAAGGACCAATGGTTTACCA
>JBLFWS010000234.1:0-4697 GCA_047611865.1 Chlamydiales bacterium
TGTTTTCTTTTATTATTTTATAAAAAAAACGCGATTTAAAATGATTTATTGGATATTTGCATGATCGGGTCACTAACCAGTAATCTGCAAAATGTTTTCTCCGGCCTCTTTGGTAAAAAAAGGCTCTCGGAAGACAATATTTCCGATGCTGTCCGAGAAGTGCGCCTGGCTCTTCTTGAAGCGGATGTCAACTATGGCGTAGTAAAGAAGTTTATCAAAAGCGTCAAAGAGAAAGCCCTGGGTGAAGAGCTACTTACAGCCGTACAGCCAGGACAGCAGTTTGTCAAAGTTTTACATGATGAACTGGTCGCTCTCATGGGAGCAGAAGAGGCTACATTGGACTTGTCCGGAAAGCCCACTGTTATCATGTTATGTGGCCTGCAAGGTTCGGGTAAAACGACACATTGCGCTAAATTAGCGAAGTATCTTTCTGGAAAGCAACACCAGAAAAAAGTATTAGTCGCCGCATGTGACCTGCAGCGCCCTGCAGCCATACAGCAGCTGAAAATACTGGGACAACAGATTAATGTACCCGTATTTACTATGGAAGGGGAACAGAACCCTGTAAAAGTTGCAAAAGGAGCTTTGGAAAAGGCTCAAGAAGAAAGCTTTGATGTCCTCATCGTAGATACAGCCGGAAGATTGCATATCGACGAAGAGCTTATGGGACAGCTTAAAGAGATAAAATCTATCGTAAAACCTCACGAGATTCTCTTTGTAGCAAACTCCACGATGGGACAAGACGCTGTAAAAGCAGCAGCAGAGTTTGATGGGAAAGTGGCCATAACAGGCACCATCTTGACAATGCTCGATAGTGAAACCAGAGGCGGAGCGGCCATTTCTATTAAGGAAGTGACTAGTAAGCCTTTGAAATTTGAAGGGATTGGAGAGAAGCTCGACGATTTTCAGCTTTTCAATCCCAACTCTATGGCCGACAGAATACTGGGAATGGGCGACACCATTAACCTGGTAAAAATGGCACAAGAACATATCGACGAAGATGAAGCTAAAAAGCTGGAAACAAAGCTACGTAAAGCGACCTTCACCTTTGGCGATTACTTAAAGCAAATGCAGACCATAAAAAAAATGGGACCCATTTCAAAGTTATTGGGTATGCTTCCCGGAATGCCTGCTCTTAAAGATATTGAGTTATCTGATAAAGAGTTTACGAAAATTGAGTCGATTATTTTGTCCATGACAACGGATGAAAGAAATGAAAAATGTGAATTGGTCATGGGGCGTAAGAAGCGTATCGCGAGGGGAAGTGGTACAAAATTAGAAGACGTAAATAAACTTATAAAATCTTTTAAACAAGTAAAGAAAGTGTTTAAAGGTATGCCAAACATGAAACAGCTAGAAAAGATGATGGGAGGAGCCCAATGGCGTTAAAAATCCGTATGAGGCAACAAGGTCGCACGAATCGTCCTTTTTACCGCGTCATTGTGATCGACTCTAAGAGCCGTCGCGATGGGGAATATATCGAGTGCATCGGTTGGTACAACCCATGTGAACAAGATGAAGAAAAAGTTTTAAGCATTAAGCCAGATCGCCTCCAATTTTGGTTGGAAAGCGGTGCAGTACTATCCGATAAAGCTGAGCACCTTGCAGTAAAAGCGGCTCCTGCCGTTGTAAAAGCTCAGATGGATAAGTTTGCAGCACGTGATGCTAAAGCTACAGCTAAGAAAAGAGAACGCAGAAAAGCTGCTACTGCAGCAGTTGAGTAACTCTAACGAGTTGGTTTGAAATGCGTATCGATATCTTGTCCCTTTTTCCCGGCTATTTTCAAGGCCCATTTGATGAGAGCATTGTCAAGAGAGCACGGGACAGGGGACTGGTGAACATCTATCTGCACGATATAAGAGATTTTGCAGAGGGGAAACACCGGCAGGTTGATGACCGCCCTTATGGTGGCGGACCTGGGATGGTAATGATGGCTCCCCCTGTTGTGGGAGCTATTCGTAGTGTAAAACAGCCAAAATCCCGAGTGGTATACCTTTCTCCACAAGGTAGCCCATTAACTGCAAAGAAGTGTAAAGAGTTATCGGAGTATGAGCATGTCGTTTTATTATGCGGTCACTACGAAGGCATTGACCAAAGAGTAATCGATAGCGAAGTTGATGAGGAGATCAGCATAGGCGATTATGTCCTCTCCAACGGTTGCCTGGCGGCAATAGTTTTGGTAGATTCTACCATACGTTTTCTGCCAGACGTGATTGGACATGAATGCTCAGCAGAAGAAGACTCTTTTCAAAATGATAGATTGGACTGGCCTCACTACACACGACCTCCTGAATTTGAGGGAATGGTTGTGCCTGAAGTGTTACAGGGCGGTAACCATAAAAGTATAGAAGAGTGGCGTAAAGCCCAGGCTTTGGAAAAGACAAGGAGAGTTCGACCAGACCTCCTTTCCCGCTATCATGGAGATAGTGCAGAGCAAGAAATAAGCTAAAGAGATACATATTAATTAGGAGAGTAAACAAATGAGCAAGACTGCTGTTATCCAAGAGCTGGAAGCGGAGCAGCTCAAAGCTGATATTCCCAATTTTAAGATTGGTGATTCCCTCCGAGTCAACCTACGAATCATTGAAGGCGAGAAAGAGCGAGTTCAGGCTTTTCAGGGTACCGTTATTGCAAGAAAAGGTGGCGGTCTTTCAGAAACTGTGACGCTTCACCGTATTGCTTACAACGGCGGAATGGAGCGTGTGTTTAAGCTTCATTGTCCACGCCTTTCCAGTATCGAAGTTGTTAGACGTGGTAGAGTTCGCCAAGCTAAATTGTACTATCTTAGAGGTACAACTGGTAAGAAAGCTAAAGTTCCTGAGTTGATCACGAGTAAAGCTAAGCGAGCTGCCATGCTTAAAAAGGAAGTCGCTGCTGCTGCGGTAGTTCAGAAAGCTGATAATGCTTCTGAAACTACAGGTGAATAGGGAAGAGAAGTTACGACTGAATTCCTTATTGGTTTTCGAACAAGAAGCACGACAGAATGGCTATTCTATAATAGCTGGCGTTGACGAAGCGGGGCGAGGTCCACTAGCTGGACCCGTCGTCGCTGCTTCTTGTGTGATACCTGATGGTATGCTTCTTGATGGGGTAAATGACAGCAAGAAGCTTACAGCACGCAGGCGTGAGATCATATTCAAAAAGATTATTAACTGTCCTGATATCCATTTTGGTATTGGTATCGTTGACTCTAATATTATTGATGATATTAATATCTTTCAGGCTACAATCAAAGCCATGTGCTGTGCTGTAGATAAGTTGACAGTACAAGCTGATTTTCTTCTAGTAGATGGTTTGTCTTTGAGTGCTCATAGTACACCCTCCTTAAAAATCATAAAAGGTGATGCTAAGTCTCAGTCTATTGGGGCGGCTTCCATCATTGCAAAAGTAACACGTGATCGTTTGATGATGGATTATCACAAACAATGGCCACAATATGCTTTTGATTCCCACAAGGGGTATGGAACAGCTAAGCATATGGAGGCTCTTAGAGAGCAC
Organism: Chlamydiales bacterium; assembly: GCA_047611865.1. Classification (GTDB taxonomy): domain Bacteria; phylum Chlamydiota; class Chlamydiia; order Chlamydiales; family JBDQID01; genus JBLFWS01. The sequence goes on from JBLFWS010000234.1 coordinate 3,499, forward strand.
GGCCCGTGTTCTATACATCGTGCTACTTTTGAACCAGTTAAATCTATGAATCAAAATGGTTTAGTTCCTGCCGGAACATTCCATTCCTAACTCTACGTATTAGGCTCCCCAATCGTTGTCATATGAAATTTGATATTTTCACTCATGCTTTTAGGATCTTCCCACGTTGGATCAGGAACATTTCCAAAATCAGCATTGCTTCCTACTAATACTCGAAGACAGTTCATTACATCAGTACCATTCAGACCTTCTTTAACAATACCATCAAGCTTAGATGCATCAGGCTCTCCGATCAATGTGCGTACAAATTGATTTGCATCGCTTGTTCGTACTAGCAGTAAGGCTTTACCCGTTTGTCCTTCATATAAATCTGAAAAAGATTGGATGAGATGGTGGACCAGGTAGGCGTCATCTATTAGCCCGTAAAGACCCCAGCCATCTTGAATTACGTCTGACCTTATGGAGAAATATTTTCCTGCAAAGTTTAGAAGGGGAACTAATTTTTCTTTGACTCCGGCCTTGTCAGCTTCTTTAAGTATGGCTAAAAGAATTGCGGGCGAATGTTGGATATAAATTTCGATAAAATCAGCTACATCTTGAAGTTCGCCTAAATCGGGTGTATGACCTCTCTTTTCCAGGAGTTCTTTGAGTAAATGTAAAAGACTGTTTACTTTATGCTTATGTTCATATTCCGTGGCTTCATCCACCTGTTTCTGAACATCCAAAATAACGCTTTCATCGAATTTCATGCCTCAAACCTCCATAAGTCAATATTAATAATTTAATTATTGTAGATCTTATCCATCCTGTCCATACTTTTGCTCATTAGTTTTTTTTGATCAGTGAAGAGTGACAAGAGTGAGGCCTTTATTTTAGGGGGAAGTGATCTAATACTCTCTAAGAAAACGAACAGGACAGGCTGGATGACTGCGTAGGCAGGAAGACAGGAATATGCAGAATGACAGGATATGCGGGAAGATAGGATCATCCTTGTACCCATAACTTTTTTTGACAAAAAAGCCTTTATGCTATCTTTCTCTACCAAGCAATTTTGATAACATGTAACAGTGAGATTTAATATGGAAAGCTGGGTGGAGTCTGAACTAAAAAATTCGAACTTGGGAGACAAAAGGATTGATAAACGAAATGCAAAAATCATGCAGGCTTTAAGTGAAGAACCTGGAGCAACTTTTGCAGAA
>JBLFWS010000235.1:0-4664 GCA_047611865.1 Chlamydiales bacterium
TTAATGGAGGTAGAAATACTGCTTAACAACAGACCTCGAAAAGTGTTAAACTTTTCCACACCTATAGAGGTTTTTAGCCGCCTTAGTGAGGCTGCCTAAATGTCGCACTTCAGAATTGAATCGGCGGAATTAAAGAGAGGTTTTACCTGTATTAATTTGTCGCTTTGGAAATTAAAAGATTAGGGGGCTGTCCCTAAGCCTGAAGAGTTTCTTTTAGTGCTTGATAATTTTCATCTTACGTATTGAACAGGTATTTTTGAGCGGAGGCAGCCAATATAAAATACAAATTTGTAAGATAAATGGAATTGTTTTGATGGAATTAAATTACGTATTACCTACACCGGACTCGGCTACAAATTCAAATTTTGTGGCCGAGTCCAGTATAATTTAAGTCTGCTGAGAAGAGAAAATCATTGGCCCTGTTGGAACACCTTTACGGTCGACATCTCGGGATATCTTTTCTTTCTTCTTCCCCTTCAGGTGGAAAGAAACAGGAGCCCCAGTAAACTCAAAGGTTTTACGGAACTGGTTGTAGATATACTTCTTATAGGCATCTGTCATTAACAAAGGATTGTTGACAAAAAGCAGGAAGTGAGGAGGGGAGGTGTCTACCTGTGTAAGGTAATAAACACGCAATCTTTTTCCGGTGATCATTGGGGGATGAACTTTCTGCATGGTAGTTTCAATGAACTTGTTGAGTTCAGAAGTGGAAATGCGACGCTGTGTTTGCTTTTGAGCTTCATTGATATGCTCAAAAAGAGTCGGAAGGTTACGCCCTGTTTTGGCAGACATAAATAAAGATGGGACGTGGTTTAGGAAGGGTGCATCTATCTGGACATCTTTAAGGCAGTGCTCCATGCGGAATCCTTTAACCAGATCCCATTTATTGAAAGCAAGAACGCAAGCCTTACCCGCTTTTTCAATGTCGTTGGTGATTTTTTTATCTTGTGTTGTGAGGCCTTCTTGAGCATCCAGCATGAGTACGCAAATGTCGCAGCGCTCGATTGCTCTCTGTGTACGGATGGCAGCAAACTTATCTACCACTTCATGTTCTGCATTTTTACGTCTGATACCAGCGGTGTCTACAAGAGTGTACTTTATGCCATTCCACTCAAAAGGAATGTCTACACTATCACGTGTAGTTCCCGGAATAGGGCTTACCACACAACGTTCTTCTTCTAGTAGGGTGTTGACGAGAGTGGACTTTCCGGCGTTTGGTTTGCCAACAATGGCGATACGTAGAGAGGGATCTTTTTCGTATTCTTCATCGAGTTTAATGTCTTTGAGGGCAAGTTCCAAAAGTTCGGCAATGTGCCAGCCGTGTTCTGCAGAAACAGCCATGATATCGGTAATACCTAAAGAGTAGAATTCATGAACTAGATGTTCTTGTGCACGATCGTCGACTTTATTAACTGCAAGGGAGACCGGCTTCTTTGTTCGTAAGAGTATGCGTGCAACTTCCTTGTCAAGGTCAGTAAGGCCGATTCTACCATCGACAACCATGACAATACTATCTGCTTCTTCGATAGCAATTTCAGCTTGCCTTTTGATCTCTTCGTTAAAAATAGCCTGAGATTTAGCGTGGATACCACCTGTATCGATGACTTCGAAGGGCATGCCGAAAAATTCAGCATTACAGTAGAGTCGGTCTCTTGTTACTCCTTCTGCTTCGTCGACGATGGCAAGCCTGCGCCTGCAAATTCTATTAAAAAGGGCGGATTTTCCTACATTAGGACGACCGACAATAGCAAGTTTAGGAAGCTTAGGCATACGTGCACACTTAGTTTAATTTAGATTTAGAAGCATTTTATTATATGCGGTATTATATTAAAAATAAAGATGTTTAATATATTATACCCCTTAAGTTTTCGAAGAAGTGGTATGAGAAGCTTTCTATACTTGATTAAAATAAAACATACTAGAAGAATGCGCATTCTTCAGGCAGTTCTTGTGTTGATATATGATAATTAAAAAACAAAATGATGGAATTTCGCTCTTTTCCTTCCTGGATGAAACAGCAAATTATGGGATGAGGACTTTTCGTCATGATCTCATATCAGCTCTGACGGTTGCTCTTTTGGCACTCCCACAGTCGATAGCCTATGCTCTAGTGGCAAATTTACCCCCCTCAGTTGGCCTATTTGCAGCCATATTTGGAACTATTTTTGGAGCCGGTTTTGGTTCCTCACGACATCTTGTAATGGGTCCGACCAACGCGATTGCTATTTTGATACAATCCGGAGTTTCAGAGATTCTTTATTCCCAATACCGGGAAGTTATCGGCCCAGAGCGGAACATTATAGCGATTTATATTTTAACACAGTTGACTTTCGTGACGGGAATTCTCCAGATTCTCGCGGGATCCTTCAAAGTAGGTAGATTAACACAGTTTGTTAGCAGGTCTGTTGTGGTGGGTTATATACTTGGAGCGGCATGCTTTGTTGTGGTTTCCCAGCTAGGCTATTTTCTAGGCTTGCCCAGAAGGGTAGGTATGTACGCTCTGTATGAGCAAGCTTACGACCTTTTAATCAATGTACATAGTTTCCATGTGCCCACAGCTCTTGTGGGGACAGGGAGCTTGGTATTGCTTCTATATTTACAAAGAAAGCGCTCTCGCCTACCCAATTCTGTGATTATGCTAACAGTTATGGGAGGCCTGGTGTACTTTTTTGGTCTTTCCCCACTGGGTGTAAGCGGTATATTCGATCAAGGGCCTGGTGAAGAGCTTCAGAAAGTTGCTTTAATCCGGGACTTTGGAGATATACATATTGTAAAACCCACAATTATGATGCCATTCTTTGATTTGAGGATTATGAGAGAGATCCTGCCAATAGCTTTTGTAGTAGCTCTTTTGGGTGTTCTAGAAGCTACTTCTATTTCAAAGACCATGGCGGCAAAAACAGGCCGTGGCTTTTCAGTGAATCAGGAGATATTGGGACTTGGCATGGGCAACTTCTTTTCTTCGTTCTTTGGTGCGATGCCAAGCTCAGGGAGCCCTTCAAGAACTGTTCTTAACTTTGCGAGCGGGGGAGAAACTCGATTCTCGGCTATGATGAGTGGGCTGTTTGTAGCGGGGATTCTGGTGATCCTGGGTCCACTGGTCACTCACATTCCCCTAGCGTCACTTGCAGCGCTGCTGCTTGTCACAGCCGTAGAAATGGTGGATGTGAAGCAGCTGAAGTTGTGTTTGAGAGCTACAAGAAGTGATGCAGCTGTAATGACTGTCACCGCAGCTTCTTGTTTTATATTTACTTTGGACATCGCATTTTATATCGGAATAGTTCTCTCGATCGTTCTGTATCTGAAAGAGGCTTCTAGCCCTTTTTTAGTAGAGTTTGCCTATGATGGAGAGGGACGATTGGTTTCTGAAGAAAAAGTAGAAGCATTTCATAGTAGCCCTATTAGAGTGATTAATGTTGAAGGGGAATTGTTTTTTGGAGCAGCAGATATATTTCAGGCTGCTTTAAGGTCTGTTGCTGAAAATAGGCAGGTTAAGGTAATTATTCTTCATGTTAAAAATGCTCACCATATCGACGCTACGGCTTGCTGGACCTTGGAGCAGTTCCAGGACTATTTAGCAAAAACCGGAAGGCACCTTATCGCTAGTGGGCTACGCCGTCAAGTATGGGATGCTCTTTGTCATTCAGGTCTTACAAAAAAGTTAAAGAGGGAAAACCTATTTCTTTATGACCCTGCGGATACAAAGCGTTCTTCATCGCAAGCTCTTATTCAGGCTTGTAAGCTTCTTGAAAAGGAAAGATAGGTTTATTCTACTGGATCGTACTTCCAAGTGTATCCATCTTTATATTCAATGGTGCGGTATACCCAAGGATCACTGTTTTCCCGCATTAGACGGTCGCAGCCCATGAAAAAACCTGGGAGAACTCCGTACTTGCGTATAGCCTCTAAGGTATATTGGGAACTACTCGGCTTGAAGTGGCTGCGGGGTCCATCTGCTGGAGAAATGACTTCTTGATGGAATCGTATGGCTAGTTGCGCCACATAATTTACTGCTGAGGGAGTATTATTCCTTTCTAGTATAGGTTCCACAATAGCGAGATCCGCATCTTGTCCCCAAGGATCAGCATGAGCTGCGCAGGACAGGCATAAAGTGAGAATTATGAAGAAGCACTTGAACATGGAAATCCTCAGAAATTATACTCGAGCATATATACAGGAAAAAGGAGCTCCTGCTTGGCAATGCTTTTCGCTTGGGTTTCGTATAAGCGTTCATTGTATTCTTTTACTGCTAGCCCAGCTCCATTGATACCTCCGATGTACCAACCAAGTTCCAGACTAGTTGTGAAGATACCTGCAGCAATGTGGTCGTTGTCGAAGAAGTTATAAGCTGCCGCAATGAAAACGGAGTTGAGGAAAAAGGATGTTATGGCAGATTTCTTTTGTCCAGCATACCAGTAGCCGGAACCGGGAAGCAGGGCGTTATAGACCTGAGCTCGTCTCATTGACTTAGCTTTTTTTTTATAAGCTTCCATGGAGCCTGCCATATAGGAGCGCTGAGGGCTGTCCGAAGACAAGATAGAAACTTCTTCAATTGTCCCTTGGAGTAAGGCATTAGAAAGTCTTAAATCAGCAGCCTTGCCAGAGCTTGATTGCTCAAGGATACTCATGACCTTTTGAGATTTATTTTCGTTTCCAAGTTTAGT
>JBLFWS010000236.1:0-4607 GCA_047611865.1 Chlamydiales bacterium
AGGTAGCTTAAGCATAGCTTTACTTTTCTCGATTTAGCCTTCGCAATTTTGGCAATTAGACATATTCTAACGGCATGATCCCACAACCCTTTTTGTTACCTAAAAAAGCCTCTTTCTGAACCATGCCCATTTTTGAATATCATCAGAATCATATGCCTTGTCACCTAATATATTTTCAGGGTTCTTTCCTTCTAATAAGACCCTTGCCTGAGTGCTGTCATGAACCTTACCCTCTGTTAATGTAAAGTCGATACAACACCCCAATCCATCTGTAACTGCATGAATTTTACTTGTCATTCCACCTCTGGAAATTCCTAAAGCCTCCTCTTCTTTTTTATTCTACATGCGTCTTGATGTGCTTTAATATATGATCCATCAATGGCATAGTTTTCATGATCTATATCATCCTTAAGTACTTCCCAAATATTTTCCCATATTCCCGTGGAGCTCCACCGATTGAAACGAGTATAACATGAATTCCAAGGGCCATATTTTTCTGGTATATCTCTCCATGGGGCGCCTGTTCTCAAAACCCATAAAATTCCCTCTATTATTTCTCTATGAGGCCGTGAAGGTCTTCCCCAATATCCCGATTCATCTGGTAATAAAGGACTTAATTTCTCCCACATCGTATCTGTCAGCGTTTCCCTTGCCATATCAAAACCACCCAAGAATGTTTTATTGAGTTTAAATTATATAACAGAAGAAATCTTTTGAAAACACTGCCTAGTTCTTTTGCATAGTTTCCATCTTGAAATGGGCTTCCAGGCGAGAAACAGCCTCATGAATGTCTTCTCTGGAGCCAAAGGCACTGAAGCGAAGGAAGCCTTCACCTGCTGGTCCAAAACCAGAACCAGGGGAGGGAACAACGTGAGCGGATTTAAGAATTTCCTCGAAAGCATCCCAAGATTTTTTGGGCCTGAAGTCCACCCATAGATAGGGGGCATTTTCACCGCCATAAACTTTGAAGCCGTGTGATTCAAAAGATTTTTTCAGGATCTGAGCATTTTCCATGTAGTAGTCTACTAGCTCAAGGACTTCTTCAAAGCCTTGATCTTCCAGAATGGCGATACCGCCATCTTGGGCTATATTGGAAGCTGCGTTGAAGTAGGTGTTGTGCAGTCTTGCCCAATCTTGCTTGACACTCGTTCCATCATCAAAAAGCAGTTGTTTCGGTATGACCGTCCACCCTAATCTAACGCCTGTGAATCCGGCAAGTTTTGAGAAAGAGCTGACTTCAATAGCGACTTCATGTGCACCTTCAATTTCGTAGATTGTCTTGGGGAGACTGGGATCTTTTTGAAAGGGGGCGTAAGCAGTGTCGTAAATGATGATGCTTTTATTTTTCTTGGCAAATTTTACAAGAGCCTCCAGCTGTTTGCGTGTAGCTACAGCACCGGTAGGATTGTTAGGAGAACAGAAAATGATAATATCTGTACGAGCTAAGTCGTCCAGATTAGGAAAGAAATCATTTTCCGCTGAACAGCTCATGTATACGAGACCATCGTAAGCATTTGTTTGGCTATTAAAATCCTCTGTCTGTCCCATGATTACGGAAATATCTACGTACGCAGGGTAAGCGGGATCTTGAACGGCAATGCTTGTATCTTTGCCAAAAAGCACTTGTAGTCTGCCTAAGTCGCATTTGGCACCATCTGATATGAAGACCTCGTCTGCAGAAATATGGTTTTGATAAAAGGTCTCAGCGATCTTTTCTCTAAGAACGAGTTTTCCATGGGCAGGTCCATATCCTTCGTAACCATCTTTTGTGCCGAGCTTCTTAACACTTTCTACCAGTTTGGCTGTAATATACGGAGGGAGTGCTTCTGTTGTATCCCCGATGCTGAGGCTGATAATGCGTGCATCGGGTTGTTTTTCCTGGAGGGCGTTCTTGCGTTTGGCGATCTCTGGAAAGAGGTAACCAGCTTTGAGTTTCATAAATTGAGGGTTTCTTGCGACCATAATATATTACCTTTCTATTGAAAATAGTCCTTTTTCTGCGATAAGCTCTGCGGTAAGAATCGCTCCGCCGGCAGCTCCACGGATGGTATTGTGGGATAAGCCCACAAAGCGATAGTCCAGGACGTTGCATTCTCGTAGTCTTCCGAGTGTGGTAGCCATACCGTGATCATTGTCCCGGTCATATCGAGGCTGAGGCCTGTCGGGTTCTTCTCTGTACAGGAGGGGAAAATTCGGTGCAGAGGGGAGATTGAGCTCTTGTGGAGCGCTGCGGAAAGATTCCCAAATACTTAGGATTTCTTCTCTTTCGGGTTTATTCTCGAACTCAACAGAGACGCAGGCCATGTGGCCGTCGGTTACCGGCACTCTGTTGCAGTGGGCAGAGATCAGAAATTCGCAGTTTTCTACAAAACCTTTTCCAGCAATAGATCCTAGTATTTTTCTGGGTTCATTTTCACTTTTTTCTTCTTCACCTTTGATGAAGGGCACGATGTTATCGTGCATATCCATAGAGGCTACGTCGGCGTGACCTGCACCACTGACGGCTTGCATCGTGGTTGCGATAACCCGCTTGATTTTAAATTGTTTGTGCAAAGCATAAAGGGGTGTTAGGTAAGACTGTATTGAACAGTTAGGCTTTGTGACGATGAAGCCTTTCTCCCATCCACGGTTTTTCTGTTGTATGGGAATGATATCCAGGTGATGGGCATTTACTTCAGGTATCAATAGGGGAACATCCGGAGTGAAACGGTGAGCTGACGCGTTAGACACTAGGGGTAAGCCAGCTTTGGCATATTGTTCTTCATAGGTTTTTGCGGTTTGTGTATCTAAAGCGGAAAACACAAATGAGCAGGAGGCTATTGCAGAGGCAATATCATCAACAGGAAACAATGTTAGTTTGGCTATTTTTTCGGGGATGGCGCTTTTAAGATGCCATCGATTGGCTACAGCTTCGGCGTATGTTTTTCCTGCGGAGCGCTCCGAGGCCACTAGATAGCAGACCTCGAACCAGGGGTGCATATTTAGAAGGCTAATATACTTTTGACCCACCATGCCGGTGGCGCCAAGAATTCCTACTTTATACTTTTGCATGCTTAGCTACTTTTTGATCACTTGTCAGGAGGTTCATATCACGAAGGACTTTTTCGAGATGGGTTTTGGTTTTTTCAGAGACTTCACATAGAGGAAGGCGTGTCCTGCCACCAGATAATCCGCATAGGTCCATAGCTTCTTTTATAGGGACAGGGTTGGACTCAAGGAATGCAGCCTTGATAAGGGGGAGTAGCTCGTAATGAAGTTCTCGGCACTTGGAGAAGTCACCATTAATGCCTGCTTTTGTCAGAGCAACAACTGAATCGGGTACCAGGTTACTGATGACAGAGACTACACCCTTCCCACCAAGAGCCAGGATAGCTAATGTCAAAAGGTCATCGCCGCTTAAAACAGAGAAATTATCATGATCATTGGCAATAGTGTGGATTACATTTGTGATTTGTTCGAGATTTCCTGAAGCTTCCTTCACACCGATGATGTTGGGAAGACGAGAAATGTCTTTCATCGTGTCCGTATCTATATTTACGCCGGTTCTTCCAGGGATGTTGTATACAAGTACGGGGATATCCACATTCTTGCAGACTTCTTCGAAGTGGTGAAAAATACCGCGCTGGGAGGGCTTGTTGTAGTAGGGGGCGATTACTAAAGCGATGTCTGCACCGAGCTCTTTGGCATGGTAGGTACTGTCAATGGTGGAAGATGTGCAGTAGGATCCAGTTCCAACCATGACGGGAACTTTTCCTTGTGCTTCTTCTACACTGATTTTAATAATAGATTCTTTCTCCATAAGGGAAAGTGTGGGGGCTTCCCCCGTGGTACCCAAGGCGAGTATGCCTGTTACATGGTTATCCAGCTGATGCCGGATATTTTGTCGCAGGCCTTCTGGGTTAAGTTCACCTTCCGTAAACGGAGTGACAAGAGCTGTATAAACGCCATCAATGTGCATGATTTCCCCCTCTAATTGATTAGTTCGTTCATCATATCTTTGATGGAAAAGACACCTTTCTTTCCGCGAATCCATTCTGCAGCCACCACAGCTCCCTCGGCGAATCCGTTTCGGTTTCTGGCCTTGTGGCTCAAAACGACGGAGTCGGCACTGGAATCAAAATGTATCGAATGGTGACCTGGGTCAGAGCCGCAACGAACACTGGAAAAGTGCAGCTCTTCGGGGAGCATAGCTCTGTTGCCCATTTCATTTACAAGATTTTTTTTCCGGTCAATATTATCGAGAAGAATTTGCCCTAAAACTTTTGCTGTGCCGGAAGGATTGTCGACTTTTTTATTATGATGGATCTCAATGCCTGCAACATCGTAATGTTCGAGCTTGTGAAAGATTTTAGCAGCATGTTCGATGATCTGGCAAAACGCCTGTACGCCTATGGAAAAGTTTGCAGCGTATATGATGCCTGTATCAAATTCTTTGGCAATAGCTTCTATTTCATCAAGACGGTCATACCATCCTGTAGTCCCTATTACAAGGTTGAGACCTTGACTGGCGATAGCCCTAACATTGTCAACGACAGCATCCGGGTGACTAAAGTCAATGCAGACATCTGCACCAGCAAGAGACTCTATAGAGATCTCATTAAAGTCAG
>JBLFWS010000237.1:0-4585 GCA_047611865.1 Chlamydiales bacterium
GTTACATCTTTCCTGAACAATATCCATCCTTTTGAAAAACTCATCATCAGCAAGTTCCGGCAGACAAACAAAACGCCTTTTCCTTGTGATAAGCCCCTCTTTTTTTAGAGCTTTAACCACTCTTCTTGACTTTTCCCGTGTCCCCATTACACCCAGACGATGCAAGAGATGCCTGGGCATCTGTCCTGGTTTATGACACTTATCTATGCGCAGTCTTTGTCGCAAAGACTTATTGCTCCGGCAGATTGAAGAAGCCAGCAGAGACCCTATAGCCACGTTGAAAACACCTCCTGTAATTTAGTGAACTTGAGTCTGTAGGTATGAGTACGACAGGACACTGTTTAATTCGCTTTATTGTAACCTGATTATGAGGGTTAAAGATTGTCTCCTCAGTAACCAAATCACTGTCAAAAAAGCGGTAAGCAGCTTTTAAATCTGCTGACGAATCAAAGGCTTCTGCAAAAGTTGCTCCAGGTTCTTCACTTAAAGCCTGCATGATTTTTGCATTTCGTTTATCAATCCTTTTGTCTCCCAAGTTCGAATTTTTTAGTTCAGACTCCACCCAGCTTTCCATATTAAATCTCACTGTTACATGTTATCAAAATTGCTTGGTAGAGAAAGATAGCATAAAGGCTTTTTTGTCAAAAAAAGTTATGGGTACAAGGATGTTCCGGATAGACAGGATCTATCATTACAGACGCTGAAATGTGACAAAAAAAATCTTGATAAATAAGAGTCATAAGTTTTCCGCCTTGAAATAATAAAACCAAAAGTTACTAAACCATAGATAATTAGGAAATCTTCTTCAATAATTCTTCTTCCCGTAAGAGCTCATCCAATCTTGACAGGATAGGGCAAAGTCCTTATCGTGGTTAGACGATCTTGAATTTACGTTTAATGGAAAGGATAAGTTTATGAGCATCAAAGCTGATCATTGGATACGTCGTATGGCGAAAGAACACGGCATGATTGAGCCATTTGTTGATACCCAAGTACGTCACGAAGGGAAAGCTAATACCCCTGTTGTCAGCTATGGAGTTTCAAGCTATGGCTACGACATTAGGGTTTCCAACGAATTTAAGGTTTTCACCAACGTCTACAACTCTATCGTTGACCCAAAGAATTTCACAGAAGACTCCTTCGTCGATATCAATGACGACATATGCATCATCCCTCCAAACTCATTTGCTCTGGCTCGCAGCGTAGAATACTTCCGCATCCCTCGCAATATACTCACTATGTGCCTTGGTAAATCCACTTACGCTCGCTGTGGTATTATCGTCAATGTAACTCCCTTTGAACCCGAGTGGGAAGGACACGTCACCCTGGAAATTTCCAACACAACACCTTTACCTGCAAAGATATACGCCAATGAAGGCTTGGCCCAGGTGATCTTTTTTGAAGCAGCTGAGGTTTGCGAAACCTCTTATGCTGATAAAAGAGGAAAGTACATGAAGCAAACGGGGATCACTGTTCCCATCACATAATCCGTCATATACCCCTATCGGTAATAAACTTAGATTTATTGCCGATGGTGGTATACTCAAGCTAACCCGCATTAAGAATATAAAAAAATAGAATGACTTTTCCGTTGATATAATTTCATTCATCCTGAAAGAATGAGGCAAAGGCTGACATGGCTATGGTAGCACGTCGAAGCAGGAAGAAATTTACAAAAAACAATTACACTTCCCTATCTTCGTTTCTTGTAGAAGAGGTATTCTTTGGTTCCTGGTGGATCGTTGCTTTCTTTTTGCTATGTCATATCGGCTATGATTTGGGTTTACAGCATTGGCATTTTGAGTATTCCAATTTAAGCCAACACCTGCTTAGCTTGGAAAAAGAAAAGAAATCAGTGCAAACCCTACGGGAAGATCTTCGCTATCAAGTACACAGTCAAAGCGACCATGCATGGGTGGAGCTAACGTTGATGAAAGGCCTGAGCCTTGTACCTGAAGGGCAAGTGAAAGTTTTCTTTAAAGATATAGATTAGGAGTAGCCTCCCAGGCGGACGTCATGGAAATTTGGCTTTTAATAGTAGGCATGATCATTTTCACTGCCATGTCTGCATTTTTCTCTGCTTCTGAGACAGCTCTTTTCTCTATGCCCTCAATTAGCATAAAAATGTACCAAAAGCACAGCGACCCTCGCAAGAGACTCGTTGCTAAACTGTTGTCTAAGCCCCGCGAACTTCTCGTTTCTATTCTCATTATGAATATTTTTGTTAACATTCTTGTGCAGAATATGGCATCCAACATATTCCATAACTATTCTGGGTGGTCGCTAAAAGTCGGCGTTCCTTTGGTTGTCACCTTACTATTCGGCGAAATCATTCCCAAATCTCTTGCTCTGCAGAATAATGCCTGGCTGAGCTACCATGTTGCTCCCCTCATCAAACGTGTGCAAAACTTTTTAGGTCCACTTCGCTCCATGATTAGCACCACAGCGACCTATTTATATCGGGCCGTATTTTTCTTTTTAAAAAAAGAACAAAGCATCTCTAAAGAAGAGTTACGTCACGTCCTAAGAACTTCAGAAGAACATGGAGTCCTCCATGGTGAGGAAGCCTCTCTCGTTAACGGCTACATGGAACTTCAGGAAGACAGTGTGAAGGAACTAATGCGCCCCCGGGAAGATGTGTTATTCTATGAAACCAAAGACCCTATTTCAATGCTCATAAACCTATTTTCCGAACGACAATGCTCACGGGTACCTATCAGCACTTCTGGCCTTGACAGCATCCAGGGAATCTTGACAGCACCAAAATATTTCCAGTTTCACGACGAGATCAAGACCCCCGACGACCTTTTAAAATACGTAAGTAAACCCTTTTTTGTTCCGGAAACCACACCTGCCAAAACCTTATTGCGTCAGCTCCGTGAGAAAGACGAGGAGATGGCCATTGTTGTTGACGAGTATGGTTCTATTACAGGCTTGATTACTGAAGAAGATCTTGTGGAAGTCGTTGTAGGTCCAATTAAAGACCGTCGAGATGAAAAAAGCCTTTTTACTAGAGCGGGGCAGAATATCATTATCGCCAGTGGAAAATTCGAGCTGGATGACTTCGCCGAAGTCTTTGGACAGGAACTCCATTCTGAAAGCAACATGGTAACCATTGGAGGCTGGCTAATGGAACAACTCGGAGACATTCCAAAGAGCGGCACCAAGCATGTCGCCAAGGGTTTTCTATTTCACGTTTTAGCTGCTGACCCAAATAGGGTTAGGAGAGTTTATATACGCCAGCTTTCTACGACTCCAAAAAAGAGTAAGGAGGGCTGGAACCGTGAATAATACGGCGTTAATGTGGCTCTCTCTGACACTGATGTTCATTTTCGTACAGGCATTTTATTCCATGGCTGAAATGGCTTCAGTATCCTTTAACAAAATTCGCTTACAATATTATGTCAGCAGAGGGAACAAGCAGGCCATTTGGTTAAATTTCCTTTTGCAGAACCCCTCTCGTCTTTTTGGAACCACCCTCCTTGGCGTCAATGTAGCCCTTCAGGTCGGATCTGAGTGCTCACGCCAATTTTATGAATCTATGAACCTTCCACCTGACCTTGCACCTTTCACCCAAGTCTTTCTGGTACTTATTTTTGCTGAGCTTGTCCCCATGTTTGCTGCCAGGCATTATGCCGAGCATGTAGCCCTGCTTAGCAGCCCTCTTGTCTATGCCTCCTCAAGGCTCGTGAAGCCCCTCGTTTGGGGAATAGGACTAATATCGGAGTTTGCCAACCGCCTTATCGGAGGCCGTCATCAAGAGGCCTCCGCCATATACCTGACACGAGAGGAGCTTCAGAGGGTTTTTGAAGAAAGAGAAGAAGCCCCTCGTGACAGTAAGGAAATTAAAGAGAGCGACGATTTCAACACCATCGTTTCAAACATATTCAATTTCCGGAGAAAGACTGCCGAGCAGGCAATGACCCCCACCCATGAAGTACCTATGATTCCTGCTAACAGCAGCATTAGTCATTTACGAGCCGTCTTAAATAAAGCCAAAACCAGTGCCTATCATATCCCCGTATACCTGCGCTCCAGAAGAAATATCGTCGGTGTCGTTTCTATCAGAGATGTACTTAGTGCGCCGGGACACGATCAAGTACAGAACTACTATAAGCCCCCCTGGTTTTTGGCCCATCATACCAAGATCCTGCAGATTCTCGAACAATTCCAGAGAAACAATCAAAGTCTAGCCGTTGTGTTAGACGGTGACGGATTAGCTAGAGGTATCCTTACCCTAGAGGACATCCTGGATGAAATCTTTGGAGATACTGCGATGCGTAATAAAAGAATTAATCTTGAAGATCTCTTAAGCCCACGAGTTATTGAAAGGACTTTCCCTGGAACAATGGAGGTTCGCGACTTCAACGAACAGTTCAATGCAAGGCTCGAATTTTCCGATAAGGAGACTTTAGCGGAGCTTCTATCCAAACACTTTGACCACCTTCCCGAAGCTGGAGAATCCGTCCGTTTGGATCGCTTTGAGCTGACTGTGGAAGAAGCCGCTTTAATGGGCGCTAAAACTATTACAGTTCGAACTGTTATTGATTAGCTTCTCAACAAGGGGATATCCCCCTGCTGAGAA
>JBLFWS010000238.1:0-4576 GCA_047611865.1 Chlamydiales bacterium
AGGATGCATCTTGATGAACCCATCACAATTATTCTTGATAATGCTAGGTACCAACGTTGCTATCTTGTTGAACGAGCTGCCTATATGTACGATATTGAGTTGTTATTTTTGCCTCCTTACTCTCCCAGCCTAAACCTAATTGAACGTGCATGGAAATTTATTAAGAAAAAGGCTTTGAATAATCGCTCATTTGATAGCTTTGCGAATTTTCAGAATTCAATTAACCAATGCATTGATGGATTTACGACCTGTGACAAGGAAGAACTCAAAAGCCTTCTGACTTTCAATTTTTAGATCTTCTGAAATTGAAAGTTTATGGCCGCTCGTGGTATAAGTGAATGTAGTGCTAAATAGATAAAATATATATATTTTAAGTAAAAAACAGCGTATAGTTACTTCGTGCAATTAATTTTAAAGGTAATTTTAACAAATCCTGTTTTTTTGATTGATGAATATCGAAAGAAGGAGTGTTAATGTTAAATAATTTAATAACTAGGTGATGAATCGTGACTATTTCTAGTAATTCCAGTTATAATAGAGTTTTTAATGACAACTCCAAATTTATTGAAAATCACCTTCAGGAAAAATTACAAAACCACAGTCAATGGCTCGAAAAAACATTAAGTCAAGCCGAGCCAGAGAAATTTTTTCCTTATTATGCAGATAACGAGAAAACGGCGACTGCGACAGTTCTTGAACGGACCTATAATCCACGGCAAAAAAATATAAGTTACCCTCTATGTGAAGACAGCAAAGATGAAGATCCTTTGTTCTTGGTCAACACTCCCTTTGTTCCTAAGACATGGCAGGAGGGCAGCCAGAAAAACCTCTCCCTTAACTCTAAGAAATGGCAGAAGGACAACTGCGAAAACCTCGTAAATTGTTTGGAAAAGATTGCTTCCGAGTCATTTGGAAAAACCGAGGCCTTTTCCAGAAAGGAGAGTAAAAGAAAACTTGCCATCGTAGTCGGTATGAACTGTCCTCTTTCTCTTGATAACAACAAAAATCGAGACTTTATTGGGATGTTGCGGAACGTAGCTACAGTCGAGAGTATCTCCTACAGATGTTTTGGATTTTTCTGGAAACCGTTATGGTGTCAAAAAGAGGGAATGGGGAAAAAAACTTACCCCATTGAGAAGGCATTTTTACTGATAAAACTATTGAAGCCTCAACAGGCTGCGAAAGTCCGGGCTAAGCTCGAGGGCAATTTGCAATCTCAAATTCCTTTTCAGAACATTCGAGAAAAGATCTTCAAGGGGACTCAAACACAAGATTTTTTCAGACACTTTGCTGAAAAGGGCGGTGATGCACCGGTATATTTTTCATGTCTTGATGATGACTTTGTAAGCCTGAGGCATCGTGAGGGGCTTTATAGTACCTACTCTAAACTGATCAGTGATGGTAAAATGAAAAAAGGCAAGTACCCAAAGCTTCTCAGTACAGGATATACAGTACAATCAGGCACGCAGCCCTTGATCAAAATCGCCGTGGACATGGAGAGAATGGTACGTGCAGCAACAGCCAAACATATCCCCTTGGGACCTTATTACCCGGAACCGAATTTTATCTTTCAGCTTGATTATAAGCTTTACAAAGACGGTAAATACTCCTTCAAGGGAGCTGGTAAAAGTTTAGAGTCCAGGCGCTTTATCCAAAATGCTATGAAAGTAACAACACTCGATGCTTCGAATGTTATTTTTTACCCCCATGCCCCTTTACTGACGAGAACACCTGCAAGAATGGTGACTAAAAAAATAATAGCTTTAGGAAATATTGACAGTAGAAACATCAAACAAAAGGGTGTCCTGACTGGATTGCGCTCTATTTCTCAAAGTCACGCTTTCCCTAAGCAGTGGGCAGACAACCTTTACATAGCATTACCAGTAAGTACCAAGGTCACGAATGTTACTCAACCTTTAATGAATATCCACAATTCGTTTAGCCCGATTTCTTTGATGATGTCATGGGAAGCAGGAGCAAAGAAATACTCCTCCAAAAATTTTGATGCTGTCAATAAGCTTTACCTTAGCTACAGCCAAAACCTCAGTGAGGCTTTAGTCGATTCCTCCACTTCAGATCTAGCTCTCAATACATTTATTGCGTTGGGAGAAACAGCTAGTGAAAAAAAAACCTATCGAACATTTTTCGAAACTCATCAAGGGATACTAGTGAAAGCATTTAGTGATCTGAAAAAGGAGGGTCTCAGCCAAGAATGGATCGGGAAAATATGTAAAGCAGCCAAGGGCTCAGGGGCTGCAATGTTAAAATCGCTGCGGGGAGTGTAATTCAGCTTTTAAAGAGCTCGCAACTCACCTACCTGACCTTTGCATACTGAGATTTATGCGCCTCAACATCTCAAAAAATATCTAGCCGAAATTTCCGATTCTTGCACTTGTTTGTGTATAGCGGGCCGTTCTTTACAATTTGTTAATATATAGCGAGATTGCCTTGTAGTTGTTCTTTTTAATAAAGGAACTTAACTAAGGCTTTATGATTTGTTATTATGGTATAAATATAAGTTTGATACAATTAAAGGATAGTTAAAAAGGGGAATATCTAGAAGGGCAAAGGGAATGAGGGTAAATTTTACCAATATATTTAAGGCGTCTTTTATATCACCGTATAGTGCTGCGGCTTCTTTACTTAAGAACTCCTTCACAAGCAGAGTTGATGATATTGGAAGGACGTCTTTATTTTATGGAAAGCCAATTGCTTCTTTCGCAGAGGAAAATAGGAAGGTGAATTTCTTTACTGGAATGATCTTACTTCTCCCAATTGTAAACATCGTGATCTATCAGGCTATTTGCCATTTTTCGAAAAAAGAAAAGCCATTGCAAAACGAAGGCCCTCTTAGGCCAAAATTACCTGATCATCCTGTGGTATCGGCTTCTTTAAATTCTCCCATTCAAAAACCGCTCCATACTCCTCGTAAGAGATCCACTCCTAAGCCCGAATTATCTATTCATCCCGCGATCCCGCCGTTACAGAATCTTTCAAATCAAACATTACTTGCCACCCAACTTAGAGAAGCCATTTCTAGTCATAATTTAGCAGAAGTTAATCGGATTATTGTGCAGAAAAAGTTTGATGTTTCTTTAGATAGTAGTTTCTTTTCATTGGCTTGCAAGATGTGCAGATCTGATCCAAGTGAGAATCGCCGAAAAATTCTTTCTCTTCTGATTAGTAAAGGGGTTCCAATTGAAAATAAGGAAGATAAAGAAAATGCCATATTATGGGGAGGATGGCCTACCTATCAAGCACTAGAAGAAAGAGACATGGGTATTTGTGACCAAGAGGATGAAAAAAGGCAGATAGAAGCTTTAGCACACCGTTTTGCGGTTAAGGATTTGGAAGTAACAGTTAATAATGAAAAACACGAAATTAGAGGACGTACTATTTGGGAATCCCTCTTTGATATCACTCAATCAATTCGTAAGAACTTGAGTAAAGAGCTTTGTCCACAACTTCAGGGGACAGTTTTCAAAAGAATAAATGAGTCTTTTGAAAACGCTGCTCATCATGTTGATCAGGTTTACAGCTTTTTAAGAAAAATGGAAATCAATGAGGAAATTGTTGCAAATCATCAAAAAGGAGACACTCTCATTCTACCTTTTCATTGGGCGGGTCATTGCACGACCATTGTAATTAAAGGGGACAAACTCATCAAATGCAACAGAGGTCTAGGGTCAGATCAAGCAGGGATGGAAGTTTATCATATGGAAAACCCGAATATTTTTACTCCAGAATTATTAGATACGATCTTTGCAGGAATTTGCGATAAGAACCCAGAAAAAGCCGAAAAGTTTTGGAGTGAGACAATTAATCAGAGGCTTTCTCTGAGAAAAGAAAAAACTATTGAAACATCCGATCAACATGGACCCAGATGTACCTGGACAAGTCAAAGTTTGTCCCTAAAAGCTGCTTGTTATTTGGAATTGTTGGCAAAAAATATTCCGGAGAGAAAGGCAGAAGCAATTTCGCATTCCGTATACAAAAGCTGGAAAGAAAAGGATCGCATAGAGGCCATCAAAAAATATTCACAAATGCATAAGTCGCCAAAAAGCACGATCCCTATGAATACTGAAATCTATGTAAATATTCTTGCTCATTTTGCTGGTAAAATTACTTTAAAGAGTAGTCCTCGGAGACAGAGGAAGTTAGAACTTTTCTCTAATCTTATCTTTCAAAATTTACGAGGGCACGGAGCTGGTGTTTCCGATCGCTTTATGAGGGATGTAGGGAAAAAGATTGATGAAAGGTCGAGTATATACCCTTTGATACAAGGTAACTGTCGTGATCTTGCTTTTCAGCATCTACCTTCTTCAATGCAAGGCTTTGTTCCAAGTGTTTCTGTTGGGGCTTAAAATCGAGATCTTTCCCATACAATATTTCTCAGGTTATTCATATATAACGAAGAAAACTTAAGAGCTGGCTACGGTATAAGTTAGAACTCTCACCTCTTCCTGAATTAAGTATAGTATTACATAATGTTAATTTCAGTTTAATCTTATTTTTAAAATCCAGTGTTATAATTAAAGGTAATATTAAAAGGGAAAGAGGGCAGTTGTGGATATTG
>JBLFWS010000239.1:0-4548 GCA_047611865.1 Chlamydiales bacterium
ACTACCCCTCGTGATAACACCGAAATTTGTTTTTCGCAAATAAAATCAAGAGCCCTTCAAGGAGCAAAAAAAAAGCTAAATCTTAAATCACTTCTGCCAAGCCAATCCTCTCTGAAGGGGAAGAATAAAAGTGTCTTAAAAACGAAGATTGCATCTAGATATAAATGAAAAATATGCGGCCAAGATGATTCGAACATCCACCCTGCTATGCAGGACCAGAACCTGAATCTGGCGCGTCTACCAATTTCGCCATGGCCGCATGAGAAACATTAAGTTTTATGATTCAAAATAAAGACATCAAACAAAACTTAATGTTGGTTAAATTAACAAATAGGAGAATTGATATCTAGCTTAAAGCCTGAATTTTGTTGATTTTCCTGACAGGCACGACCTAGTCAAGATACTTTGTTTCGTCAGCCCAAACGTAGATCGGATATGCTATACCTCCGCTCTTGTCCAAATTCTCCAATAATTTGAGAACGACCTGATTAATTGCATAATTTGCGGGTAAAACCTCATTGCCAAGATTTCCAAAAACAGGCTTCGCTGTCGTCATTCTATCTGTAAAATCTCTCACGTGAGAAAGTTCTTTAGGCTTTGAGCTAGGAACAACCATCGCCTTTAAAGACTCCACCACAACTGGATTATACTTACCTGTTTCCGCCCTCTTTAAAATACCTAGTAGAGCAGCAGCCTCTGTTTGCTTTTTTCCAAACACTTCCTTGTCAAAGTCAAGGGCTAGATTAAGAATGTGTTCCCCCAAGGCTACAACCTCTCCTTCCGTCCCTTTCAATGCCTCATATTCCACCGGATCGTAGACTTTGTATAAATTTTGGACAAAAGAGCACACTATTTCCAAGCGTGGGATCGATTTGATTAGATTATATCCAGCGTCTGTATGCCCCAAATATATGTCTCGCTCTTGCTCAGTTAACTCTCTACCTTTAGCTATTTTCGTAAGAATACCCTCAGGGATTGTAACCATGCCAATATGTGACAGAAGAGTCGCGATCTCTAATTCCCACGATTTCTCATATTCCATCGCCATAGCCAACCTCTTCACAATTCGGTACAAGCGTGAAGCGCACCCATGTGCATAGGGATTTACCAATGATAACACTTCAACGAGAACCTCGAGACTGATTCTTAGAGTTTTATCTAAAAGAACTTTCTCACTTTCTAAAAGTTTATACTGGATAATTCCTGCATCTAAAGCTATTACAAGATCCTGTACTCGACAGGGCTTATTCAAGAATCGAAAGATGTTTCCTTCATTGACCGCATTAATCGTTTCCTCCATGTCAGCTTGACCACTTAACATAATACGAACACTGTCTGGATTAGATTGACGAATTTCAGTCAGAAAAGTCACCCCATCCATCTCAGGCATTCTCTGATCAGATACCACTACAGCAAAAGGACCTTCCTTTTTACAGATATCTATTCCTTCTCTAGGGTTTGTCGTCGTTGTCAACTGATATAGTTTTTGTAAATGCCTTTTATAGCCAGCAAGAACTCTCTCTTCATCGTCCACCATCAAGACTTTGACATCTTTTCTACTCTCTTCCGACAACATTATTTCTTTCCTCGCATAATCCCTTCCCAAGAATGAATGTGTCCCAAAAGGCCTGTTTCTAACAAATACTCTTTATCCAAGCGATCTCCCTTACCCGTCCTTACCTTATGCTTTAACCCAACAGAAGCATGTACTGCCGATAACGGACAAAATTCTTTTCCCGCTTTTGCTCTTAAGGGACATATGTGATAAGCAATTCCTTCAACAACGGGATGAGGAAAAGCCCAAATTCCACCTAGATACGCTCCAACATCCGCATATGTAGCTCCTAATACCGTCCTTTCTGCTTGCCAATCGGGAATTTTGTCTCTTCTGACCATTACAATGGCATTTCGAAACTCTTTGGGGAAATTTACGGCAAGAATTAATTTTCCGACATTATGCAAAATCCCTGTCAGAAAAGCTGCATCTATGACGGCCTGAGACGGTTTTTCATACTTAGCTATAGCACTTGCAAGACCCGCGATCTCCAAGCTTTCTTTCCAAAGCTCTTCTATTGAAAAACCCGGGCACCTGGTCGTATCATAAGACCCAAAAAGATGAACACTCAATACCAAATCCGAAACTAAAGCTACACCCAACATCGTAACCGCTTGCTTGATACTGGTAATCTTCCTTCCCACTCCAAAAAATGCCGAATTAGCCAGCTGTAGTATTTTTGCAGTCATCGCCATATCCTCTGAAATGATATCCGCTACATCTCGCATGGAAGAAGAAGGGCTCTCCAGGATATTTCGAATTTTTGTATATGAGTCTGGTAAACTTGGCAGATCTACCATCTGAGTGATCTTTTCCTTAATAACCTCATTATTCAAATGCTCCTTTACAGCGCCTGCTCGTTCAATCGCCTGTTTAAGAGCCTCCGCGTCAATAGGCTTTGACAAGCATTGATTAACAATCCTGGCTGTTTTATAGCCAAGCTCCTTCCCAGTCTCTCCTGAAAGAGCTATGCGTAATGTGCCTGGATATTCCTCCCTTATCTTAGTGAGAAGCTCAACTCCATCCATATCAGGCATGCGAATATCAGAGATCACCACATCTGCGGGTGTTACAGCCATTAACTCCAAGGCCTCACGCCCGCTATTAGCAAACGACATATCCCATTGCTCACGCATATTATGGAGCATCCTGCGTAAGCCCTGGAGCACATTCTTGTCGTCATCAACAAATAGTATTTTTGTCTTCATAGTCTCTCACATCATTTTGCCAAAAAATACCTATCCCAAATGAATTAGACAGGAGACAATGAGTTTATACCGAAACAAGTTCAAGAATCTCTTTAGGTATAAAACCCCACTGCAAATATTTTATTACTATAAATCCCCGTATTTTTCCAGCTTCTTTCCTCTTTTTTGGCATTTATTATTTTTAAAAATTCTAAAATAAACTTGCTGACTACTTACTTTTTATTTTTTTACTCCCCTAATTATAGTCAATCTCTGTCTCACTTACCTTCAACTTGAGTTACAGAGATTTCACATATGAAAAAAAGGGCTCTTTGTGCAATACTGGAACGATCAGTTTTAAATACAATAAACAGAATTAATGCGGAGTATTACAATGCCTGGTACAGATCTAATCAAGCATCTTAACGATGAAAACTTTTCAGATAACGTTGCTAAAGGCGTTACATTAGTGGATTTTTCAGCTGAATGGTGTGCTCCTTGCCGCATGATCGTACCTATCCTCGAGCAAATTGCAGAAGATTTCAATGGCAAAGCCCTCATAGCAAAAGTTGACACCGATGAAGCACAGAAAACCGCTTCTGGATTCAATATTACCTCCGTTCCAACTCTCATCCTCTTTAAGGATGGAGTCGAGGTCAACAGAACTGTTGGCTTAAAAGACGAAGATTCTCTAAAAGAATTCATCACAGCAGCTTTATAAATCCCTATGGACGCCCCTCTCATTGCTCTCATTGGAGGCGAAGGAAAAATGCCTCGCCTCATCATAGAGGGCATTCACGCCTCTGGAAGAAAAGTATTACTTCTTGCAATCAAGGGGATTACTCCCCTTGATCTTGCGAAGCATGCCGACGAAACCGTTTGGCTACATCTTACCCAGCTAGGCAAAGCAATAAACGAATGTTGTCAGCGAAAAGTAAATGAAATAACTATGGCTGGAAGAGTCCATCACAAAGAAGTTTTTTCATTATCTCTCCTTCGAATGGATTGGACAGCCTTAAATCTTTGGTGGAATATGAGTGATTGGCGAGCAGATACAATACTAAGAAGTATCGCAGATACCTTCAAAAATAAGGGAATAACACTAATCAACTCCATTCGCTATTTAGGTTCATATCTAGCAAAAGAAGGGGTCCTTACCCATAAGCATCCAAGTAAACAAAACATGGCTGACATCCATTTCGGGTTAAAAATTGCTAAAGAGATGGGAAGGCTCGATATCGGACAAACTGTTGTCATAAAAAATAAAACCGTCGTTGCTATAGAAGCCATGGAAGGTACCGACCTATGTCTTGAAAGAGCTGGAGAGCTTGCAGGGACTGGTTGTGTCGTAGTTAAAATGGCTAAACCAGATCAGGACATGCGATTTGACGTTCCTATCATTGGAATTAATACTATTGAAAAGCTCGCTAAAATCGGAGCTTCTGCATTAGCTATCGAAGCACACTGTACTCTTATCATAGACAAGCAAACAATAAGTGCAGCCGATCAAATGGGTATTGCATTAATTTCCCTACCTACAGAAGTAGCAGCCTCCGAAACTTAAAAACGAGGGTGGGCATGGGGCGACACAGACGCTACCATATACGGCTAGTTAGATTCATTTTTTTACATCCTTGTTGTGGTACCAATTCCGCTCAACTTCGAAAGCCCGTAGGGTGCCCGATCAAAGCCTCGGATGACTTAAGCGGAGCGAAGGAATCCGTGGTAGTGAGAACAGAAAATCAGAGCCCGCGAGGGCGACTGAAAGGTGTAAGAGGCTTCAATCGCCTTCGTTCCTCAGGCTCT
>JBLFWS010000240.1:0-4548 GCA_047611865.1 Chlamydiales bacterium
CGGTGGTAAAATTTTAATCATAAGCCTCTTGTAGACGCATCTTTTATGCAACAACGCCATTTTAAAGGGTTTTCGCAGAAAGGTTTAAAAGAATCTCTCAATGAGCGACAGAGAGAAGTAAGTCGTTGAATTTCGGGAGCATGTCCACATACTGATACTTTCCCAAGGTGGCATCATACCACCCCGTTCGCATCTCTTCTCCATTAGCAACCGCGACAAAACAAGCTTTCAGGAAATGATTATAGCCTTCTACTTGACTAAGGACTTTTTTCGTAATATTCACAGCTTTACATTCCACAACAATCAACGGATACAATGGATGCTTAGAGGTTATGTCCTTTGCAAAACAAATAAGGTCAACTCGCCGATCAGGAACTTGAGTTCCATATAGCTGAAGATGAGGAAGTTCTCTTAACGCCTTCTCTACAGCAATAAAGTGCTGGGGATAGCCTAGTTCCTCAATCATATGATGTATAAGCTTTTGACGGATAATCTCTTCGGGTGTTGCTGCGACCCATTCTTTTCGAATGACATCAAAAACTTTCCGTGGCTCGCTCTTCAAATCACGAGCCACAGATTACCCTGGTGAATATAAAACACAAAGCTCTCTTACTCAGGTTCGATGATACCAAAATTTCCGTCTTCCCTGATGTAAATAACTTTTATTTTATTGTCCTCTTCATTTCGGAAGATCATGAAATGGTCTTTTGACAGTTCCATCTTCATTATAGCTTCTTCATAAGTTAGAATCTTCAGGGGACGAGTTTCTGAATTAACGATTTCATGAGGCTTATACTCTGCCTCTACAACACGACGGTTTTCCGCCTCGATTTCTTCGTTCATTTCCTCAACAGGATCTACTTTTCTACTAAAGACGTTCACATTCATATCTACAGCAGCTAAGCCTTTAGCATGATGATCCTGCAACTTATTTTTGTATTTCAATAATTGGTTTTCAATTTTCCCAACAGCCATATCAATTGAAGCGTACATATCTTTAGTACTTGCTTGAGCCTTGATCTTTGTATGGTCTACTTTAATAACAATATCGACCTTATGATCAAGCTTTTGAATATCCATAGTTACCAATACGTCTATGATACGATCGCTAAAACGCTCGATCTTACCGACCTTTTCCGTAGCGTAGTTTTTCATTCCATCTGTGACATGTACATGACGCCCCGTGATAGAGATATTGTAATCTTGAGAATCTTCTGCGAATTTTTCTGCTAACTTGCTTTTACGGCTCATAAGACACCTCTAATTTTGCGTAATAACGAATCAAACGACTCAAACCTATTTTAACGAGAGACGAATGCTTGGACAACACATTTCTATATAAATTAAGAAAAAAGAAAGAAAAAGTGCACCGAAGAGGACTCGAACCTCTAACCACCTGGTTCGAAGCCAGGTACTCTATCCAATTGAGCTATCGGTGCATCGAGTAGAACAGAAGCGACTAATTTAACAAGAAGTCCTCTTTTTCAGAAAGCTTTAAATCATCTACCTTATGATTTATGCTGAAAAAGTCTTTTATACCGAAACAAGTTCAAGAATCTTTTTTTTTAAATTCAAACCGCTGCACATCTTTTTTTGAGAATGGTTAACAAATCATATGGAACTATTACGAGACGAAGGCATTATCATCCATACTCTCAATTTTAGAGATTACGATCGTATTGTCACTGCCTTCACACTTAACTCTGGTTTAATCAAACTCATCGTCAAAGGTGCAAACCGACCTAAAAACTCTTTACATTCACTGACCTCCCCCTTAACAAGAGTTGAACTCATCTTTGCCCCTGCAAAGGGAGAACTTCACCGTTTCCACGAAGGATCAGTACTAAATTTCTACCTATCCTTTAGAAAAGACCTTAAATTATTAGATTTAGCGTGCTCTTTAACACAAGTGATCAAAAATTCTCAGTTGCTAGGAAAGCCCTCGCCAATGCTTTATCAGCTTTTAGCCCGCTATCTCGAGTATCTCCCTAAGATAGAAGACCCTTCCAAGCTTCTTTCAAGTTTTCGTATGAAAACCTTAAGACATGATGGCCTTCTATTTTTTAGAGACAGATGTAATGTATGTGAAAACGTTGAAGAAACCCTTTTCCTTGCCCATGGGGAAACCTTTTGCCAAAAGCATTCTCCAAGAAATGCCCTTGAAGTCAGCAAAAGTGAAAATCAAACTCTCCAATATTTGGCATTCTGCCGTTCTATTTCCGAACTCAAGTCTGTAAATGTAAGTGTAAGTCTTGAAAAAACTATTGAGAAACTATTTGATCGTGCTCTGGAAAAATAAGAAGAAATGCGAAAGAGGGGACTCGAACCCCTACAAGAAAAATCTCACTAGCCCCTCAAGCTAGCGCGTCTACCAATTCCGCCACTTTCGCAAAAAATGAAGCATCACTATAACTATTCAGAATAATACAGGCAAGATGATTTGTGGACATTCCAAAAAAAACATTTCTTTGGCATAATGTGTAGGAGAGCCGTATGAACCCTAAATGATAAAAATTGAATGATGTACCAAGACCCACAAAATGCCAATCACCCAAGCAATCGTCGTTGCTCAGGATACTGTACGGCAGACTCTTATCATTTCCCCTCTCTTCTGCAAAAGTTTCAAAAAGTACTTGATTGCCAGAAAATCGATGACATTATCCATGTTCGATTTCCTGATGAAAGTTCTGATGCCTTCATATTTCCTTATGGAGCTGTTGTATTCTGGGGAGCGGCTGAAAAGGAGGAGCGACATTTTCTAGATAGACTTCAGGAATTCGAAAATCGCCCCCTTAGCCAAATTGAAGAAGATGAATTCAACTTTGTATATGGAGATACGCAACGATTTCATAGGGATATCATTACCTTGACGTCCACCGATGTCCTAACAAAACTTTCCCTATCACACGGAATTGCACAGTCTGTGAAACTTTCGTCTTTTGAAAGCTCCGTTCAGCAGACCATCAACAATACAAAGCATATACCCGAAGATCTTGCCAGGAAGGGGAAAATTTCCCTAAGGCGTAAGGCTATCTCCCAAATGATGGGCAAGCTATTTCTTGAAAAAAGTTCCGTCAACCTTCACTGTGACCTTCTCGATGCACCTGACTTTTTTTGGGAGAATGATGCATGGGAACCCGTCTACCAAATGTCTAGGAACTATCTGAACATTCCCACTCGAATCGATGTATTAAACACACGCCTCAACGTTGTCCATGATCTTTTTGAAATTCTTGGCAACGAATTAAACCATCAACACTCTTCTGCCCTGGAATGGACGATCATTTGGCTCATTGTTATTGAAATCGTTATCGTACTTATCCATGATCTCTTCAATTACCTATGAAAAGCTTCCTCATCCTGATAATCAGAGGATACAAGCTCTGTATCAGCCCTTTACTAGGTGACAACTGTCGCTTCTATCCTTCCTGTTCAAGCTATTGCCAACAATCTCTTGAAGCTCACGGTTGCCTTCGTGGCTTATGGTTAAGCCTTTGTCGTATTCTCCGTTGCCACCCTTGGAACCCTGGTGGACACGATCCAATCCCCTAGGTCGGGTATTAAAATACGCTTAAAAGTTGATTTAGAGTCTTTTAGGCTGTTTTGGAATCACTTCTATAATTTTCGCGGAATCTTCAATGCTGTACCAGGTTTAATAAAATCGGTCTGCAATCCATTCGCCTCTTTGATCTCTTCTATATTTATTCTATAGAGCTTACTGATTTGCCACAGAGTATCCCCTTCCGCTACAACATGCGTAATAATTTCCAGGGGCTTTTCCTCTTTTGAAAGATCCCGAGACTTTTCGATTTGAGGGATTTCCTCCTCTTCCTTAACAAGAGTTACTTCTAGTTCTCCTAAATCTTCAGAAGATGCTTTTTCGACTTTTGTTTTCAGCACTTCTTCAGGTGCGAAGCGAGATAAAACTTCTAGATAGTCAAAGGATTCAGTGAGCTTCCCTCCAGACCAAATATGAAGTCTTTCTGCAGCTTTTTTTAAAACACGATCACTTCTTGGGCTCGTAATCAGTTCTTGAGCAAAAAGCTCTGCCTCTGGAGTCTTCGTTTTCAGAATTTCAAGGATCTCCATAACTCTGTCATCGTCAAGTTTTTTTGTCGCAAAAGACCCATCTGTTTTCAGAATAATATTTGCCGCTATCTCAGAGTCATTTGATATATAATCGAGTAAAAAACTAAGTAATCTAGGAATCGAAAGATCTAAAGATTTTTTTTGACGCTGAGCAAAATCCTTTAGCATTACCCAGTCCCCAGCAAGCAATATATCCAAAACAACTTTTTTATCTAAAGAGAGATTAGCTCTTGCCAAGAGGGATTCTGCGGCAGAAAACTCCGAAGTCAGAAAAAAAGTTTGTGCAAGGGTGGGGTCATCCTGATAAGCTCTTTTTTGAAGAAGAAAAAATAGTCCCTGGCTTGTCAAGGGCCAGCGCTCTGTTCTGATAAACTGAACAACTTCCCTGTAATCGTCATCACTTAAACCTGGAAAGATCACCATACTATCTGTATTTTCAGATCCTTCCTCTCCAAAAAG
>JBLFWS010000241.1:0-4470 GCA_047611865.1 Chlamydiales bacterium
AGAAGCCAAAAGTGACCCCGATACTAATAAGTTTACAAGCATGAAACTACTCCTGTTTGTTCAAATAAAGCAAAACTATACACGTTGGCTTACTAAGAAAGAAAGCATGACAGTATACTCTATGAAAGAGATTCAATGACTTCTAGGATTTAGATTTAATTTAGTATAACTTTCCTTATCCATGTCTTCTATATCCACGGTGAAGTCACAGGAAAACTCACGAAGAGATTCCCCATACATTTCCCTGAGGGACTGAACAATATCGCTTCCTATCTTCTGTTTTGTCTCAGTTGTTCGCCCTGGAAGCAACCGTAGATTTACGTGAACAAATGCATTTCCCTCGGAACCATCTCCCACAAGACAGTTTTCTCTCACGATGGAACGAGACTTAATATTTTCAATCTCTGCATGCTCACTAAGGACCTTATGAAGAGCCATCAAACTCTCACGATGTCTGACATGTTCTCTTAAATTGCTTGAGTATTCCACTAGAATATGAGGCATTTGTCTTCTCCTTTAAAAAACCACTATAAGTATAACAAAAGATATTTTCCCTTGCCCTAGATTTTACAAGTTCTTATAAGGGTGCGCTTCAAGCACTCGGTTTTTTTTATGACATCGTTATCTGGATCAAGCTACACATCGGATTTTTATTCTGAAAATGATGAAATGCAACGAACGGAAGAATTTCTAAAAGCAGCTCTCTCCTCCGGAGAAAAAGAAAAAAAACTAAAAATTCCCAGTAAGAACACCCTATCAAGCCTTTCTTATTCTGAGACATCCAATTCAGTCATCTCCTGGATAAGTCAAAGTACAGCGAATCCCTTTCTCCCCGTATTGGCCCCTCCTATCCCCTCTCAAAAATCAAAAAAGATGCCCGCAAAAAATCCATTGAAGCTTCCTCCTATTATCCGAACAGCTGCGAAAGTCCCACGCAAAGTAATACCTATACCCACGGTACTTGAAAATCTAGCCTTAGATGAAAGCATTGAACTCGAAATCCGAGAAAGTGCACTCGAAAACCCTCTTTGTCCGAGGAGTACTATTCATACAATCCTCAAAAACGCCTCTCAGAAAAGCCTTATTGCTGCCGCAGTAAAAAATCGAAACTGTTCAGCCGCCCTCATTCAGTCTATCCTTAATACAGAGAAATATTTTCACGTTCTTAATGGAGCTATCTCGAGCAGCAAAGTGATCAGTAGCTTTCTAGAAGCCACAGCCTACGGGACAGTTTTCACGAATCCTGAAGTAAAGGGTGGATTCAATTCTGTCGTGCGTATTACAGCTCTGAAAAACCCGACCTGCCCCATCAGAGTTTGCGAGGCTATATGGAATAGTAAGGCCCCTCCCCATATCCGTTCTGCGGCTCTCGAAGGCATACCTCATTTAACTCCTCTCGAAATTAATAAAATCGTATACGGGAAATATCCCCTCAGTATTCGTATTGCAGCTCTTGGGCATCTCAAATGCCCTAAGTCGACACTCCGCTCAGTTGCCCTTGGCTCCAATGAACCTGCTAGTATCAGAAGTGCTGCTGCTGCTAACAAAAACAGCTCCCCTCATACGTTAGAATTTTTGAATAGCTCTTCTGTAGACCAAAAAATTCATATTGCTGTAGTCGGAAACCTAAACTGCCCTTTAGCTATAGTCAGGCAATCAGCAACAAATCATTCCGACCCATTTGTTCAGGCAAGTGCTATCCAAAATCTCAAATGTCCTGACTCTATCCGACAAGAAATATTACATCAGAGATCTAATTCCCCCATCCTTCGCGCCGCAGCCGCAAAATCCCTCGGATCCATGTGAAAAAATCAATTCTTGAAGTCATCTCAGTATAACTATTTCGCAACAAACTATTTTGGCTACTACTTTCAAAAGAACACCTAAAACATATTTCAAACCGCGTTAAAACAATTTTTCTATTTAAATTAAAATCAAGCATCTGTACATAGATTTTCTTGATTTTTACAGCTTCTTAAAATTTGAAGCTAAACGCTTAAGAGGATAAACTATGAGCATTACACCCTGTATCCAATCTGCTGAATTAAGAAATAAATTCAGACCCATTGAACAAGAACATCTTGGAACGAACCACACAGTCCTATGGGGACGATTGCGAAGCTCTATATCCTCTTGTTACCACTCTGTTGAAAATAGATGTATGAAAGTTGCCACCCCAATTATTCTTGGCTTGGGTGCAGGTATTTTTGGATTTCATGCCTATTGTACTGTCCAAGGCTCTATCCCTCTATTTGAAGAGATGGGAGCCTCCATCATAGACCCCGACAACTGGCCTAAACTCGGTGGTGAAGTTCCTGAATGGTTTGCCGAAATCCCGTCAGAGGCATGGTTTACAGCCCTTGCATACCTTGCCATTACCGGATCTGGTACAGCCGCCAAAATCAGAAGCCAATTATCAAACCTGCTTAGACCATTGGTCAATAAGCTAGGGCCAAAATCAAAAATGGAAAGCCTTGAAGATATGGCTCTAACAACACATCTGGCTACAAGAACAGGAATCTTCTCACAGCCCTTCTGTGATATAGCCCAACTACAATATCACAAGCTCGCTTTCAACCCCGATGACTCCGTTTCTCAATTTCTTGATGGCCTTCATCAAAGACTTGGAACTAGAGGTCGTGAATGCTCCAAACTCGATCCACTTCTTGTAGTTGCAGGCTTAACATGTGCCACAACAAGCATAGGGTCTGCATGGGGTACTGCTGCAAGATTCTGTGAGGGGTTTGACTTATCTGGCGGAACCATATGTAAAACCTACCCCGTTGGTGAAAGAGAAATCCGTCTCGGGCACTATCGGGAATGGTTCGTTAACACCATTGTCTTCGCCGTTTCCTACTTTGTCATTCAAGACCGTATAAACAACGAAAAGAGCCTCAAAAACTATCAGGAAATTTGCAACAATCTCCTCGATGAAAAAAGTGCTGAACTCTCTGAAGAAGAATATTTCGCAATAAAAGAATACCTGGAAAACGAACTCGAGAAAGTCGTTAAGTACTGTGTATTCAACAAAGATCCTGCAGACTACCTTTTGGGTAACCTGGAGCAAATGAAAGTCATCCAAAACGACCTGAACAAAGCTGTAAAAGACAACACTAGCTGGGGAAACATTGCCAAAAATGCCAGCTTGTACCTTGCAGGTGCGGGTACACTAGGCTTCATTAATTATCTTTTCATCATGGGTTTTACCCACGAAATACCTGAAGTAGAAGAACACTTCGGAGAAGGCTATTACTTAGACCATGCCATCGGTGAAAATGCTGAGTGGGCATTTCTATTTGCCACAAACGTTCTAGGTCTCATGTATAAATTGCCTCAGTTTCTCTACAACAGAAGCAAAAAAGAAGCTCTTGAAAATGTATTAGATAAAGAAAATCTGAAAGCTCTTTTAGACAAACATAGCGACAATAGATCAGACCTTTATCGGATTTTAGAGCACTCTCTACGTCGTATTTCTGGGAAAACGCCTTTGGAAGCTCGGGCTCGTCTAAGTGGAGCCTTTTGCACGCCCGACCTGAATAGCCGAATAGAAAATGTTTCTGCTGCAGAGTTCGACAGAGCTGCTATTGGGGAATACAACAGGCTACTAAGAGACATAGATGCTGTGAAATTCTCCCCATTCGAATCCCGCACACAAGCTATGTTGCTTACTGCATCAATATTTACGACTGCTGTAGGGCTTGCATCTGGATACGGAGCCACAATGAACCTTTTGCACGATTTTAGCGATGCAGGGTATCAAGGAGAGGCCGCTGAATACTTTTGGAATCTACTAGCCTTCTGTTATTCTGGAATGACTCTCTATGGGGAGGCCAAAAACCAGTCTGCCTTCAAGAGTATTAAGAAGGTCATGGTTGAATTCCTCTCAAGGGTATCAGAAGAAAACCCTGAATTAGCCAAGGAATTCCACAAAATCCTGGAAAAAACCCTAAAAGAGCAGGCTTCTCGCTTAAATATCAAGCAGCAGCCCTCTAAAACACACCTGCATCAACCCTCCTTAGTAGAAATCGCCATAGTCTAGTTTCGTCCTCAGGGCGGGTATTAAACCCGCCCTACTCCCTCCTTTTTCTTTAAATTAAACATACATTATCTTACTAAACACTTTAAATAGGCTTTAATCCCGCTTAATAAAGTTTTGTTAAACTAATGCTTATAAGAGGAAATATATTTATTAAAAACAGGAAAAA
Source organism: Chlamydiales bacterium (assembly GCA_047611865.1). Taxonomy (GTDB): domain Bacteria; phylum Chlamydiota; class Chlamydiia; order Chlamydiales; family JBDQID01; genus JBLFWS01. Next base: position 4,206 of record JBLFWS010000241.1, read on the forward strand.
GGAAACACAATACTTATACAGTATATGTGAACAAGGAGGAATAAAATGAATGCCACTAATATTAATGTGCATGTAGCCGTACCGGTACAAACACCTGTGGGCCACGCCCCAAAGAAAAATACCCTAAAAAAGATCCAGGAAAGTAGAGTCACTCAGTTTTTCAATAGTGTTCTCACTAGTATTTCAAACTTTTTCAGCTCTCAATGCTCTAAATTTTCAAATTTCTGGAATAATCGAAAACTTAAAAATATTACCCCTCAAGTTA
>JBLFWS010000242.1:0-4453 GCA_047611865.1 Chlamydiales bacterium
ATTAATTCTGCCTGGAAAGCAATGCTGAGGTTTGGAATTCGTTTGAAAATCATAAAAGATTCGATGCCTGCATGCTCCTCATGTTGTCGACCAGGTGATGAAGCATTTGATCCGAACGTCGTAGAGGCTTATCTTGCTCATAGAGATGAATTACTTGCAGACTACGATAAGCTATTTCCTCCTGAGGTGTTTGCCGGCTATGAAGAAGCTAAGGAGACCTATGAGAAAGTTTGTGAAGCAGCCCCACTTTTTTGCCTAAAACGTGAAAGTATTGTAGATCAAGAAGCTGATGAAAAGGGGGATATCAGAATAGATATTGAGAATCAGGAAGAGGCCATTACCTCTTACCGGGAAGTTAGATGAGATATCAGAATGAATGTTAATTTAGCTGAGGCTCTACCTGATAATGTGAATAGCCAAATTCTTCACTTTCTAATTGGAGATCATATTGGCGAAGGTGTTGTTAGGAATGGGGTGGTACATATTCCAAAAGCTTTAGAAGCAATTAGGGAAGTGAACAGGGCACTTCAGAGTGTAGCATTGATGGATAGAAATTCAAATGTCACGTTTGAGGGAAATAGTGAAATTGCAGAAAGGCTTGCTAAACAGTTCTATGAGGTCTTTCCAAGAGATCCCCTTATGGGTTTCTTGCAAGAGGATTGTGTAAGCGCTGTTTCTTCTCTTCATACTTTGTCAAGATTGTCTTTCAACAGGTTTTTAAGACAAGCGGCAAAGGAAGGCTCCACAGAGCTTGCCCAGGCTCTAATCTATCTTAAAGCAGACGTCAGTAAAGTAGGAGAGTCTCAAAAAGCCCCTCTCCATATTGCTTTAGATTATGGTCGCGAGGATATAGTCGATCTTTTGATTTCTTCAGGAGCTAATATCGAACAAAGAAGGCAATTAGATGATACCCCGATCTTTTTGGCTGCAGAACTTGGAAACCCATCCCTTCTTAGCCGAATGATTAAGGCAGGGGCTAATATCAAAATGGTCAATTGCCATAAACTTACTCCACTTCACATAGCATCTCGATATGGGAATGCAAATTGCGTAAGTATACTTCTGGAGGCTAAGGCTTTAGTGAATGCTCAAAATACTAATAAAAGGACAGCTCTGCATTTAGCCGCTCATCATGGTCATTTGGCTGTAGTCCGGGTTTTACTCAAAGGTGGGGCAAATCCAAAACTTAAGGATATTAAGGGTAAGGCAGCTTTTTGGGTGGCTAAGGCAAACGCACATAATGATATTGTCGAAGTTTTGGAAGAAGTAGAGAAAAAATCTTCTGGAATTAGCAGCCTATTACACTGTTGTAAAAGATAGATGTAACTTTGCCCTTTTTCTAAAATTACCTGTCACTCCCATAAGCCGAACTCGTGAAGAGGGTTAGTTTTCGCAATCGTTCAATCATGACAATGACAGTCATAACAATGTTCCGACTCAAATTTATCAGGATGTTCCACTTGAATAGTCGTATGTATTATCTTGTGTTTGGATTTCAGCATTTCATGGGCATCAGAAAGAACTCTATCTCCATCTCTTGAGACGACATGTACGCTGACTGCGGGATAACCACTGGTAATGGTCCAAATATGTAAGTCGTGAATTTCTTCTACTCCGGCAATGGACTCAAGATCTTTCTTGAGGGCTGTGGGGTCTATATGAGTAGGTACGCCCTCCATTAGGATTCCCGTGGCTTCCTTGACCATGCTCCATGAGCTATATAAAATAATCCCTGAAAAAATGATTGTCACTAGAGGATCTACGATCCACCAATCTGTATACAAGATGACAGCACCGGCAATAATGGTGGCAACACTTCCGAGCAAGTCTCCTAGAACGTGTAGGTAAGCGGAGCGGACATTTAAGTTGTGAGATTGAGGAGAATGAAGCAGTGCAATGCAAATTCCATTAACAATTAGGCCGATCGTACCAATTCCAAATACCATGGAACCTCGGACCTCGGGTGGAGAAGACATTCTTTCGAATGCTTCATATATCAAAGAACCACAAAGTAGCCAGATAGCGAGAGCGTTGAAGAGGGCTCCGAGGATTTCCGCACGGCGGTAGCCAAAGGTTAAGGACGGGGTGTTAGGTTTTTGGGCAATCCAGAAGGCAAAGAGGCTAACGAGTATGGAGCCTGCATCGGTGAGCATGTGGATTGCATCAGCCATCAAAGCCAGACTATTAGCCAGCCATCCACCAACAAATTCCACGACCATGAAAATTATGGTGATGACAAGGGCTTTTTTGAGGGCGCTGCGTCCCTCGCTCCTGCTTGCGTCAAAATGAGAGGAACAGGAATGTTCGGAATGTGCCGATTCTGAATTTTGCATACTTGTCCTAAATTACTTATGTAGTATAAAGGTTAGTAACTCTTTGATTACATAGTGGTTTTTATCATGTTTTTTGTCATTTATGAAATTGCCCTTCACCTATTAGCACTATTTACACTACCTATTATTTTGTATCGCTTTATTGCAAAAAAGAGGTACCGGAAGAGTTTTGCCCTCCGATTTGGGAGAGGTTATCCTGAAATCGAGAAAAAGGGGCGCTTCTGTGTGTGGGTTCATGCTGTTTCTGTGGGAGAAACAAAGGCTGTAGCTCCTCTAGTGAAAATTTTGAGAGAGTCCCGTCCTGAGGCTTTAATAATTATTTCATCAATAACGGAAACGGGTCACACTGAAGCCCAAAAAAGCATTCCCGATGCGGATCATTTCGTTTATCTTCCATTCGATTTTAACTATGTAGTAAAACCCATTGTCAAGAAAGTTCAGCCAGATTTGGTAATTCTATGTGAAACGGACTTCTGGGCTAACTTCCAAAGAGAATCTAAGCGGGTGGGAGCTCGTCTTGTTCTTGTTAATGGAAAAATTTCTGAGAAATCTTTACGGCGACATTACATTCTTCCATGGGTTAGTAACCATCTTTTTAACGATATCGATTTATTTTGCGTACAAAGCCCGTTGCATAAAAAGCGTTTTGAGCAGGCAGGTGTCCCGTCACAAAAGATTATCCCCACAGGGAACCTGAAGCTTGATGATGTATATCCCTTCATGTCAGATAAGGATAAGCTGGAATGGATGGAGAGGTTGGGTATACAAGCTGATGATAAGGTATTGGTAGTAGGCTCCACACACTCTCCGGAAGAAAAGTTGATTTTGACCAGTCTTGAGGAGGTGCAAGCGATACACCCAACTTTGAAAATTATTCTGGCTCCCAGGCATCCGGAGCGTTGCTCTGAGGTGGAGGATATTCTAAAAAAGAAAGGCCTTTCTTATATTCCCTTTACTCGTATTGATGAAAAGAAGGGTGGAGAACGTGTTGTATTAGTCGACGTGATTGGTCAGCTACGAAAATGTTACCAAATTGCAGATCTGGCAATCGTTGCAGGTAGTTACACCGAAAAAATTGGTGGTCACAATATATTAGAACCATCCTCGTATGGTGTTCCAGTTATTTGTGGGCCCTATATGCATTCTCAGAGAGACTTTTTAGACCTGTTCAGGGAATATCACGTAGGTGTGCAAACACAAAAGAATAATATCACATCAGAAATCCTCACCCTTCTTGCCGATAAGGGCAAAAGAGAGCGCATGGGCCAAGCTGGAAAGGATGCTATTAATAGTGCAAAAGGCGCTACGCACCGCACCTGGAAGGAAATGGAAAAGCTACTTAAGTCATAATCTTTTGAAAGCATACTTAAGTGGAGGCCAAGCCCTCTGCTTTCTCTATTTAATGGATTTCGTTTATTTCAGACAAGATCAATAGAAATACTAGTTAGTTCTCAAGTTACTGTGTCAGGTGATTTTTTTTGATGACAAAAAAAACATCCCGTAAGTACTGTCGGCAGAACACCAACGGTTTTTAATAAATAAACTGCTGAGTTCTTATAATATTATGGAGGTATTCATATGACTATTGACCCAAACACGAAATCCATATTAACAGAAAGTCAATCGGAGAGTTCAACAATACTAAGACGAGATGTTGCAGTTGTTGACGGTGCTACGCTTAAAATGGAAAGCCGAATTTTTGATTCTTTTCCCGGGGGAGCCGCAATTGTGGACCATTCTCTAGCGAACAATAATGTAGTGTGGCTAAATCCCGCTGATGTGAGTGGTTTAAGAACTTCAGAACTAAGAAAGCGTAGTAGGTCAGATGAAGATAGTGAGTTAGGCTCATCAGATAGTCCTCAGCCTAATTATATGCAAGTTGGAGGGAGGGCCTACCAGATAGGTTGCTCGGCACTTGTTGAAGAAGGACATTTTGGATTAAATCCGGCTTTGATGGGAGAAATTGGAAAGAAACTTAACTGTGGAGATCTTAGCTTTTGTCTAGCTGATGACATACCCTGCAAGCCTTTTTCAAGAGTGACCTTTTCTGTAAAACCCTTTCGTTCTCAGTACGGTCAAGGGAAGGGTTTAACCTCTATCGATGTAAATGTATTACGAGC
>JBLFWS010000243.1:0-4446 GCA_047611865.1 Chlamydiales bacterium
TTGAGTGTAATTATTCCTAGCGAATTACCGCCAAGAAACCTCGGGGTCCTGACAGTGATTACATCTGATAGTCCATTGGGGATTAGGGCTTCACCATTGACTGTGATTACTTCGGAGTCATCTGATGGGGACATAGAGAATCTTGGGGAAGTGTCCACATTGGAATCTCTTAATAAATTAAACATGAGTAGTACCTATCGTCCAACCTATGGGAGGATTAAACAGCGGGTTTATGAAAGAGCTTTCTCCAGTTGTAATTCTGCGAAAATTGCAGATGTCGTGGACGGTAAAGAAAATATGGACTCTGATGAATTCCTCTTACAGCAGATTAAAAAATTTCCGGCTTGGGCTAGCATCCAGGATAATGCAGAAATTACGCTTGAGCATATTGGTTCAGGAGCTTCGGGCGCAAATTATGTAAATGTAAATGGAGTACACGCTGCTGTTTTGAAGTCAGCAACAAAAATGCCCAGAGCGGTTATGCGAGGACTGGGAGAGGAATTAAAAAATGTGCTAAAGGAAGTTGAATATGAAGGTTTGTCAGTAGAAGAATTGAATGATTGCGTAGATGAAGCGATAGATAAGGTTTTGGATTCAGACAATGCGGGAATGGTGCGCTATGTTCCATTTTATGGTATGGCAGCCCGAGAGGAGCTGGCATCCATAATTGGAAGCGAGCTATTTAACGTTCCTGAGACGCTTACTATTTTCGATGAAAGGCACGGCCTCTGTAGCTTGCAGGAGTTTTCTGAAGGAGCAGTATCTCTGACAAGGTCATTAAGATCGGAATCTTCTAATGAAATATTAAACAACCTGGATTCACAAAGTTTTCAAGATCTTGCTGTCCTGGACATATTGATATCAAATTATGACCGGCACCACTTAAACGTCCTCTTTAGGCCTGAGACCAATGGAGACGAAACAAAATATCATATGGTACCCATTGATCACGGAGGTACGATCCCTTCAAAAGTCTATCGGCAGCAAACAAAATTTTTCTGGGAACATCGGATAGATTCAACAATAGAATTGACCGATACGACACGTAATAAGATGAAAAGTCTTAATTTTGACAGTATGCGTGAAAAGATATTCAAAAAAATGGGTGATTTGGGAGAGACAAGGATTTTGGATCATTTACAGGTAATGACAAGTTTTCTTAATGCTTGCGGGACATCAGGAAGTAAGGAATGGACCTCCCAAGACCTTTTGGGGGCGATGTCAAAGCTTGAAAATAAACTGTGGAACAGTGTAAGTGCAAGTCATGAAGACTGTGGAATTGTTGATAATCTACGGGTATATGCAAAGGAGAAAGGTATGAGTTTCGATGAGGCCTGTAGGAAAGTTGTAGAGGAATCAGTCGACGAATATATCATATATAGGCCGGAGGTAGAACGATGAAAATATTCAACGATGCTGGTGAAGTAGTAGTGGAATTTGGAGAGAAAAATAAGGTCCTTATACACCCTGAGTGGATGCGTGATGATCTTATGAAATTAGGAATTTCGATCCCTGGTATTTTACAGCGTGAATATCAAGGTTTTGAGGAAATCTACACGCCTGAAATTATGATTGAGCGGTCAAAAGAAGAATCTCTGGACATCACACCGCAAGCTTTCAGAGACATGTTTCGTCAAGCTGTGGAAGACCTCTACTTCCCCATAAAACTTGAAGGGAAGGGGTTTTATTGTGAAGAAGAGGCAGGCAGAAAAGCATAGAGTTTGAATTAAAAAATCCCCAATTTAGGCTTGTTTTTTTGAGAAAAGAGTGTAAGACAGCTGAGTTATTAAAACAGTACTTCCTACAAAAGATAATAGATCTAAAGCCAAGGAAATACGACTTTTTTTCCAGGCATTTTTTGGGTAAGAAGGGCTGAAACGACCACGGAGGAAATCTGTTCCCAAATTGCCCGCATGCCAGACTGTACCAGTTTATGATCGACACCATTTAAACGTACTCTTTAAGCCCGAGACCAATGGGAACGCCGGATGGATTCAACAATAAGATTGACCGATACAACTCGCAAAAAGATGAGAAGTCTAGATTTTGGAAGTATGCACGAAAAGATTTTTGAGGAAAGACCCTTATCAGAGGAAAATAATATTTCCGTTTTTTTGGGGGAAAGAGTGTAAGACAGCTGAGTTATTAAAACAGCACTTCCTACAAAAGATAATAGATCTAATGCAAAGGAAGTACGACTTTTTTTCCAGGTATCTTTTGGATAAGAAGGGCTGAAACGACTACGGAAGAAATCTGTTCCCAAATTGCCCGCATGCCAGACTGTACCAGTAAATCCAGCTACTGCAAGTGTTGGAGACAAAGCAAGGCGGGCTGCGAATTTACCCACCTTTTCAGCTGTTCTCAGCAAGTTGTTATTCTTAGTGTTGATAGAGTTAAGTCCCAAATAGCTATTGAACTTCTTAATAACAAAGCCTGTGAAAGAAAAATAACTCTTTACTGGAGGATTCTCATCAAGAATCCTTTCTCTGACAGGTTCAGTTTGAGCTTCACTCATCTCGGATGCTGTACTATCTTCTTCATCGACCTCAGGGGCAACAGAGGATGGGGCATCTTCTTGCTCCTCAAGCCGAGGGGGAATTATAGATCTGACGTCTTCTCTTACTCCTTCTTTCTCTTGGATTGGCTCAAAGACTCTAGAAGAGTTCACTCCTTCGTCAAGTTCCTCTACTTTCTCTACCACAGAGGGAGCCGTAGCATTGAGTAACATTAGAGGTGGGTATCCCAAAATAGCTCTACCTATTACTCTACTAGAGTGGTGTAGGGCTAAGGGGGAAGTTGTCGGAGAGCTTGCGACTAAAGGCATTTCAGGTATAGGCGGAATATTCAATGGGCTACTGTCACTGGTGGGAGAGGTGGCTGCTGTATTGACTGTCATTAGAGTTGGGTGTACGAGAATAGTTGGACCTACTAATAAATTCACTCTAAGAGAAGGCGGGAGGGGCAAGGGAGAAGTGACCGGTGAGGTTCCGACTATAGGCCTTACAGACATTTGCGGAATAATCAAGCGACTACTTAATGAAGGTCGATTCATTGATGAGATGTAAGATGGAAAACTTTGGGGTGAATTTACCGTTCTTCCTCTGTTGATATGGTTGTGAGCAAGGGTTCTATTGTTTTCTGAAGGGCGGTGAAAACTGTTTCTGTAATAGGGGGCTGCTAATCTATTTAAACCTAGTGCCGCTATTGGTAGTAAAGACATGAAAAACCTGTGTAATTAATAAATTGTAATAAAATTAAATATTACAAATATAGATCTAGCTTCTCTCCCTGTGGAGAGAAGAGCAAGAGCATCCTTTAAGAAAAAATGGCGTAAGGTTCGGCATCACCCAGTAATAGGATATCTCCAAGCTTCCATATCAATTTTTTATGCATAGGGCTGTGGATAAACTGCATGACTTCGTCGACTTTATTTCGTTCCAGCTTGGCCAGATATTGCAAGGATTCTCCGAAATCGCGTGTTCTTGGAATGCTTACGAGCTTATTCCCGAGCCAAGTTAATGCTTTTGAAATGGGTTTAGGGAAGCTTGAATAGGCAATCATTGTAGTTTTTCCTAACAGTCCGAGAGATACTCTCAGAGTATTAAAGGCTAGGAAATTGCTGAGAGATAGAATGGGCATAGCTAATTTTTTTAGGGCAAAAGCCAGGGGGACAGTGAAAAATCTTTTCTTTCCGGGTGTTTGATACAGGCTGTTTACTGTACCTTGAACAATGGTTTCCAGATCATAAAAACGATCGTCCCAGCGTTTTCTCAAGTCAGTGAAATATTGACTTATAATCGTGGGGAGAGCTTGTCTAATATTGCGAGCAAGGGCTTTTTTGGCATTTGCTTCAAGCTGTCTGACTTCTGTAGCGGTGTAGAGCCGTCGAGGAGGTGCGGCTTTGTATTTTTCTAAGCTTTTGTCTCTTAGTTCTTCTAGAGCCTTTATGGCAAGCATCTCTATAGTTTTGCCAGACATCCCCTTGGCAATTCCTGAGGCAATACTTTCACCAATAACTTGATTGAGGTCGATGCCAAGCAACTGGAGTTGGTTGTTTACGCCGTGTACATGCTCAGAAACTTTAGGGGCTAAAATCTTTCCGAGTTTGAAGCTAATTTCACCCAGATCCTTTCTTGTGTCCCTTATACCAAAAGGCGGGGGGGGCCTTGTATCTTCTCTTTCATCATTGTTGACAATGGGTCGGGCAAGATAGTTCCATGTTATTATTACTGTGCTTAGGGCATTTTCACTAACTTCTTTGAATAGCCTTGTACAGGTTCTGCCAAAACTAATCACTGCTCCGAAGGGAGATTCGAAAAGGGATGGAGGGGAATGGCTATGGTCAGAGCCAAGGCAGTCAACTATAGTTTCGTTGAGGAAGCTTCTTTCGGTGAGAGTTTCGATTCCGTCTTTTACAAGTTCTGGTAGTGTTTTTGTACAGAGAGA
>JBLFWS010000244.1:0-4433 GCA_047611865.1 Chlamydiales bacterium
CTCACGATTGATGAAAGGATGGCAGTCGACATACAAAAAAATAAACACGTCATCAACGGGATTGAAGCCCCCCCCAACCTCACCATACAGCTGACAGAAATTGAAAAGCACCTTCCTCCACGAGAAGGTGAAAACTACCTTTTGATCAACACGATCTCAAAGCTTATGAACACCCGCCTTATAGCAGACCTAAAAGACAAAGCGTCATTGTACATACTCCAAAACCCGTCACTTCTCACCGTTGTAAACGCTCACAACTTTGACCTTATGATGCTCGACAATGACATTTCTATCGAACTCACCCTCAACGACGAAAAAAAACAAATCGGGACTTCTGTCTCATGGAAAGTTATTGAAGATAGCAAAGAAGAGCTCATGTTAATACATATAGGAGTTGTGCATAACCTGCTAGACAACACCTCACGGTATCAATTCAACAGGAAGCCTATAAGCAAACAAATTGAGTGCAGCGACCGTCAACCGCTATTTCAATAAACTATCCCGTCTATTATCCATCAATCTACCTACCCTCCCACCCATTACATCCATCCTTGGGATTTCATCCCAAACCCTACCAGAGGGCTAGCCCTCTGGACTCCCATTTAGTGCCCGTGGACTCGAAGCGTCGTTATTTCAAGCATATTTTTTCTCTGCACTCGACGAGCTTCGTTCCTCTCGCAAAGCAGTCAGCACCATTGTGCCAATGATACTGAAAGTTTTCACCTCCGGCGGGGTGACGATACCTGTCAGAATACGTATAAATGTAAAAAGGGAAGAAAGAGTTTTTCTAAACAAATAATTCCCAATAAAATAAAGGCTAAAGGCCTTCAATACCGCCAGACCGGGGCAACGCCCTGGCGTTAAACATAAACAAGGATATCTATAGGAAGGGAGTTTATTTCCGTGCAAATGGCTTCCGAAAAAGGAACAAGTCTTTCGATACTTGGCATATTAAGGCTTCTTTATTAGGCAAATCTCAGAAATATAAATCCCTATACCCTTAATTTTCAAGATCTAAGAGATTCCTCTGATCAATACCCTTGCCTAGTAAATTCAAATTTTATTTACTAGCAGCTCGTGTAAAAATACAGGAGTTAACGATGTTTCAGCGAAAAATTGATTTTTCCGTGATATTTTGTACCCTGACCCTTTTTTTGGCTCCTCTTCAAGGCACCATAGAAAATTCCGTTATCCCTCTAATGGAACGCCTGCAATATGAGACCGTTCCCGAAGAAAAGCTTACCTTCACCCAAAGAGAAACCCTTGAGAGAACTCTCCCCTATATCGGTGAAAAAGTACGTGTTATGAGTTTTAATATGCTCTATGACATTTACGAAAAGAAATATGATACAGAAGACCACTGGAAAAACCGTTACTACCGTATTGCCGAGCTTGTACACTACGCCCTGCCAGATGTCATAGGCAGTCAAGAGCTTTTACCGCACCTTCTTGCTGATTTGCTTCCCCTCATAAACAGTGAATACAGCTTCTTAGGACCCGGTGTTAAAGAACAGTGGGGTACACGCCCACAGGACGGAATCTTCTATCGAAAAAGTCGTGTGGACTTGCTGGAAAGCAAACATCTTTTCACCTCCGACACCCCCATGGTACCAAGCGAAAACCCCTTTGGAAAACGTCACCTTGTGACACAGGGACACTTCCGAATGAAAGATAGCGGCAAAGAATTTATTCTTCTTAACACCCATTGTGCTTTTATGGATGGCGATTCTCGAGAGTACAGCATGAGATTTATCGCCCGGTATGTGGAGAGCCTTCGTCCCGAAATCCCTATTTTCGTAACGGGAGATTTCAACACGTTTGCCTTCCGCGGAGATCTCGAACAACTTCCCTTTTACGATGGTGACCTTTGCCAAAGGATAATTACACATGCTTCCCTCAATGATTCTCGTGAAGCCACCATACTCGGCACTGTGGGCCCTATAGGTACATACACAAACGATCCGAGCACCCCGAAGCCAACACCCTTTCGAGGAACGGGAATTCCTGGGATTCACCTCGATCATATCTACGTCAATGACGCATTAACTGTACTCAATTATGCAGTGGAGCCAGCGAAAGTCGATGGTCGTTTCCCCTCAGACCACATGCCTATCATCGTAGATGCGATACTTATCCCTAATGATGAGGTGGAGCGTAGCTTCTAAGGGCTATTTTACTTGTTCCTGACTTGTATTATATCCACGTGTTTTGGTAGTTTGCCCTTGACCTCAACTGAAATGAATTTTTAGGGCAGTGGATTATGACAGCAAGCATTACTAATGACTTTTGTATAAATATCTGGGGATTTTGCGAATCCCAACAAACTAGCGTAGGAAGCTTCGTCTTCACAAACCCTACCCCGAAGACGCACACAACTTAAATTACCTTTTCCGCAGTAGAGCCCACCGCCACAAAGTCGTTGATGGCAAGATGTCACAAATGAATTTTTTCGATGAATCCTCATGCTTCAACTGCATCTTCAATTGTAATAAGGAAGCACCTAGTCAGATAACTCTAAAAAATACCCTCAACAGCCTTGTTAGTCGAATTCGCCCTACAATTTCTACAAATGAAGCCGAAATAACCCGCTTATTTTTCGACAGACTCTCCCATTACGGAAGAGAAGTATATGACCCCTCTCTTATCCATCCCAGTATTCGTAAGTCTTTGATTAGGAGTCAGCGCTTCCAAAAACTTTATGCCATTGCCACGCAAGATATTGGGAATCTCTTCGACTCTACGAGGAAAAAGAAAAAACATTTCCTCGCTGCAGTAAAAGAAACACTCTTTGCTCTGACTCTTGGCGTAAGGCCTGGAGTCCCTGGTGGAGCTACAGAATCCTACAAGCTGCGATCTCTCCATGGTCACCCCTTAGCAATTTTCAAGCCCACAGAATTCAATGACTGGACCACAGAACATAAGTCTTTGCTAAAAAAAATAAAAATCGTTTTCAGCTGGGCTTTCTGTCTTTCAGGATCTTTGATGGACGTTCCAAGTAGTCTTTCCGAATGTGCCACCTATATCATAGGAAAACACATGGGAAAAAGAGATAATACCGTGAAAGAAACGGCTCTTGTCACCCTTCGAGTTGGGAATCATCAGTATAGAGGATCCTATCAACTTTGGGAACAACGACCCCATCAGGATGCTAAAAGCTATTTTGGTCTAAACAAATATTATGGTGGCTGCCCTCAGAGAAGTATCCCCCGCGAGCTCTTCGAAAGGATGGTTATCCTCGATGTGCTGACAGGAAATATGGACAGACATGCCGAGAACTGGCTAATCATCCTCAATAAGAACCAGGAACCCGTGGACATCATCACTGTTGATGGAGGGAAGTCCATGTCATGTAATCACTCCGACGATTTATGAAGGTCAGGGAGATCTATTCGTTGAACTTTACGACTTCTATCTTGGATACGAGAGAAACCCGAACTCCATGGCTCTTGTAAGGAGTCGGATTGAAAAAGTCCGAGAACGGTTGAAGGTGCTTCGTCACTTTGCTCAAGAGGGAAAAAAACTGAATGAACTTGCCTCTATCAGAACAAGCTATGAGTTTTCGAAAATACTCTCTGAGATAAACAGCATTGAACAGGAATCTACTAGCGAAACCCCTCCAGCTTCCGAGACCGTCTCGATCAGAAAACCTGTAATCATTAGTCCTCTTGAATTAGAAGCTCGATTATGAATGCCACCACTTCAAGATTTTGTGCTTCCGCTTTTCCGATGCTGCAAGTAGTAGTCGGTAAATTTCTCTATTAGACTTATGAGCTTTAAAGGGAGTTCTTCCTTTCTTGTTTAAAGCATGAACATCCGCTCCGCACTCGATCAGAGCTTGTGCAGCTCCTGCAGTCTTTGCTTTATGAAGGGCCGTCTCTCCCAGATTATCTGTAGCATCTACGTCCGCTCCGTGCTCCACCAATGCTTTAATTACATCTGCTTCATCGGCACAGTGGATAGCTCTTTCACCAAAACGATACGTCTCTTGAGGATCAAGCCCTTGAGCAACCAAGAGATCTACGACTTCGCGAGACTTGGCATTGGCTAAACAGTTTGTAGAAAATAGATTTTTTAAGAAAGGATTGGCGCCTTTATCCAATAAGGTCTTCACCAAATCCGAGGAAACTTTTGCGGCAAAATGAAGAGGCGTATAGCCAAAAACATCCCGAGTATTGGGATTAACCCCAGCCTTGATTAACTCTTCACAACATGCGGAATTAGCTACTTTATGAATGGGCACTTGTCCCCTAAAATTCATCTGATTCACATCTGCGCCGTAAGCTATAAGTAATTTCATTATTTTAGGATTCAATAGTCCAGACAGTTTTAGGCCGCGATGCACCCATATCCACCGAAGCGTGTAAATACCCGTGAGACTTTTTTGTCATTCAGATCCAAGTCTAAGTTTTTAAAAAGTATTTTCATGTATTGTT
>JBLFWS010000245.1:0-4431 GCA_047611865.1 Chlamydiales bacterium
CTCTAATCAGGAATAGATGCAAATTGCTTTAAAGTCGGGCGAATGCCCTATCCTAATGTATGACCTAACCACGTCAAGAATTGGTATAAAAGCCTTTTACGACTTTAAATTTGATATTTAACAAGCCTTTACATTAGAATCTATCCCATTTAAGAGTCTTGGTTCAGTTAACTTGCTTAGTTATCATGTTTTAGTTTAAACTACTTCTATGACAAGTTGCTTATTCTACCTCAAAAGAGGGTTATACATATGAAATCAACAAAAGAACTCGACACAACCTGTCCTATCTCCCAACAAACGGAGACCGAAGAGTTTGTCAACACATTGACACACGGTGCTGGCCTTCTGCTCAGCATAATAGGCTTATCACTATTAGTCATATTTTCATATATGCGAGGGGATGTCCTCCACATTGTGAGCTGTAGCATCTACGGTACATCATTAATTCTCCTATACGGAGCATCCACATGGTACCATGCTTGTAAAGATCTGAACCGCAAACGAATACTCCGCATTGCTGACCACGCTTGTATCTACCTTCTTATTGCAGGTTCTTATACCCCCTTTACCTTTGGCCCCCTAAGGGGAGCTTGGGGATGGAGCATCTTCGGTGTTGTATGGACCTTTGCCCTTGTAGGTATTCTCCTCAAAATCTTTTACCATAACCGCAGTGAGAAAGTCGGCACCATTATCTATCTTGTAATGGGATGGATGGCTGTTGTGGCTGCTTTTCCTTTAGTTGAAAATTTATCCTTTTCAGGAATCATTTGGCTTCTTAGCGGTGGCCTATTCTATAGCTTTGGCACTATCTTTTACCTCTGGGAAAAACTCCCATTTTCCCATAGTATCTGGCACCTTTTTGTCCTTGGAGGAAGCCTCTGCCACTACAGCTGTATTCTAAATCATGTGATTCCCCCTCTCTAAAAAAAATATTTCCACACTTGCAAAAGAATCTACAAACCTGTAGCAATCAGAAGTTTATTTATAAGTACCCTGAAACAAGAGGAGGCTTACTTATGACTTACTCAGATTCCTGTGTCCCCCCGAGACAGTGTGACACAGAGTATAGTAAAGAGTGGAAAAGCGAAGGAGATGAACCCAACACTCCTTCGAACAAAATCTCAAAAGTCGTTATAGATGCAAAGTTGAGATCAGAAAACCTCTCCTCTTCTCCTATTCAAGCTAGTGGTGACCTAAATGCAAGGATCGAAAGATTTGACAGCTCAAGTAGCGGGCCAAGCTCACTAGAAGTAAACTATAATGACACGGATGAAGACCCCACCAGCAGCTCTTCAAACCTTGAGGAAGTTAACGTTGAAATAGCCCCTGTAAGAGAACGGTGGAAAACTGTGTCTCGGGAAATCCAAAAAGGCCTCAAGCTAATCCATTTTATTAGTATGGATAAAACCACTGAGGCAAAAGAATTCCTCAATGGAGTCTCTGACTTAAACATTCTCAACCAATATAACGAGTCTCCTATTTTATGCGCTGCCCACAGAGACAATGCTGAAATGGTCCAAGCTCTCGCTGAAAAAGGTGCAAACCTTAACCTCCAAGATGTTCATGGAAATACTGCCCTCATTATAGCAACAAAATTTGGGTATCTGCCATCCATAGCCACTCTTTTAACAAATGAGGTAAATGTTGACTTACCTGATACAGAGGGGAGCACTCCGCTCATGTGGGCCTTTAAACCCGATGCATATATGAATTTCGACTCCAAATTACACCCATCCTCTCCTCACCCCCGTCAAGAAATCGTCCGACTCCTTGTAGAAAATGATGCAGAACTTAATGCAGTGGACAAACACCACATGACAGCACTTGCCTATGCTCTCTGTTCTCAAGATTTAAAAGTTAACCTAGACCTAATTCTCTTACTTGTTGAACAAGGAGCAAAGCTCGTCATTGATGACTTCGATGACTTGGGGAATAAGCAGGGATATTGGCAGCTTGGTGCCACAGCTTTGCTTCATGCGGCTCGTGCTGGACATGAGCAATTAGCTAAAACCCTCATTAGCAAAGGAGTACACCTCGGAGAGAAAAATCTCTCTGGAGAAACCCCCATAGACTTGGCTTTGGCAAATGGTCATTATGAAATCGCTAAACTCATCAGAGAAGCACAAAAATCCACCTCAATACAAGAAATTGGATCTCAAACAGAAGTTGAAGTAACATCAGTCGGCATACAAGCTAAAAGCCAATCAAGATGGAAGGGTGTGCGTAATACCCTTTTTGGAGTTTGCTCTGATACTCCTACGGAGCTTGTCCCTCACAATGGGGATACTTCATTGCCTCAAACTTAATTCTCTGAATCTATACTGTCACTCCAGGGACGACACCCTCGGAGTGACAAAAACTTTACCCAAATAAAGAGTTTGTTATAATCGTTTGGATTCAGAAATTTCCAATTAAGGCCACTACACATCCCCAAGAGATTCATTGAAAACATATTTATGGAATAGCTTAACTACTCAACTTACGGATATAAGAATCTCTCCACTTTACCGCGTTATTCTCAGCACCCGAAATTTCCTCATCAGTCATTAACTCTCTGATCCTGCTACAAGCTTCCTTATGATCAGATAAAAGATAGTAAGTATAAGCCTGAACGTAATCTCTCTCTACCCCTTCGCCTTCCTCATAGTGAGCCCCTAAACGCTTCATGATGACTTCTGCATAAGGAAAAGTCATATCTGCTTCTAATGCTTCACGGTAATACTTAGCTGACAAAGAGTAATCTTTATCCACTCCTAAACCAAAGAAATAGATATCACCAATATAAACTTTCGCATCGGAGCTACCATTTTCGACCGTCTTAAGATACCACTTAAGAGCTTCACTATAATCTTGAGTTATTCCTTTTCCGAAATAGAACAAATTCCCCAGCAATTGTTGAGCAGAGATCGAACCCATTTCCCCAGCTTTTTTCCACCATACCATGGCTTCCTGAAAATCTTTTTCTACGCCTCTACCTAAAAGATAAGAGTTCCCTATAGACAGAATAGCGTTTAGATCATTTTCTTCTGCTGCTGCATGAAAATACTTAAGAGATTTATCGAAGTCTTGTTCGTCATCATCTCTAAGACAATATAAATTCCCCAAAGCAGTCTTGGCTTCTAAAAGTCCATTTTCTTCTGCCATTGTGAGCCACTTCCCAGCCTTCTCAAAATCTTTCTCCAAGCCAGCTCCATACAAGTATCTACACCCCAGAGTATATTGAGCTTCCTCAACTCCCTGCTGAGCAGATTTTTCCGTCCAATACAAAGCTTTCTCTATATCAACATCGGTTTCATCGCCTTTGAAATAAGCGAGACCCAAAGTATACTGAGCTGTGGGATCACCACTCTGGGCTAACTCCGATACAAATTCCAAAAAAGAAGGTTTGGACTGCCCTGTTTCCTTCCGGGTATCAATAAAAGAATTCAGGGAATGTCCCCAAGAAACTTCTCTATCATTCGTATCAGAAGTAGTTCCCAGAAGGCTAAAGCACATCAAACATAGCAAAAGAGAGCTGCAAAGACATCTAAACATTACATGACCTTGGTGAAAAAATAGGATTATTAATAATCAATTCATGGGTCTAAAAATATAGTAAAAGCTTTATTAGCCATCAAGGGCTATTCCGAATCCGCTATGCTCTCCGCAATGACCACACAACCATTCAAAAAGAACAGAATCAGACCAACAGGAAAAAAGACCAAAAGCCAGAAGCAAAGCCAAAATCGGGAACCTTCATAATTGATAAAATACGTCTTTTGACTGGTCCTAAAATGACAAGCTGTAAAAAACAATACAATAGCTATAGGAAAAAACACAATGGCCCAAAATATCAGCCAGGCCTTGGAATATTTATAGTCGATTTTATATTTACTAATACTCATAAAGACACCTATCTAACTCTAACAATCCAAAACAATAGCTTATTTAAACCTTTTTAGAAATGACAAATCCATATAGCCAAACAAGCCCACAAGCCCTTATACAAAAACACCTTCAAGAACCGTTTTTTTTAGGATTCCCCAGGTGGAAAAGAGCGCGCCAAAAACCAATTCTTGAAATTTGTTTGTGTCTAAAGCGATGGATATTACCCAATATGTTCAGAAGGGCTTGCAAATGAAATTTAGATAATTTAACAATCACAGATTGAACAAAACATCCCTCTCCGTTTTGATGAAGGTAGAATGCACTGAAAAGCTATAAATTGCATCGATATACTACCGCCCCAGATAAGGCCCATACCATGAAAAGTGCTCTAAAAAAAAGTCTGACCGTCCTTCTTTTTCTTCTAATCCAACCACTCTCCGCAACAGAAGAGCTCTCTCCCTCCAAAGAGAAAAAGTCTGTGATTATTGTAGGGGGGGGGAGTATAGGCCTCTTTACGGCAAAGTATGCTCATGATCTCGGAATGAATGTTACGGTTATCGAGAA
>JBLFWS010000246.1:0-4423 GCA_047611865.1 Chlamydiales bacterium
ATTACATGATTACTTTTTACTTTGTTCAATAAATGACAATTATGTAATAATCTCTAGTAGAGGCCACATTATACACATAGCACTATTGTGAAGATGGAGCGTTAAGTGCCCATATCTATTTTTCCACATCCGAAAAACATACTATTTCTTTCCTATAACTTTATCGACATCCGACTTACTTTTTTTGATGTTAAGGCCCTTAACACAGTCTTTTATAATAGTATATGCGGTTTAAATAAGCGTACTTTGAACAAATGAGGTTATCGTTCATTGTTTTAAATAAGATGAGGTAATCATCTTTGCGTGGAATGGGGTAGGGAAATGAATAATAAAATAAATTACGTTGTGCTTGTTGCAGACAATAGTATTGTTTCAGGGAGCAAAGAAACCTGTCAGTTATTTCTCGACAAAATGGAGGGTATATTAGTAGGTTTTGCAAAAGGCTTTGTCGCCCTTGGAGTGGAAGTAAAGATACTCATCGGAGATCAATCTCCAAAAATACTCAATGAATTTTGTGAAGCGGAAAAACCGTGTGCCATTCTAGATATAAATCGCTCCAGAAATGTCTTACCTAATCTCCCGAAAAATATCAAACATATCGCATGGTGGCAGGATGAAATTGTCGAAGAATTTCGGCTGGGAAGTGGTAGTGATCTAAACTATTGTGTCGCCCCCTTTGAAAAATTTGCTGCCAAAACAAGAAAAGACCTTTTTTACGATGTACTCCACTTTGGAGTCGACGAATCGTACTTCTATCCTTCAGAGACGAACCCCAAGATCCTTTCAGATTTTTCTATGGCTGCCTATATCTCACACTCTGTGCAAGAAGGCTTCAAAGAAAGTGTCTTAACCGTTGCAGGTAAAAGCTTTCCCTTTCTCGACGTGGTGAATACTTTTCTTGACCGTTATAAAGGCGGACTGAGCCATCGAGACATAAACGTTATTAATAATATTGTCTTAGATATTTTCGTAGAGAAACTCGGTTGGGATAGAAATAATGCTATCCCTAATGATCTCCTCTTAATTTTCTATTCTCACCTCCCCAGGCATTCGGAACGCAAGGACCTGGTCGATACAGTTTTGAATTTTTCAAATTCCTTAAGACTTTTTGGTGAACCCACATGGAATTCTTGGGATCAGTATAAAAAATACTACCAGGGCTTTCTAAGCTCGCCTAGCGAACTTTGTCAAATGTACCAGACCACCAAAATCAACCTGCACAATGGTATCCCCATCCTCCACCCTCGCACTCTTGACTGTATGGCATCCGGGAGCTTTCTTGCTGCTATTGAAGCATGTAAAAATTGGCCTCACTCTTTCCAGCAACTCTTTAAAGAAGGCGAACATTACATAAGCTATAATTTCGACAACATGGAAGAAGTGACTAAGTATTACCTGGAACGCCCTGAACTACGTGCAAAAATAGCTCGTCAGGCATCCGAGGAAGTACTTGCTAAACATACTTGGCGCCATAGAGCTGAGAAGGTTCTCAACGACCTCACTATGATTTAAAACTAGGTAGGCGTCCAACAATAAAAAAAATCAATAGTCGAATTCACCTTTAGTATTCTGGTCCTCAGGGCCATCAACAAATTGAAGCAACTCAATCAGCTCATCCCTGTCAAATCTTTTCAACTGTCCTTGACCATCAGAGCCCACGACGTCTTCCATCAAGGCTCCCTTCTTTGCAATCAACTTATCAATTTTTTCCTCTAAAGTACCAAGGGTCACCAACTTAAAAACCTGTACCCCTCGAGTCTGACCAATACGGTGTACACGATCTGTAGCTTGGTCTTCCCTCGCAGCATTCCACCACCTGTCATAGTGTATGACAACAGAGGCTGCCGTCAGGTCAATACCCAGGCCAGCAGCGAGCAGAGAGGCTACGAACACCTTGCATTCTGGATCTTCTTGAAAGCGCTTCATCTCTTTCCCTCTATTAGCTGTAGCCCCTCTTAAGGAAGCGAAGCCAATGCCAGAAGCTTGAAGGTAATTTTCAATAATATCCAACATCCCAAGATATTGAGAAAATACCACAACCTTTTGCCCACTCTCTTGAGCTTGATTTAAAATCTCAACAAAGAGATCCCACTTACCTGATGAATGATCCTGATAATTCTTTATATCTTGTAGTATTAGGGCGGGGTGATTGCACAATTGCTTCAGTTTCATTAAAACAGCAAAAATGTGGATATAAGGAATACGCTTGCTACCATCCGCCAAGTCTACGATAAGGCTCTTTCGAGAATCATTCAGCACATCCTTGTAAAGTTTCATTTGTTCTAATGACAATTCACAATGAGAGATTTCTTCTGTTTTCTCAGGAAGATCCTCTAGCACCTCTTCTTTCTTTCGCCTTAATAGAAAAGGATGAACAAAGCGTCCGAGAAGCTTCTTTCTGTCTGCGTCACCATCTTTTTCAATGGGGTTCACAAAAAGGTCCCTATATTGACCATCACTCGGCATATAAGTCGGTAGCACTACGTCAAAGAGGGATTTCAGCTCTCTTAGTTGGTTTTCAATGGGAGTACCCGTTAAACCAATACGCATTCGAGTTTGGACTGTAAGAAGAGCTGAGTGCAGTTTACTCAAGTGATTTTTAGCCACCTGTATTTCATCAAAAATGGCTAAATCGAAAGAGATTAAACTGATGATATCCTTTTCCCGTCGCATTATGCCATATGATGTCAGTAAAATATCATAAGTTTTCAAGAAGCCGTCAAGACTTCTGTTCATCCCATGAAAAGTACAGACCTTTAGTTCTGGAAGAAATTCGGCTAACTTTTCCTGCCAATGATAGATGACTGATGTTGGACATACTACAAGAAAATACTTCCGTTTCCCCTTTTTCTTCTTTTCTACATTTACTGCAGAAACCATCAGTGCCATTGCCTGGTGGGTTTTCCCCAGTCCCATATCATCACATAAAAGACCGGAAAGGTGATGATTGTACAAAAACCACAACCAATCAACGCCTATTTCCTGATAAGGACGTAAATTGCTTTTTAAGCCATCAAGATTTGGCTTGTCTTCAACTTGAAGTTCCCGAAGGTTACGGAGTAGTTTTCTACTGTCCGCCGCCTCTTCAAGGTCTTCAGGAGGATCTTTCACTTTCTCGAAAGCATTTAAACGTATGAATTCCAGCACAGTCAATTTCACTGACCCTTGCCCTGCATCTACCCGATGCTCTCCAAAATTCCGTAACCATTGGAAGCTTTCGTTCTGTAAGTCAATTAATCCAGCATTCGTAAAAAGGTAACGCCTCCCCTTCCTAAGACCTTTCCAAACATCCGTTATGGGTACTTTCCCAAATTCCGTCTCATAGGACATGTTAAAGGTCAGTAAGCCCTTTTCTTCAAGCGCCTCTTCTCCAGAAACATTATGGACTGTAAAGCAGGGGTTTTCCCCTTTAGCCAATCGCTTATCGATATGATTAGCATAGCATCTGATATCATCTAATTCATAAGTCAGGAATAAACCTAATCGATCACCACGAATGATTGTCTGATGGCGGAATTCATCTGGAAGCCTTGTATCTAAAGGAATCTCATGAAAACCTTCGCCTTCAGAGTAAACAAAGTCACCAAAAAATCGGATATTACTGGAACGGTAGCGTGGGAGTAATTCATACTCTGGGTTGATAACGATTGTGGTTTTTCCCTTAAGCTTGATATTCAAACCAGCTTTTACAACAGGGCACTCTACACTAAAAAAATCTCGGACATACTCGAGGTCTTCCTGATTCATTCTGATAAATGTCGGAATTTCATCAACAGGAACAAGTACCCCTGATCTAACGGGCAAGCCAATCCTTTCGCGCATTTTTGTATAAAAACCCTGGTTCTTAATATAGACCCAGTCACCAAAATCCATTCCCTCAAAAGCATCTCCAGAGATATCTACCCTACTCTCAAAGCATAAAGTTTCATCTTCTGTTAAAGTATACACCAATCTATCTTCAACACTTGAGAGATGAGTATGGAACCCTTCTTGCTTATTAAGCCAAGAACGATATTTATGAACAAACTTAGAAACCTCATCATAGGGTACTACTTTTTCAGCACTCTCAAAACAAGCATTTTCCAAAGAATAAAATCCGTCTCCCGCTACATATGCCCAGTTTCCAAAGTATGCAGAATTTGGTTTTTGCAAATCGCCTAGCTCAATAACGTAACAGTTCAGATGAAGATTCCAGGCATTGTCAAAAAAAATCTCATAATGAGTAGAAACTGGCTCCATATGTAGATGAGCACCTATCAGATGTCTTTCAATGATGTGTAAGTGTTCGTCGAGGACTGCTGGGATATCGATTGTATCAACAATAGGTAGTGCTAATAAGCTATGTTCTCCACGAAAGTAAAAACCATCATTAGGAACATATAACCAGTCACCAAAATAGTATTTCTCTGTTGGTCCTTGAGTG
>JBLFWS010000247.1:0-4396 GCA_047611865.1 Chlamydiales bacterium
ACATTTAGGCAGCCTTAGTGAGGCTGCCTAAATGTCGCACTTCAGAATTGAATCGGCGGAGGGAAAAGATCGATGAAGATACCTACAAAATTATAGCATATCTGAGCACTGGAAATATGGAATAAGGTATTTTAAATCTTTGAGCTAAAATAAATGGAAAACGTCCTTCATTTCTAGATCTTGACGAGGGTTTAGAGAAATGAGTACTGGAGAATAAGGGCTAGTATTTTTTGATTCGAGCTTCAGAGCATGAACTCATGAAGCCCGAATTTTGAAGCTTATGTGTCAGAGACCTCTTCTTTCTCTGTTGAGGTTGCCTTCCTTTCGGATAGATCCTCATGAGGAGTTATCATTACACTGCCAATAATGGTTACGCCTTCGTCTACACTTAGGAATCTCGTCTGAATATCGCCATGAACTTGAGCATTTCCCCGTAGTTCTATGCGTTCTTCAACGTCAAGATTCCCTTCTACATATCCTTCAATTATAGCTTCTCGTAATTTGATATTGGATTTTACAATTCCAGAAGGACCAATTACGAGTTTGCCTTTAGAACAAAGATCCCCATGAAATTCGCCATCAATTCGAAGGAGATTTTCAAAGCTTAACTGGCCTTTAAAAACTACACCCTGACCAAGAGTAGTTTCAGGTTCTTCTCCTTCAAAATGATCTTGTTGGGGGGGGGGCACAGGGGCCTTTCCATTTTTTTCGCTCCATAGCTCTTGCTGTGTTAGAATCTCATCATGCACAGGCCCGTGACCGTTAGGGCTTTGTTGTACACGACCTCTAAAAATTCTAGGTGGAATGTCTTGTGTATATTCTTCCTGTGTCTTAGCTTGGTATGGAGTATGTTGTCTTTCTGTAGGGTTATGTTTTCTTTCCGCAGCAAAAGTTTTAGGGTGATTCGGATGAACCGCTACCGTACCTGTCTCCTCTTCAAAAACGGGCACCGACTTTTCCTTTTCAAAAGGATTTTTTGTGTATCTTTTAAACATCACTCACCTTCCCGAAAACACGTTCATTGCCTAATTCCTTTGCACGCCTGAAGGCAGCCATGATGGTTTCTATAATACCAGCACGAACTGACATCTTCTCCATCTCCTGCAAACCAGCAATGGTAGTTCCAGAAGGAGAAGACACTTGCCATTTGAGCTCCCCAGGGTGCATACCTGTCTCTACGCTCATGGTGACAGCTCCTTGAATTGTCTGCAAGACAAGATCTTTGGCAATAGTGGGTGTAAGACCCATGCTGATTCCTGCATCTACCATGGCTTCAATGATAACAAAGAGAAATGCAGGGCCTGAGCCCGATAAAGCTGTGACGGCATCCACATTTTTTTCTGGAATCCAGAGAGTAATTCCCAAGCCAGAAAATAGCTCATCAGTCATATTTTTTGCTTCAGTAGATAATTGAGAATTTTCTACTAGGCCAATGACTCCCTGTCCATGAAAGCAGGCTACATTAGGCATGATCCGCAGAATGCTGGCACTGCAAAATCGCCTTTGTAACTTTTGTAAAGAGACACCAGCCAGAGTACTCACAAGGAGATGGCCCTTGTGAATATGAGGTGCTAAAATTTGGGTTACTTCATCTAGACTTTGCGGCTTTACGGCCAAAAGCGAAAGATCTGTTCCACTTACAACGTCTTCTAGGTTCTCTGCGATATGCACATCTCCAGAGAAATCCTTGGCAAGGCTTT
This sequence comes from Chlamydiales bacterium, assembly GCA_047611865.1. GTDB lineage: Bacteria > Chlamydiota > Chlamydiia > Chlamydiales > JBDQID01 > JBLFWS01. Next base: position 1,701 of record JBLFWS010000247.1, read on the forward strand.
TACACCTATCTTTATCTATATCAAAAAGTACTAAAGAGTGGTGCTTGGAGAAGTGAGTAGCAAAGCCTCCACCAATAACACCACAACCTATAATGCCTATTTTCATCGTCATATCAAAGTTATTTGGCTTAATATTTTATTATTAAGAATCGATATTTCGCCGTACTATATCAATTTGTCGTTGTAATGTAGAATCGCCCGCAACTTTTTTCTCAATATTTCGACAGGCATGCAGTATGGTTGAGTGAGTTTTACCAAATGTTGCACCAAGCATCATCAGGGACTCATTTATCATTTCTCTGGCAAGATACATGGCTACTTGTCGAGGTAAAGCAATTTCTTTTGTACGCCCAGTTCCTTTCAGGTCAGATACTCGTACCTGAAATACTGCTGCGACACTTTTGAGAATTTGTTCTACGGAAATAGTATTTTTCGGAGCATGTTGTAACATTTCTCTTAAGGTTCTTTCAACAAGCTCTTCAGTTATATCTAAATTTAAGAGACGGCAGTGAGCACTCAAACGGTTAACAGCTCCTTCGAGTTGTCTAACGTTGCTATAGATGTGCTCAGCAATATAAAATGCGACACGATGAGGGATTTTAAGCCCTTTTTGTTCGGCTTTGTGCTGTAAGATGGCTACACGTGTTTCTAGATCAGGAATACCGACGTGAGCAACAAGACCCCATTCCATTCGGGCAACCATACGCTCTGATAACTTCAGGTGTCCGGGAGGCTTATCACTTGTAATGATGATTTGCTTATTTTGATTAATAAGAGCCTCAAACATATTACAGAATTCTTCTTCAAAGTTAAGGCGATTCTGCAAAAATTGGATATCGTCAACGAGAAGTACATCAAGAGTACGATAAAACCTTTTCATACGATCGACAGACTTATTGCGTAAGCTGTCAACCAGGTCATTGATGAACGCTTCGGTGGTGATACATTGGACTCTGAGTTTTTTGTGGTGTTCTCGGCAATAATGGCCAATACCGTGTAAAAGGTGAGTTTTTCCTAAGCCAACACCGCCATGGATGAAAAGAGGGTTGTAGGATCTTCCGGGTCTGGCGGCAACTCCCATTGCTGCAGCTTTAACAAACTGGTTGGAGGGCCCTTCAATATATGTCTCAAACTTATAAAAGCTGTTTAATTTAAGTTGATATTGTGGGGGTTGTGTTTCGTTTGTCCAAGTTTGTTGTTGTGCAGAGGGTTCGCTTGACTGTTTGAATTCTTTTTTCTTGGGTTCACTAACAACAAATTCAATAGCAGGTTCACCTGTTCTGCTAACAGGTAAAAAAGAGCATAAATCTTTTTTGTAATTATCTAAGAGGTATTCTTTGACAAAGATATTTGGAACTTCAAGTGTGACTCCGTCATAGTTTTCTTCAATGACTTTGATAGGGGCCAGCCAATTCTCGAAGGCAGTTAAAGAGCAACGCTTCTTCGCATATTCCAAAAATTGAATCCAGGAATGACGTGTTTCACAAAGAGCCATAGTTTCGGTCCTACACTAAGTTATCAACAAGGTTTCCACAGCATGTTCTGAAGATGTTTTACGACGAAACTCTAACATGTGAACAGTTAGCCTGCAAGCGAATATTCCCTGAATACGGTCACTTGAAGAGTAACTCGTTAAGAATCAAAAAACGACAAAATATAATTTGTTTTGAACAGTGATTGTTCATAGTTTTTTACTTATTCGTATCCTGCTTATATTTAGGGTGATATCATGTTTAAATTTGGAATTACTGCACCTTAGTGTCTTATAATCAAAAATTTAAGTAGATAAAACGGCTGTATTGTGGAAAGTGTTCACAACTTGTTTTTTTTCGAGGAGGCTTGTGAAAACAATCTTGTTTATAACTTTTACTGAAGATTGCGCATAATATTTTACGAACATATTTCCCACATTTGTTGTCTTTTTATTTTATATAGAAAAGCTTAGTTTTTTTTAGATCTTAAGGATCTCTAAACATTATATGTTTCCGAATTTTATTTTCGGTATTTGGATAAATTTTGATTTATAGTTGTGAACAAATTTTCCTTAGAGGTATCTATATTTTTTTTTGGTTCATCCGCACAGCCGATACCTTGAGGTGTGGAGATGATACAATCTTAGCTTGAAATAAGCTATATAACGATATCCGTAAGCCTGCCGCTTCAATGTCTTTATCTTGTTATTGATTCCCTCTGCTTTTCCGTTTGTAATCGGGTAATCAAAATAATTGAGAAGGTCACTCATATGTCCCGCCAGGGTAAAGGCTAATGTTTTCAAAGGTTTGAGAGAATCGATTCCTGTTTTAGCTTGGTAATTATTAGCAGCATCAATGGCATCACATATCCAGGCACCAAGAAACTTCTGACCGTTCTTTCGATTTCCTTTAATCCACAAAAGTCTGAGCTGTTCTTTCATAGTGTGCATGATAAGAAGAGCCTCGTTAACTTCAAGAAGTTCTGTCAAACGAATCTTCTTATTTTCATCAAGATTTTCATAGTTTGAAAGGAAGAGAAAACGACTGCCTTTCAAAGTTTTCTTGCCTTCTTCATCAAGAGAGGCTTGATGCTTACACCGCACTTTATCAATGGCTTTTGTAGCGAGCTGCATCACATGAAAGCGGTCAAAGACAATAGCAACTTCAGGCAAGTACTTTTTTGCTGCAGCACGATAAGATTTGCTCATGTCCATACAAATACCT
>JBLFWS010000248.1:0-4353 GCA_047611865.1 Chlamydiales bacterium
CTAAAATCCCTTTCAAAGTACCTTGCTCGTGACGGATCGGTTGCTCTACATTCCTGCGATGTAGGAAAAACTATTAAAGGGAAAGAGAGTATCTCTAAAGTTATTGCTAGGGCTTTCAAAGGTAGGAAAATCTATGCTTGTAGAGAAGAAGTCCAGGGTAGAATGATTAACTACCAATCTTTGGAACCTTTTAACATGAATTTTATTCCTGATGACTATGCCAGGAGAAGACCAACTTTTGGAGATCCGGATGTTCCAAGAAATTCCTTATTACCTTGGGATTGTAGCTCGATACCACCAGTTGGAAATCCTGAAAATCCTACCGTTATTCTTGTCAGGTGAATAAAGAGCTTGAAATATTTAAGCCTATCCCCAAAATCTCTGCTTGCAAACAAAAAGTTTGTGACCGAATCAGACGTAAAAAAAGCTTAGCTTGAGGCAAGAGTAATGCTGATTACTGTAGCCTATAACTTGTCTTCACGTTGGAAAATTACAAAAAGATTAAAGGATTAGATAAAAATGACACTAATAAATATTCAAAATACTACCTATTCTACTCTTCCAGGTGAAGAGCCCAGAGAGCTAGCCGTTCTGGATCGCTTACATGAGCTCCATGAAAGAGCCCTTAAAACGGCATTAGAATTTATGGGCTGCGATAATATAGCCAAGCTCTCATCTTTATCACTAAGGCATAGAACATTCGCCATTGTTCCTTCTCGACCATCCTTTAATCCGATCAAACTGATTTTAAATCGACGACTGTACTTCTCTAACCCTCAGTCTGAAAGGCAAAAAAGGATTGGTGCATCCCTAAAGCCAGAACATTCTCTTACATTAAGGAAAAAGTTTTTTTCCGAGAGACAGAAAATGAAAAGATTGGGTGAAGCAAATGAATTGCCCTATAGAAAGAAAGGGGCAATAGAATATAGGAAGTGTTGTCTACTACCGGAAATCAATGACTTGGAACGAGATGTGAGAATTCAAAGGAGAAGGTTGGATGTGTTAGATCGAAGATTTGGCATAACTCACAAGGAAAACATCGCACTATCAGTAGCTATGTCGGGTGGATACTTTCTTTCCATTGATTATCCAGAGGAATACCAACGCATTCAAGCAAGGCTAGAATCAGTAGAATCAGAACTCTCCCATAAAAATAAACAGGTCGAGATTTTAAATGATTTATTAGAGAGGCTTCAAAAATGCAACGAATGGACTAAGATAGCAAACAAATTACAAAAGTAAAATCTGGGATAGGTCTCGTATTCCTACTTCATCAACAAAAACAGCTTAAAGATGTAGGAAAGCTTAGGGGATATTTAAGGAAAAACTTGCCGGCAGGGAAGATATTAGTCGGCAGCAAGGGTTATACTGTTCGTTGCTGCCCATATTTTACCGTCGTTCTTCATTTTTTCTTTTGGCTTGATGCTTAAAATATTCTCGGCAATACCGCTACCGTCACCGGAAGAATTGTTGACATCGAACTTCACACTTGACCCGGAAGTTTTACTTCCTTTCATATTACTTTTGCCATTTTGCCCAAGCATGACATCAATCGGGATAGGTTTACCACCTAAGCCACTTAAGTCTTTGAATTAGAGCCCTCCAACTGCAATATTATAAGAGCTGTTTGACGAGATTGACATACGGGCAAACTCATGGAAGACGGGCTCGTTGTTTTCTTCTTCGCCCTCTTCACCTTCTTCCCCATCACTATTACTGACAGTCTCCATTCCCTTTAACATATTCATTAAGTTTGGGTTTTGAACTTCGAGTTCAATAACTTGCTCGACAGTTCCGCTTAAGTCAATGGTGCCTGATGTTAAAGCATAGGTACTTAGAGGAAGGAAACTAGCTATGAGAGTAAAAAGTATCTTCTTCAAAATGAGCCTCACTTTGTAGGCAAGGGTAGCAGAATCAATGTTTTTTTTGTGGCATGAGAGCATATAAGTACGAGTAACAAAATAGTTTCTTTGTGCCCAAAGACTTAGCGCTCAAAAATTCCCGTAACTATTCAGGTGGGAAGTAATCTAGGGCGGCCTTGAATGGCCTCTGCAAGAACTTTCCAGATTTCCCATCCCTTCTTACGAGCTGTAGAAATGTAGCTGCGTATACGACAAAACACCTCTCCTCCCTTCAGCTTCCGAAAACAACCAGAGATTTTTTGCTTCAGTTTCACCATTCGGATGTCTTGCTCTACCTGATTATTTGTGAAAGGGACGGAAAAGTCACTGATAAATCGCAACACGGATTCATGGTGATCTCCAAGACGATCCAAGAGATTCTTTCCCGGATGTTGCTTTCGTTTCCCTTTCTTGCTCTGCGGTAGAGGTGGTAATTTGGTGTGATAAATGAGCCCTTTGAGAACTATTCCTCCATATTCTTCAATAAGAGCCTCTCTTTGGCTTTCCGAGAGACAAGCATCATCAATATGCTCCTCCACTTCCTTTTTCGCCTTGAGAAGAAAACCCTTCATCTCCTTTGCCCAATCTTCTTTCTCATGCTCATAGATAAAAGTGAGCTCTCGTAAGTGATGAGCATTACATAGCCCGTGTTGGATATGCTTATAGGTAAAGTAAGGAAACCAGTGATCGTGAATCGCCGTCCCCTGAAATTCGGAGAGAATGTCAAATGCGTTAATGGCCTCTTTGCCACGCTTAGTATGGATCCCAAAGAAGGTCGCGACTTCTGATGAAGCTACATGTATCCAGTGAAGTTTCTTCTCGCAACGCATGCCTGTCTCATCGAAGTGTAAGACCTGTGAGGCAACAAGGTGCGCTTTGAGGTTAACCTCGAATACCTCAAGCTTCTCGAAAAGTCTACGATCAATATTCACACACGTTCCTGGAGAAATCGCGATTCCAAAGATATCGTTAAGCATCTGGGAAAGTCTATCAAAGGGGAGAAAGTGTTGATGAGAAAAGTAAGCTGCCAAGGCCTGTATCCGATCTCCATATTGAGTGTAGGCTGTAACATTTCCCGGGAATGAGCCTTTCGAAATGTCCCCACAGCAAGGACATCTCTTTGCCTCAATCTTAGGTTCTGGCAAGTCAAAAACCTGACGTCGCTCAACGGGGGCTCCTTCTACCTCACCAAGAGTATGACCACAAGAGCTACAAGAATCTGGGATGTACGTTACAATGTGGTCCGGCTCTTGAACTTGTTCAAGCGTTCTTCCCATATGGCCAATTGAGCTCCAGGTTTTTTTCCTGATTTTCCTCTTTGGCTTTGTGTTTTTAAAGGTTTTTTGAGGCCATCACTGCTCGGAGGCTTGCCGCTATTTGAACTATTGTTAGCAACTTGAGCCTCGAGTTCACGTACACGGTTCATGAGTTGAAGAATCAGTTCTCGAGCCCAACTTGGTAGTGAATTGAGATCACTTTGACTGTTATCAGAGCTGTTGGCATTTTCATTGGATGTCATGCAGGAAAGTATATCAAATTTTCACTATCCACGAAAATCAAAATTTCGATTCTCTTTGTCACAGCTCCCTTTTCCTAGGGACCTGAATAGTTACATGAGAAGTTAACAGGTAATAGTGTTAATCAAATAGCGGGTCCGTTTTCTTTGAACCTAAGTACAGTTGTGCCTGCGTCTATTTTTTTGTCAATTGCAGATAGTGGAGGCTCCTTTGATCAATCAGATACATCAGAAACCCTGGACTTTGATGGATTGGAAGATGGAGAGTACAAAAGCTTTGATATAAGAGTAAAAGGGAATACGGGCTACAATATCTCAATGACCTCTGATAATGAAAGTACCTTGGCAAACACGGGGTCTACTCAAAGCACTGTTCCCTATACGATAAAGGTGGGTGGTTCCACTAAGGATTTATCAGGTGGGTCTTCTGTCGTTGTTGGGGGAAGCTACTTCTTAATGGCCAGTACAGGTGATGCCTACCCTGTACAAGTCACAATTGGAACTGTTGGTGATGCAGATCCGGGGACTTACACTGATATAATCAGCGTGGAGATTTCAGCAGAGTAAGAGTCGATAGAAGCCGGTTCATAAAAACAGCCGCAAAGCCTGTGATAAATGGTGGGAGAACTCAAATTCCTAAGCGTTTATAAGAGGCTCTGCGGCTGTTTTGCGTAAGTGATAATCAGTTTTGGACGTAAGGTGCTAAAAGGGAATCATATACCTGACATTAGTAATAAAGAATAAACTTTAAAATATAATTAAAACTAGATAGTAATTAAATGAAAAACAAAAAACAAACAAAAGCCCTGAGAAAGCTTGTATATAAATCATGGGTTCAGCTATTGTTATCCCTTCTTAAGCGCACAAATCGAAAGCGACACGAAAGCTTCGAGAGTGAGCGAGAGATAAACCGGTGCCACCGAGCATCGGAGGTTG
>JBLFWS010000249.1:0-4333 GCA_047611865.1 Chlamydiales bacterium
CTTAGAGGGAAAGGATTACACGATCAAAGCATTGAAACACACAAGCGAAAGAAATGTAATCTACCTTTTGGATGGAGAGAGTAGACTTTTTAGAATGGAGGCTCATATAAAGCCAGTAACCTCCTTTACCCTACGTCTAAATGGAGAGAATGGGTATAGCTCATTCTTCCAAAGTAATTTCAAAGAAGGCCTGATTTTGGGAAGAGGGCAGTTTCCCCATAGCAATGTGAATCTTTTCGTCTCCAGATCCCAATGGGCTTTGACTCAAGGATCGGATGGAAGCTTAGAACTCTCTGAACGTGCAGAGGTGTTAAATAAGGCACGCCTAATAAGACAGGGCCATGGTGGAGAAACCCTACGCTACAGCTTTGAAAAACCCATTCCACTACAAAGGGGAGATAGAGTCACGCTTAACGAAAAACTTGTTTTCAGTGTCGATAATCTCGTCGTAGAAAGAGAAGGAAATCGACCCTCAGCAGGATCTAAGAGAAAGCGTTCTCGTGCAGAAATGGAAAGGTAAGGTATCTCTTGGGTTTAAATAAAAAGGTCTTAGCTCCGAAAGGTAAAATATACAGCACCGAGAAGGCAAAATCCCGCCCAGAGAAAATCAAGCTTCATTGGTGAGTTCATGAAAAGTATAGAAAAGGGGACAAAAATGACTAGCGCTATGACCTCTTGCAAAACCTTGAGTTGAACGAGGGTTAAGGTTTCGAAACCAATGCGGTTAGCGGGAACATGGAGTAGGTATTCAAAAAAAGCGATTCCCCAGCTAATCAAGACAACAATATACCAACTTTGATGGCTGAGATGCTTTAAATGGCCGTACCATGCAAGGGTCATAAAAATATTTGAAAGTGATAAAAGTACGAAGACTTGTATCAAAACAGAAGTCATATAAAAACCTTTTCAAATGATCGTGAACAGGGGATATTGAAAACAAAGCTAAAGATAGTCCTAGTAGGGTATATCATGGGTGATAGGGGAATTTGGCCATTAAATTGGCCGGGAATGCTTGTCATGGATAATATCTATATTATAATATAATTGCACAAAGACTGCACATTATATTGTAATTATAAGTTACTTATCAATGAGTAATCTATTATTTTACTTTGTATCAAAAAAGGGTGGCGGGTTTAAGTCTCGGTAATTGTTTTGAGAGTCTAATAAGTAATTATCTGAGTGTTATAATTAGACAAAATAGGAAGCCTAAGTTGTGCCCAGTCGTTCTCAAGGTTTAAAATGCCTAGTTGACAAGGCTGACATCTTCTTCTTCTTTTTGCTCTTTTTCTTCTTTATAAAATATGTATAAGCCAATACATACAAAAGATAGGCAAATGAGAAATTCTTTTGTTACCTGCTCGTTAAGGAAAATCCATCCGTAGATGGCAGTAAAGATAGGGTTTATGATACCGGCGAACATCATAAAGGTGACAGAAAACTTCTGTAGAAAGCGTGCGTACAGAGTATAGCAAATGATGCTATGAATTATTGTGATGTAAATGATTTGAAAGGCAGTGGTTGTAATATTAAGAGAATCTAGAGCTGGTAGGGTTTCGAAGATGAAAGAACAGATAAAGGCAATAAGCCCTCCAATAATAAAACTGTAACCATTGGCAAGGTTAATAGGGTAGCTCTTTTGTTTCGTGAGTTGTTTGAAGAAAATCCACCCAAAAACGGTAGCAATAGCAGCAAAAATAACCGCAAATTCAGCCAGGGAAATACTACCTATTCGCCATGTAGTATCCGAAACTTCTGTTATATCGTTTCCTAATATCAAAATAGCAAAACCAAGTGTTCCAATGACTAAGCCTGTAAGTTTTTTCAATGTCATGTGCTCATTAAGCATAAGATAGGCGAGTATAATAGAGAAAAAGGGAGTTAAGGAATAAAGCAGACAGGTTTTTCCTGAGCTTAGATATTGTAGCCCCCAAAACTCTAGTCCATTTGTTAAAAAGACGCCAAATAAGCCAACACCAAAAAGTAATTTCCAGTGAGGAATGGGAGAGGTACTTTCTCCATTTTTTTGGTATATTCCAAGTACTGTCAGAAAAACACCTGCCAAAGTATAACGTATTCCTGTTAAGAGAAAGGGGGGAATGGTCTCTAAGGTGACTTTTCCGACGGTAAATACTGACGCAAATAGTGCGAACATTATGATGACTTGAAACATATACAACCGATTGTAAAGTGTTTATTTAAGCAGATATTCTATCATAAACCTGTAAATAAAACACTTTATAAAAAGTGGGCAGACATCGTATTTAAGAGACTTTAAAATACGACTCCTGCCCACTTTTTGATTGTTCTAATGGGGGTGACAAGGTAGAGCTACTCTCTTGCACTATAGTGTTGTATACTCTGACGGGTTAAAGCCGGGAGAGAGGTTTGTCCTTGGACTTGTGAATCCCATATCAGCTCGATTGTTCATATGATCTGGTTAAATAAGCCCTGTAAATGAACAGAGAGCTTACTATTGCTGATAAATTATCCTCAGAACCAGCTTGATGTGCTGCTTTAACAATCTTTGATGCAACAGCACCTAGAGAATCTCCTTTTTGAAGACGAGCGTAGGCGAGATCCCCAACCTGGGAAGAACTCGATGCGTCATAAATACCATCACAACATTGTATTAAGTAATAGTCTTTCCAGCCATCTTTTGGCTGTGGGAATTTAGTTATTTTCGGTCGGGCACTAACGGCTCCTTTTAGGTAATGATCTCCAAAACTTCTTGCAACAGCCAAACGACCATCGATTCGAGGTATTCCTCCAAACTTAGTAAAGACGCTATGACCTCTATCTTGGATTCCTTTTTTATATTTGTCGTTACCCGGGTTTGCATCTTCGCTAAGTTGGGTGGTAATACCGTCGGGGTCAAGAAGAATAGCTCTGGAATCACCCAGGTTGACGGTCCACAGATCCCCATTAATCATTAGGGCAACATTGGCTGTAGATCCAGATCCTGCATTGTAATTAGGCTTAGTGGGGTTGTAAGATCTGCTTAAATCAACAAAGGTAAGTTTTAAAGCATTCCAAATTCCGAGTTCACTTAGGCTGTCTCTATTTTGCTCTTCTAATCTTCTTACAAGATGTTTTACGATATTGTCTGCCGCAAAGTTAGACACTTCGGGGCCACCATGTCCGTCAAAAATGCCGGTAATTCGTACACGCCTAGAAGAAACGCCTGCCTTAAAATGAAAAGAATTGGAAATGTGAGAGTCTTCCATAGTGGGTCTACGACCTTGAGCTTCGGCCATTCCAACACCAAAGCTGGGACTAGAAAAAGTAACAGGGGTTTTGTGGTATCCAATAATAGAATTTAGGTAGCCAAAATGTAATGTAGTGTTGTCATTAGAGCTTAAGAGTTTCATCTGTTGGTTAAAATTTTCGTAATGGTTCTCATTCTTCTGTTGATTTATAGCATCGGATTTTTCCGTTTCAAGCCTTCTGGCAACTTCATGAGCATCGATATGAATTCGATATTCTCGTTTATCAATATCATCAAGGGAAACAGCTGAGTTCTCTTGAACTTCAAAGGGAGCTTTTATTTGGACGTTATGGGCATGTTTTGTGGGATCATCATCCAGTAGCGTTTTCCTTTGTTGAAAGGAGGGATGCATTGTATGTCGAAGTCTCTGAAGTACTTTACGAGTTCGGTTTAGAAGATTTTTAACCCCTCCTAAACAGGGTTGTGAGGAGGGCATATGCATGACGTGACGATCGCGAAAATAAGTCCTGGACGAACTAGGCATTAGTGCAAGTGCGGCAGGCAAAAGAAAAGTCCCATTTGTAAGAACAAACGAAATGAGATTTTGAGGGGTCTGGATGGTATTTGTTGGGATTAAGGCGGGGCCCAGAGGTGTTATGTACATAATTACTCTCCTGATTACTTAAATTACATTTTAATAAAATTGCATGGACAGTGTAAAAACTCTTTGTGAGAGTCGTATGGTTACGTATTTGACCTCATAAACGAGGCTAGCGAGATTTACCCTCATATTTACATCCTTTTTTTTAGAGATGAACGGAGGCATTTAATAAAATGGGTGAAGACTTTGGTATAATACTTGAATTCTTAATTTATGATTTTTTTTTGAGAAAAATAGCATAAGGTATTAATAAAATCAATGGATCAGGTTCCCTTGGGTGCAACTTTAAGTGGTGGTGAATTATTTTTTTAAGTAAAAACGCATAGCGAGATTATTACCCAAAGGAATCCAGGAAACCGTTCACGAGGAATAGGTTAAATCTTCATAAACGCCAGAGGCGTGGCATTATGTAGGCAGGGTCGGATCCGAGCGGAGCGAGAGACAGGCCCTGTAAAATGGATCTC
>JBLFWS010000250.1:0-4227 GCA_047611865.1 Chlamydiales bacterium
TCCTTATCATCACCTTGGTGCAGTTCCTCGTTATTACGAAGGGTGCCGAGCGTGTAGCTGAAGTCGCTGCCCGTTTTACTTTGGACGCCATGCCTGGTAAGCAAATGAGTATTGATGCCGACCTCCGCGCCGGCATGCTAGACCAGCATCAGGCCAGAGAGAAGCGCTTGTTAATCCAAAAGGAAAGTCAGCTATATGGTGCCATGGATGGAGCCATGAAGTTCGTGAAAGGAGACGCCATTGCGGGTATTGTCATTACCCTCATCAACATCGTCGCCGGTATCATTATCGGGATAATGATGAACGATATGACAGCTGCAGAAGCCGTCCAAACCTACTCCTTGCTATCCATTGGTGACGGCCTCGTATCCCAGATTCCTGCCCTTCTCATCTCTATTAGTGCTGGTATCGTGACCACTCGAGTATCGAGCGGAAAGGCCGATGTAGCCTTGGGTCAAGAAATCTCCAAACAGATGCTGTACCACCCAAAAGCCCTACTCATCTCCTCTGCCGTCCTTCTTTTAATCAGCATGATTCCCGGCATGCCAAAGCCTCAGTTCTTTGTCCTCTCCTTTGCAATGGCTTCAGTCGGTTACCTGCTCTACTACACTGAAAAAAAGAAAAAAGCAGAGGCTGCGGCTTCCGGCTTAGGCGGTACTGCCTCAGATCCGACTGTTGACACAGACGTAGATGGTCACACCGCTATAACAGGAGGAGGAGTCGATTCCTACGCACTGACACTACCTGTTATTCTGGAGGTCGGAAAAAACCTTAGTGAAACGATCAAGCTTACCAAAAAGAAAGGTCCGGGCTTTATCGAACATATGATTCCGAAGATGAGGCAAGCCCTATACCACGACTTGGGTGTTCGTTTTCCAGGGGTACACGTAAGGATAGACTCCCCTTCCCACGAGGAAGACGAGTACTCTATTCAACTCAACGAAGTGCCTATCATCCGCGGAAAGATTTTAAATGGATATTATCTGACCAACGAATCAGAAGAGAATCTGCAGCACTACAACCTCCCATTCAAGCAATACAAGAACGCCCTTGGAATGCCTTCTTTATGGATTGAAGACCAATACGAAGAAATCATGACAAAGGCAGGCATCAAGTATTGGAAGCCAATGGAAGTTATCATCCTCCATCTTTCCTACTTCTTCCGCCACTATGCAAACGAATTTGTGGGTATACAGGAAGTCAAATCCATGTTGGAATTTATGGAGAAGAGCTTCCCGGACTTGGTCAAGGAAGTGACCCGACTTATTCCTTTACAGAAAATGACAGATATCTACAAACGCTTGATTCAAGAGCAAATTTCCATCAAAGATTTGCGTACCATTATGGAATCATTAGGAGAGTGGGCGCAAACAGAAAAGGACACGGTTCTCTTGACTGAATACGTGCGCTCTTCTCTAAAAAGATATATTAGTTACCGGTATTCCCAAGGCCAGAGTGTTCTCTCGGTGTATATTCTCGATCCTGAAATTGAGGATATGGTCCGCGGAGCTATCAAGCAAACTTCATCTGGCTCCTACCTAGCCTTGGACCCTGATTCCGTACAGCTTATCTTGACAGCAGTACGAAATACTATCACTCCGACACCACCAGGAGGACAGCCTCCGGTGCTTCTCACCGCGATCGACGTACGACGTTTCGTCCGCAAACTCATTGAAATGGAACATACCGGTATTGCAGTGGTTTCCTACCAGGAAATCATCCCCGAGATCCGTATACAACCTCTTGGGAGGGTGCAGATCTCATAAATAAAGACGCGGCATAGCCGCTACCATTCCCGAGAGGCAAGGAAGCCTCGTTAAAGGGAAAAGGGACATGGAGGAGTAAGATATGACTGGATTTATTTCTGGTACCCCCTCAAGAAGTATAGGGGAAGTACACAGTGGTGGAGGACAGCCCACTGCGACAAGCATGAAAGGCAAGTTTCAAGCTGGTGTCCACAAACACAATATGCACCATGCCCATAAACACGCAGCTTCACATATGGCAAAGCGTATGGGCAACCTTGCTAAAAGTTTGAAATCAAGACGTCCCACTAAAAGTGGCAAATCCAGCCGTGCTAAACGTAGCTCCTCTTCCGGAAGAGCAAGCAGCGCAAACACACCCATAGGAGGCTTAGCCCGATTTATGGGCGGTGGCGGCAGTGGAGGTGGCAGTGGCAGTGGTGGTCAGAATCAGAAAAGAAATGAAATGCTTACAGGCCTAGTCAACACTAATACCAAACTCACTCCAGATAAGATGGCATCATTTGTCGATGAACTAGCCACTTTGCTGGACAAAAATCAAAAGAAAGCTGGTGGGGAAAAGGACGAAGAAGCAGAGGCTATGAATGCTGAAAAATTTCGCGACGCATTAAAAAAAATATTAAAGAGTACAGCCAAAGATGGAGAAAAATTCGGCCACAAAGACTATAATGATGTCTTCAATTACCTTACTAAGGCTTTAACAGAAAATAAGGCTACTACTGAAGGAGCTGATCAATGGCTCGAAATTATCGATGAAGCCCGAAACCAGAACGACAGTGAATTCATTGAAAAACTGGGCAGGACAAGTGAAGCCGCTCTTGATAGAGTAGCCCTTGATAAAGACACTGTAAATCTCTCCACTGGCCTTTTAGACCACACCTCAAAAAACCTTGATCAATCCGAGAAAATCTGGGGCAACACCCTGCAAACATTCTTTGATCTAATCGATGATTTGATAGAGCATGATGACGATCTCTCACCTGGTGAAATAATAGGGGAGATTAAAAACCTCTATATGAAGCTGATTGCGGATAGTGGTCAAAGGGTCAATACCCTCTACACCATCGACGAAGGTGAGGAAAACGATGATGCCGAAATTTCGGTCTCTGCCAAAACTGCACAAGTCCTCTCTCAGCAAGAGGAGAGAGACATGTTAGCCTCAGAGAGCATTCTCCAAGAGGTTCAAAACGATTACGCCACCCAACAGAAAATACATGAAGCCATCGCAGACGGCAAAGAACCACCTCCCACTCCTCCACGATTTATAACGTAGCTAAGCCTACTATTGGGAAAGAGACTCATGAAAAAAAACGAACAAATTTCTAAAGAGTTGCAATTGAACCGCGCAGGAATGACCGTTGTGATGACACAGGTCAAAGCATTGCAAGGCAGCTTCTCTTTGTTCAAACAATTCGAAGAAGAAATTGTTACAATGAAAAAGCAATTGCAGGAATTAGAAAAGTCCGTCGACGCCGACAACGTAGACCTAAAGATCCCAAAGCGCCTAAACGTATTTACTATGGCACGTGGCTACCACAATTTAATAGCGAACCCTCACCCCTACCCTCACCACCTCTTAGAAATTGCTGATAGCTTGGGGGCTCAAGACAACATTTATTTGAAAATTAATATCTTAGAAAGGTTTTTACACGCTGTCGACAAAGTCGACCCCCACTTTTATCAAAACCCCTTGCATAAACAAGAAGTACGTAAGACCATTATGAGTACTCTGGAAGATCTTTATGACAAGTTAGAAGAAATAGAAGAGGAAGCTGAAATAGAAGAACAAGAACGTTTAATGGAAGAATAAGAGGAGGAATATTGTCCGATGGAAGGAATAGAAGATGTAATGGAAACATTTAATTCCAAGATGGGAATAGGCCTGGTATTAAGCGCACACAGTGGATTTACTGTGAAATATCCCAATCAAATTGATGTGAATATTGAATCTGATGAAGCGGGCAACAGATTTCTGATTTGCTCTGAGCTGCCTACTGTACCGGGAGGCCCCTACCGGAACAACCTGCTGATGGCAGCACTAAAAACCAACGGTCTCCCCTCTCCTCGCCACGGAACCCTGGCCTTTAGCCCCCAGGGGGACATAATCATAATGTTTGAATATCTTTACCTTAGGGGTCTAGATTCAGAAGACATGTTTCTATATGTTAGTGAATTTGCTAAAAAAGCCAAACTATGGAGTGATGCGATAAAAAACGGTGATATCCCTCAAGTAGTTGGAGACGTTTTCCAAAGCGACAACCTTTTTGGCATAAGATAAGTTTTATTATATTTCTTTGCGGGGCAGAAATCTCTTTTCGCCCTTCTGTTCCCGCAACTGTAGCGGCACCCCGCCCAAGGGTGCCGCTTTTTTTTGAAGCGGAAGACGAGTCACTATAATTAGTTTACACAGTTGACTGGACACTCCCGGACACTCTCCTCTTTTTCTCCTCCTATCTTCCTTCGC
>JBLFWS010000251.1:0-4159 GCA_047611865.1 Chlamydiales bacterium
TCCTCGTCACAGATTCCGTTATCTATAAGGAAATCTGCCATTCCCCTATCCAACTCATCAAGCTTGCTGCGGTATACCCAATCTTGCTTTGTCTCGTCATTCACTCTTAAAAATGTATATTCTGCATGCTTTTCCGTATAAAAGGAGAAGCGCTTAATAAATTGACTCCGAAAGTCTGCTAACGAGGAAGAAGGAGTATAATGATCGGCAAGCTCTTCAATGTAGCTCTCGAATGATCTAGGACTTTCCTTATAGACCAACTCTCTTAACTGTCTTATATACTTAACTCCTACCCCATCTCTGCTGAGTGCAGAGAGGAAGTTTTCGATGTCAGACTCTCCGAAGTTAAAAAAATGACCTGCCTGACGAGGGTCGATCGTACGAATGAGGCTGATGTAATGATCTTTATTTTCCAAAATACGACGGTTATCACAAAGTTGGCGTATTATTGCAGGATGTGCTCCCTCTGTTCTAACTTTCCAGTCTCCATGAAATCCCTTTGCCACTTTTTGTGGCAGGGTTCTGCCGGCCCCAACCTGATACTGTGTTCGTTCAACAAAAAACTTTACACCTTCTCGACCCACATCTTTTAGGAGATGACATTGATTGCGAAAGACACCCATTCGAACATTGAGGTGATCTCGTAAGGAATCAAGTTGCACCCCTTTCATTTCTGGATCTGAAAGCATTGCTTTGTAGCAGTGCAAGGAGAATCTGCACTTGTCTCTTCGAAACTTGGATCTAAACTCTCTCTGAATCCGGTAAAACCCCTTCTCGAAGACTGTAAGAAGTGTTGAATCCGAAGCTGTGACATTTTGTTCCCTACAGCCCTTTAGCCTTTTAAAATGGGGTCCCAGATATATCGCTGAACTTGGGTGCCGACCAGTAGCTAGAAATTTTCCTGGACTTAGCGTTTTCGCATCGTGATCTTTCGAAGGCTGATAGCTTTCCCATGATCTCTTTATTTTTTTAAGACCCGCCTTTACCTCTTTCTCTCTTTCCACCATCGATATCCTGTAATCATCAACAGGTGAAAATGCCGGTTTTACGTCTGCAGCTACTGTCATAAGTTCCCCCAAAATTTTAGGACTTCGTAAATACGTATGAACTAATGCTAAGCTTGTGTCAAATCTATACCGAAATAACTTCAAGTATCAGCAAGCGATGAGCTTGCAAGAATTCTATATCAAAAATCAAGCAACAAGCCAACACACTACTACACAGCAACTAACGTCTTATTTTAAAGCTATTTTAAAGAATGTTTTTTTAGTATGGCTTTATTAGTGAACCTATATTAGTTATAATGATTAATATGCAGTTAACTAAGATATTGCCATGCAGGCCAACGCCCTAGGTTTTCCAGACCGATTTTCTCAATCTATCGAAGAAATTTCTCTCGAGATAGACCAACTTGAAGAAGCTCTATCGCTTCAGGAAGAATCTCTGCGCTTAGAAGAGCAAAGTGGCCGACCAGATCTGAAAAATGTAGATCAAATACAAGATAAAGTACTTGAACTCATCAATGTTACTGACCATATGATAATTAAAAAAATCAATCACCTTGAAGATCAAGTAACGAACATCGCCTTAAAAACCGACTCCAATCGCAGCTATCTGAGAGATTCATCAGAGGAGAGAAAAGCGAGAGAACATTATGGACAGCTTGCGACCGAATTAGCCGATTGCAGAAAAGATTTACATGCGATCAGGGATCACGCCTCAAATCTCTCTGATAGAATAGACAATACCCAAAGAAAAATTGTACAGCGATACTCTAAGGGGCTTCCCGGGTCTAAACATGCGGCCCCTGTGATGGAAACTTTTCAAAATAATCGAAATATCGAGACACTGTTATCCTCCGGAGAAGACTTGAGCTTACCGGTCGACAGCACAAATTATTTTAAGGAAGCCCTGATAAATTATGCCCGAGGTGGTGAAGAGAATGGCATCAAGCCCGACACCCTTTCTAAATCTCATTTATTTTTAAAAACAGTTAAGCAAGAACTTACTCGACTTGAAAAAGAAGCTCCAAGCATAGGGAAAAAAGAGAAAATTCAATCACTTCAAGCTCTTGAACAGCTCTCTCATGATGTTTGTAATGATATTGAAGAGAGTTTTCGTTCACGCTTAAACTTTTTAAAAGACTTAAATCCTGACAAAATATTGGATCTAGCTATTGATCTTGAAAGCCTTGATGAAGAAGCCTCTCTCGAATGCATAAAAAACTGTCACGAAATATTCTGGGAGTTCGAGTCCCCAATCGACACCGCTCTGCCTATCGACTCATTTTGTTACATGTGCTCGAAAGAAACTCTCTATGCTTCAGGAGCTCCCTTAGAAGAAATGAGGGAAGATATAGAGCTTGTTGGAGAAAAAATAAAATCCCTCAAAGTATCTCAAGCAACAATCAAAAGTCTAGCTAAGGATTACCTCTCTCTCGAAACTCTCAATACCCCTTCTATCCGCTCAAAAATGATCGAGCATAAAACGAAGTATATTCAAAGAAAGCGAAAACAAACACTCAAAAAATACAAAAAACATAATGTTGAAATTCCAACAACGGTCATTCTTGGTGCTGGACCTGGTGGTCTAATAAGAGGCTTGATAGCAGTTAGTAAAGGAGCCGATACAAAGATCATCCAGAATAGCAAGTCTTACACCCGAGCAAATATAGTAAGTATTTCTCCATCAAATCTCCTGCACTATTTCGGAGCGACAGACAGACTCGTAGATAAAAATCAGCTTAGTTTTGGATCTGGAAAATTTCACGTACAGATTATGCACCTCGAAGAAGCATTACATGATTCCCTGAATGCACTACTAAAAGATGATACCTCAGACACTCTCATGGTCGGCTATGAATTAGTGGATATTCAGATAGGAAAAAATGAAGCTACAGATACAGGAAAAGACGTAAATAGGACAGGGGTCATCATCCGATCCAGTAATGGAGGAGGACGCACTAAGAAAAAGCGAAAAGGTCTGCAGCGTGATGAGCTATCTGCTGCCCAAAGTCTCGAAGAACGCATTGCTCACAGAGAAAAACAAAAAGAACCTGAGGCAACTTGGATCCCGGCTGAATATATCATAGATGCGACTGGAGGTCAGGCTACCTCAGCCTCCATTATTGGAAATGAAGCCACATCATTTGCTGAAAAAACTCTTATGGTCGCTGCCGTATTCAAGGATGTTGAAAGAGCTAAGAGAAAAAGTACAAACCCTAAGACCCCCTTGCATTGGAGTCTTCCTTTAAAAACCCCTGAAAGAGAATATCTTTTAATTCGTCCGACAGAAAAAGTGCAAGCGGAGGTCGTGGAAAGCCAAAAGAGCTTGGCGAATAAGAAATCCCAGCTTGAAATAATCTTCTCTATAAAAGACTCCATGAATATTCTCGCTGACAAACTATCCCTTTCTCTAAAAAGGGATTCTCTGAAGTACAGTAAAAGCGACTTATCCCTTTTTCAAAGATCCTTAACTCATGAAATTACCACCCTTCACAGCCTACTTAAAAAAAGAAATCGAAATAAAAAATATATTAGTCCTCACGCAAACGATCTTTCTCTTAACGACTTACTACTACTCCATAAAAGTCTTAAGGAAAAAGCTGAAAAGGCCACAAAGGGCTTAAAAAAAAGCATCCGTAATGAAGAACAATCTATTCACGAGCTTGTTGAAAAAATTGCCTTAAGAGCTGCTTCAGAAGACCCAGGAATTAGCCACCAACTTAAAAGTGAAAATATTGAACATGTAGCCCCATTTACTGTTGAGGTAAGTGTCCTAGAACCCGGCATGCTCTTTGGAAATAGTCTTATACTCCCTACGGGAGATGCCCTTGTAACAGCTGACCCCATGGCGGGTATGGGGTGTGAAGCCGCAATACTCGGAGGCACTGTTTTTTCACGCTTGCTAGACAACCATATGTTGCGTAGAAAGCCAAGAGAGGGTCTTCCTCTTTATTCTTTTGGAGCTGGAAAGCAATCCGAAGCACTAGCTAATGCTCCGATAGTCGCCAGAAACGATTAAAATCTTTTTACGACCTAGTGCTCCGTCAAGCAGCTATTTTCGGCTTGAAGATTGTTTAAATAATTGTTATCTCTCTAATTAAAAAAAAATATTGGGGAGCATAGTTATGAATAAAAAATATATAGTTCGTTTATCT
>JBLFWS010000252.1:0-4073 GCA_047611865.1 Chlamydiales bacterium
ATGGCACTCTCCCTCTTGAGGTCACGAGGATCTGGGATTTTGGAGAATTGCTGATGAACTGTCTTTATCAAACCCGGAATACTGAGGTGCTTTCGGAACAATGGTCTCATTTTTGGAGCCTCTTCAACATCTGTAGCCCCAAAAGTTTACGAGAATAAAATTTATTATTCCTCTAAAAAATTCTTAGCGGGAACTGCTGGTCAGAAAGCAAAGCAAATGATGGATGAAGTTAAAAAGGGGAGATAGCTAATTATTTAGATATTACTTTTAGCCCCAACATTTTAGCAAGGGCTAAACTTAGTATGGATTTATAAAATATTCTTAAAATGTGTCTAGTCTATATTTTATAGAACAGGGACTCGGGGTTTTGATGAAAGATAAAGAAGGCATTAAGCGCCTTTTTTTCGGTATTGAAGTAGAGGTCTCTTGGGCCACAAATTTACCGGAGGGAAGTCTGCTTAGAGAGTTCGACCGGCATTTGACTGTAGATTTTCTGGGGAATATCTCTTGGGTTATTTTAGAATCAATACTTTATAGGCTTTCTAAGCCAGATTTACCTTTGGCTCCAGCGGAGGGACCTTTGATAGCTGTCTATTTAGTCCCGATGGACGCCCTTTACTGAAAAAAGAGCGTCCACAAGGTTTATACCTAGAGAAGATTATCATTGATTTTTGAGATGAAGCCTTCTTTATCAAGAACGCCTACATGGCGATTTACGATTTTACCATTTTTGAAAAACAAGATGGTAGGCATTGCCTGTATTCCGAGCTCTTTGGCTAAGGCTTGTTCCTTGTCAACATTGAGTTTCACGAATTTAATCGAATTGTTCATTTCATTGTTGAGTGCGGAAAAGATCGGGGCTACAATTTTGCAGGGGCCACACCAGCTAGCATATGCATCCAAAACTACAGGGATTTCAGATTCTAAAATTTCTGACTGGTAGTTTTCTGTAGTGAGATGGATAAGCTTTTCATCTTCAGCATAGGTCGTGACTTCTTCAGAGGAGTAGGGATCAAGAACGTCTTGGATAACTTCTTGAAAGCTTGTCACCATGACCATTCCGATTTCCTGACCTTTTCGATGATACTTTTTCATTGACTCTGATTTAAAATAAACTAGGAGCTCCTTGATTTCTTCATGAGTGAAGTTATCAGAGTAAGGACTTGCTAATGTCTTGATTGTTTCATCTGACATAAGGCGTTCTTTCACAAGAGCGATGATCTCTTCAGCTTCGACTTGTTTACCACTGATCGCAATCCCCTGATTTACAAAAATAGGAATCATGGCGTCGAGCTGTTCAGAGTTCAACATCGTTTCAAGAAGGAGTTCTTTAGCGTCTTCTTCTTTGCTCTTTTTAAAAGTTGTCGTATCTGTTGCAAAGGCCTGTACAGCGATCATGATGGTGAAAACAAGAAGAAATATGAATTTTGTTAATAAATTGACCATTACTGTTCTCCTGATTATAAAGTAATTTCAAATATGGTATATTGTTATAATATACGCTCAGGTGTAAATCTATATAAAAGTATCCAAATCCAAGTGTTTATACTGATATCCATACTTGGCTAGCCAAAAAATCTCTGGTCTAAAATTTAAATTATTGTTTTTTTTAGTTTGCTTGCGAGAGGTTGCTTGATTTTTTTGAAAGATAGAAATTTCTTATTTTGTTTGAAGAAAAGCTGACTGTCAATTAATGATTGAGGGTTAGGTGTTTAATTTGTAGGCGCTAACTCGTAGAGAATGTGTGATTTCATAGCTTATGTCGTTACTGAGGGAAATGCCGATAACTATTTGATGTGCTCGAATTTATTACGGATTAGGTATGACGAAATTGCAGCAGATGCTTACTCATTTTTTATTCCGAGCTTACGAGAGAGTCTGAATCAAGCCCATAGTTACGGAATTTTCGAAGGAATTGTGGGAAATTATCATTAGGGTTGCAGGTAGAATTTTTTTGCCTATTGCAGCTCGTTTTGAGATGGAGATGGATTCAATGTCAGAAGTAGATTTAGAATACAGTGAGGTAATATGTAGACAGATGGTGGCAACACCAACAGATGGATCTATGGAGTGGGCTGAGAGCACTTACAGCAAAGCCTTTTTGCAAGGGTTTGATTACATTATTCATGCTGGAGATCTAAAAGGGGATATTCTGGAGTTTGGAACGTATAAGGGTTTTACTGCCCATGTTATTGCTAAGCTGATGAAACAGTGTGGGTTGTCCAGTCACCTTTGGCTATATGATTCTTTCGAAGGTTTTCCAGAGATAGAAAATCTCAGCGATAAACAATGTTATCTTAATAAAAAAGGGGATTGGGTTGCAGGAGGTATGAGTTTGCCAAAGGATTTTGAGCGTTATATTTCCGACTCATTACAAAAGGTAATCCCCTCCGAGTCTTTTACCATAGTGAAGGGCTTTTTCGAAGAGACGATGGATAAGTTTCTTTCTGGGGAAAAAGCGGTGCTTGTTCACTTGGATTGTGACCTCTACTCATCTTCGGAATACGTTTTGAATAAATTATTAGAAAAAAAACTTCTTCAAGATGGGACGCTGTTATTTTGTGACGATTATAACGGCAATAGAGCCAACCCTACAATGGGTCAACGAGGGGCCTTGTCAAAGGTGTTTAACGAAAACTGTCGTTTTGCGATCTCGGAATTTTTCTCCTACAGTTGGCACGGGAAAACTTTTTTCATTCATGACAAGGAGACATTTGTATTATGATGAACCCAGAAGCTTCATTTCAGGAGATTAAAGAACATTTTTTTAATCGATTGGATTTTTCGGAAGAGAGTAAGATCCTCGATGCAGGATGTATGGACTCTATGTTTTATAATTTTTTTCTTGATGTCGAAAGAGAGAGAAATGACAAGCTTTTTAAGTCATTTGTTGGGATTGATTTGCTAGAAGGTAATATGGAAACTCTCTCAAATAAATTTAAGGGGAGTCGTGCGGATTTTCAATATGGAGACTTAGCAGGAGACCTTCCTTTTCCCGAGAAACATTTCGATATGACCTTTTGTACGGGTACACTACATCATATCGATTTTGATTTATTTATTCAGGTTATAGAAGGGCTCTTTTTTTTGACCAAGAAGCACCTCGTTTTTAATCTCCTTCATTTTGAAG
This sequence comes from Chlamydiales bacterium, assembly GCA_047611865.1. Taxonomy (GTDB): domain Bacteria; phylum Chlamydiota; class Chlamydiia; order Chlamydiales; family JBDQID01; genus JBLFWS01. The sequence continues at coordinate 3,131 of JBLFWS010000252.1, forward strand.
ATGAATCTCTTCCTAGGGAGTTGTGTGTACATACTCAGACTGGAGGAAAAGTGGAATATTACGTACATAGAGCTGCTGAAGCAGAAGAGGTCATATGTCAAGTGGCTAAGAAAGTTAGCAATGGGACTTTTCAGAAGAAGAGCTATCCCGGTTCATCTATGGTCAGTAGAATGATTTTGGGCCAGCCAGGTAAAATACTTTCAGAGTCTATTTATTTGTTCGATCTTCATTCTGACACACCAAATGCTGTATAGCCTTGAAAAAGCTATACAGAGGATGTTTGTAAGCAGTTAAAAACATAACTTAAGGCTTGTAACGTAGTGGGTTTTACTGCTTTATACTAACTTGCGCTTTATCTGATCCTTGTTCTTGGGCAATTTGTTTTGAAGTGTTTAAAAGATGCCCTACTGTTTCTGAAACGTACTGGGCAAAGGCGGCTTCTAGAGCTTCTTTTTCGAGGTCTGCTGAAGAGTGTCTGGTAGAAACTCTCTCTTTTCCTCTGAGGAGGACGGAGCCAGGGTTTCTCGGTCCTTTTTGGATGGACAGGTCAACAATGATGTCACCTTGTATTATCGGAGTAATTTCACGCATGCCTTTTGGGGGATGTGCGGAAACGTGTAGAATCTGTTGTTGTATAAGAAGGGTGTCTTCAGGAATGGGTTCACCATTTGTTTGATTTCTTGTCTGAACTTTGAATCCTGCATTTTCAAGTTCGGCTTTCAGGGCTTTGTCGAAAAAGTTGGGGATATCTTGTTTTGTGGTGATTTTTCCAAGAATGGAGCCATTTCCGTGTCGAATTTCACCCAGTTTGTCAGGGTAGATTCTGAGGTCTTTGGCTTTTTTTAGAATGATGGTGGTGTATTGTGGCGAGGATTTCGATATAGCGGCCTGGTGGTCAATGAGGATTTCTTTATCTTGGTAGGAGAGCTCCCTAGAGCAAGAG
>JBLFWS010000253.1:0-3991 GCA_047611865.1 Chlamydiales bacterium
TGGGGTGCCACAAATGGGGCTAAAATCCCATAGCCTCTCCCTCAAGAGTTCCGGTCAATACCTGTCCCATTTTTTTAGAGATTTTGTGGAATAGGCGAAGCCTTCATAAGGTGCGAAGCTCCGTCGCAGCAATAGCCTGGCTTCGTAATGAGCCTCCGGCGAATGTAGGGCTAGGACCAACGCAAAACATAAAATAGAGGGCTGAAAGTCCGACACAAAAAACGTTTTCTGTGTCGGACTTTCAGCCCTCTGATACATATCTCGACTTATACCTAGCCCTACATTCGCTGGCGCTCATTCCGGACCAGGCTATAGCTGTACCGGGACTTCGCCCCTTATGAAGGCTTCGCCAAGTTCAAAAAAAATACTCCATTAGCTTGATAGTGGGACAAGTATTAACCGGAAACTTAGAGGGGGAGGCTACGGGATTTTAGTCCCATCTGTGTCACCCCAGGTCAGAGTTCGGATTTCCGGATTTGAGTTTGTGAGGTTTTGTGTCGGGCCTGTAGCCCTTGATAAATTCATTCTGAATTTATAACCTAGCCCTGCGGACTAGGCTATTGGTGTGGCGCGCTTTCAGCGCTCAGGAGGGGACATTCCTTTTCTTCCCATCAAGAGCAATTCTTAATGTCGGCTTTGCCGAGATTGGGCGTTGGTTGGTGCGATAATTTTCGTACGTTCAGAATATCGAGAGATTAAAATTTCCAAACGATATGAAATTAGTCATAAAGTGAGCTATTACAACGGGGTATATGGAGTTGTATCTTAGTATAAAGAAAGTTGGAAGAATACTCCATGTTGTCGCCATGAGGGCATTGTTGATTCCACTCCCCCAATGAATAGCACCAAAGAGGCCAGAAACAATGAATACGATTATGAAGGGGTTTAGGTCTTTTTGTTTTAGCCATGAGGTTAGGTGTCCTCTAAAGACTATTTCTTCTGAAAGAGCGACGAGAATAAGACCGAAGGTGAGGTCAATCCATTTTAAGATGGAGTTTTCTATGGAGGGGAATTTGAAAAATGGTTCTTCGTGAAAGAATGGAGTGATGTAATGTCCCCAGAGTTGGTCGATGCCAATGCCGATGGTTGTTAAAGCGATAGAGGCAATCAGGAAGATCTTGAGATGGGCTTTGGGAGATTGGTAAGACGATTTTGAGAAGAGATCTTTTTTAAGAGATATGAAGGCTACGGTTAGAACAAATATTCGTGTTCCGTAATCGGTGAGGAGAAATTTATGGGGGTCTTGTTGAAATGCCATAAAAAGGAAATCATTGAGATAGAAAGGAAGGATAAGGAGTAGGAGTACGATTTTTTTCATGGCGAGTTTTTATTTTAGTGTCTCATGATTGTAGGCAAAAAGCAATGGGGTTTTGTGTCGCAGCTTCCGCAGTTCTGATATTTCGTTACACCATACCCCGAGTTCCACCACTCACAAGCTCGTGCGCTTCACACGGAGCTAACTGCTGGCGTCGTTGCCGCGACAGAGATGGGAGGGGATAGGGGTTTTGGTTTACAACTGGCTAGGTGTAACCAGGAGGTTTTGTCTTTTTGAAATTTTTCGAACCAAAATTATTGCCACAAGACATAAAGGGATATCGAAAATGTTCGTAAACATGGAGAAAGCAGTAGCCCCTTTTAAGGACTCAATTGTTTCAGCATTTCTTGAAAGCATCAACGTAAATTGTCCAAGGACACAGGAAGCTAACCATAACATCCACCACAACGGTAGGATTAAGCCTGTTTTTTGAGATTTCCAAACCTTGGGGTTATGACTAATTTTTGAAATCTCTTTCAAGGATCGATATGGCATTACGAGTGAAGCAATTGGTATGAAGTAATAAGCAATCGACCAGCCTGGGGTAAATCTCATATTTTGAGCACCGAACCCTTTGCTGTTAAGGTTTGCTCGATAAATCCACCTTAGGAAAGTTATCCCTGTGACAAGAAATAGGAGGAAATAAACTACGCTGAGCGAATTTTGAAGACTGTCGCTTGCTTTGGCTTGAGCTTCTGTAAAGCCTTGATCGAGGAGAGCGAACGTAGAAAGGTCGTTCAGAGCTAAAATAAAATTAGCGCCAATAAGGATCAAAAGCATGAAAATTAAGAATGGCGTTAGATACTTTGGATCTTTGGTGTAAGAGAATGTAGAATCGGGATTCATGATCTTTTCCTATAAAAAAGTGAGTAGATAGTTTAGCAGTCAAAAAATTGTAAATCAATGAAATAGTAAGGTTTGAGGGGAAGGGGCAGGGTTTGGATTTCCGGATTTGAGTTTGTTAGGTTTTGTGTCGGGCCTGTGTAGCCCTCGAAGAAAATATTCGGATCATACCTAGCCCTACGTTCGCTGGTGCTCACTACAGACCAGGCTATTGGTGTGGCGGGACTTCGTCCCTTTGGAGAGTTTGAAGATTGTGGGGGAAAATGGTCTTGAAGACTACGGTAAGCGCCCCTTAAGGCGCTAGTAAGTAAGGAGAGCAATATTAATCTTTTTGTTTTAGCTGTTTTGCTTCCTGTGCAATTTTTTTTTCATCGGATTTGACTCTACGTTCTAATTTTTTTAGATCTTCTTCTGGAGGGATTTCTTCGGGTATGATACCTCTATCTGTTAGTAAACTTCTAACGTCTGTGTTATTTTTTACATGTTCAATTGTAATTTGTTCTTCCCCGTGTAGCTCATTTTTTTTGACGTTGAAGTTTGTTATTTCTGTTGCTAGGTCTTTTGCTTTGATTGTAACTGTAGGTAGGAAGTCAGCTAAGGGGCGATTTTCAGGAATAGAGAGTTTTCTCTTCATTTCTTTTGTGCTGTTTCCTCCGAACAAAGCTCTGTCACCTTTACTTCGAATTCTTCCAAAACCTGTGTTGTCAACTCCTTTTTCGTAAATATTTTTTGATAATTCAGTTTCTGTAGATGTCAGCTTTTTTCTTGCTTCTAGGCGTTCATTTAAGGCGAGCCTTTCTTCAAGTATTTCTTGTTTACGAGTCTGGAAGGCAAAATAGGTTTGTGCGAAAGCAATAGGTACTTTTTTAGGGTCTCCGTTTTGGGCAATAAGATAGCACGCATATCTTGTAAGAATTATATCGTCAATGTCTCTATGAGTGTCGGAACCAACTAAGACCATTTTGTTGACGTCAACAAAATGGTCTTCGACTTTTTGTTCAGATTTTTGGCAAGCTATTTTTGCTTTTTCTATAACTTTTTGGAAGTTTCTCCATTCCTTGTAATCAAGGAGCTCTTGTAAGTCTCTTGCTAACCAGCACTCTATGCCTTCTTCAACGAATGCAGCTTGTTCGAATGATTTTCTGTGTTGAGAAATAATGGCTTTGTCCATGGGCAGTCTCCTTTGATTCTGGGGGGAGGTAATTAGATGAAGGGTTTGATATGATGAGGTTAAATATTAGCAAAGAAGAGATTAAAATTTAAGATTTAAAGAAGAGGATGAGAGATTACGGACGTTTATTTTGAAGGGTTCTTGTTGGTGAGGTTCGTGGGGGAATAATGGGGGAATTGCTATCACGAAATTAGGAAAAGTAATGATAAGTGTCGAAAAGAAAAAAGATTTAAGGCTTTGAAAAAGATGTCTTTAAGTGTCGAAGCCTTTCCTAAAATACCCACAACGTAGGATTCGTAACGCGCAGGCCGCAGGTTCGATCCCTGTTTTTGGCACAGACTTAGCCACTTTATCTTTAATTAGATAGGGTGGTTTTTTCATTCTCCCCCACTCTTTAAAATTCTTTCTTGGGACTCATGGGGGAATTGCTCACAACAAATATTGATAGTTCAAGTCTACAAAAGATAAAAAAACATCATAACAAACTGGATATTAAAATAATTTATTCCTCGTGGAACGCTACTTGTTCTCAACGTCCTTATCGCATAGCCCACTCAAGAAATAGTAGCCCACATGGCGGCTTTATCCATAAACGACAAATTCCTCCGTACAACAGCTTAAAATGCGCAACCTCATCGTCGGAGAGACCAGTATGTTTTTTC
>JBLFWS010000254.1:0-3881 GCA_047611865.1 Chlamydiales bacterium
TATCCGCTTCCAGTTGCTCTCCACCCCACCTCACGGTGACGCAGTTACTTTCAGCTGCAAGATTGCAACATTTCTTGAAGAGGACTCTCACCTCTCTTATCGTATACCATCACAAGCGCACTGCCGCACCTACCGGCGCTCTATTATATTATTGCACTTGTAACCGGGCCTTGCTCGCAAGCTCACTACGACCCGGCCTACATAATGCCACGCCTCTGGCGTTTATGAAGGTTTTACCATTCACTGTCAGTCTCTTAAGGCCTGATCTCAAAGGGATTGGATAACTGTGGAGGGGAGAGTTTTTCCATGGAGTATGTGCTCTACTAATGACTTGGCACTGTTAAACGCTAGCCCCATGCCATGACCTGTATAGCCTCCGACAAAGTAAATACGTGAATCTTCTGGCAGATGTCCCATCAGAGGGAGTTTTGATTCTGTAAACCCCATTACTCCTGCCCACCGTCGGATAACCTTTTTCCTCTGAAAAGATGGCAGGTGCATTTGAATAAAATCTTCAAGAGCCCCCTGAACTTTGTCGCTAATTTCATTATTAGCAGTCGATCTGTCGTCACATTCCCGTGCTCCACCAATCAAGAGTTCGCCCTTGGGAAGCTGACGGAAATAGATCTTCTGTGAACGTTCATAGGCTGTACCTTTCATACAAGGGTCTGCTGGTTCTGTCATCAAAATCTGTCCCTTTTCCGCTGTCACTTTCTCTTGAAAATACGAATCTATGCCAGGGAGATAGCCATTACACGCATAGATTACAGTAGGTGTTTCAATAATGTAATCAGGAGTAAGAACTTTTACCTTTGAGGAATCCGTATCTACTTGATACACAATAGAATTTTCTTTGATCTGTAGATTTCCTGTCATATTTTTCATTTTATCGAGCATTTTTACCGGGTGTACAACGCCGTCCTTTGGATATTTCACTGCTCCGATGAATCCCTCCACATTGATTTCCTTTTTCAATATCTCAGCTCCAATAGCTTCCAGATTAATTCCCGCTTGCCGCATAATTTTCTCCGTTGCCAACAGCTCTTGCAAACTCGCATCATCCGTTGCGAGAGAAAAGCTTCCTTGTCTCTCGTAATGCAACGACTGATCATCCTGAATAACATGCTCTAAAAGTAGCCTGTGATTTTCTTCTGAGAATTTCCAGTAGGCGATAGCTTTTTCTTCTCCAAGGTCTTCCGTAAGCTTCATGAAGTATCCAACAGATCCCGTAGTCAGAAATCCAGCGTTTCTTCCCGTTGCCCCCGACCCAATCTCGTTTTTATCTACGATAAGAATTCGAATAGACGGATCATGCTGTCCGATCCAAAACGCTAAAGATATTCCCGTAATTCCTGCCCCAACAATTAGGATGTCGGCATACAGGTTCTCTTTCTTATTACTGTCTTGCCAAACCGAAAGGCTCATAATTTTACAACCTTGTGAATTTACTAAATGTATACCCAAACATAAAACTAACCCGCATTGAGTATATAAATACTTATCGGTTTTTCCTCATTCATACTTAAACTTAAAAAGGCAACGCAGTAAATTACTTACAAATAAGTATTTATGGGAATCTCACCCATGAAAATAATAATTGCAAATTTTCATCTCAACCTATACAAATGGTTTCTTAAGTTTACCTATACAATTGAGGAATGAAATGAAGAAACTCCAAACAAACAAAGTAATCACATTAATATGCAGCGCGTTGTTATTCGTTGGTACATCATTATTCGCAGAAGAGATGATCGAAACTTCCGATGACGTATTAATTGAAGATGCAAGCATAAACCTTGAAGACATGAACATCAACGGAGATATAGACCTAGGTACAACCTTGGCTCGAGGTGACAAATGCGGTGGTGATGACTCAGAAGATAGTGACGCCAAATGCGGAGAAGGTAAGTGCGGTGATGATGCCAAAGAAAAAATGAAGCATAAGTGCGGCGAAGGCAAATGCGGTGATGATGCCAAAGAAAAAATGAAGCATAAGTGCGGCGAAGGCAAATGCGGTGATGATGCCAAAGAAAAAATGAAGCATAAGTGCGGCGAAGGCAAATGCGGTGATGATGCCAAAGAAAAAATGAAGCATAAGTGCGGCGAAGGCAAATGCGGTGATGATGCTAAAGAAAAAATGAACGGTAAGTGCGGCGGCGAAGACGATGACGATGATGCGGATCACAAGTGCGGCCGATAGTCTGACGACACGTTATTTTTTATTAAATAAAAAACCGAAATCCCGCTAACGCAGGCTTTCGGTTTATCTTTTGATTTCCAATGGGGAGGTTATCATGAAAGGACTGCGTGAAAAGCTTACGGGCTTACTTGGAAAGTTCGATTCGATATCATTATTATTTTTTCGACTTACTCTGGCATATGGGTTTTACGGCCCTGCTATGAAAAAGCTGGGGAATATCGAAGGTATCGCCAAATGGTTTGAAAGCATGGGTTTCATTTACCCTACTTTGAATGCCTACCTTGCCACTGCAACGGAGAGTCTAGGTGTTGTGCTATTATTCCTTGGTCTTGGGACACGCTTAATCAGCTTACCCCTTATGATCGTTATGGTCGTGGCAATTGGAGCTGTACACTGGCCCCATGGCTTTTCTGCTTCGAATAATGGCTTTGAGATCCCGTTATATTACCTTCTGATGCTTTTCTGTCTCTTTGTCAGAGGTCCCGGCTGTATCAGTCTCGATGCATGGGCATGTGGCCAATGTAAGAGCTCCGATACAACAGAGAAATAAGTCACAAGGCTTCGCAAGAAGCCTTTTTTCCATTGCGTTATTAAAAGTTTTTTGGTAGTCCTTCTGCTAAATTATCTTGAGGAAAAAAGGCCTACTGTGTGCTTTAGCTTACCCCTCTCTGAGAGGACATCTCTAGAAAGTCAACTTAACGGGTTTCGGGAAGGACATTTCCCTGCTGATTCCAAACCTCGAATTATCAAAAATAATATAAAGGTGCTTACCCGACATCTCGGTTCCCGACACTTCAACCACATGTCCGAGAGTACTCAGCGCCTTTTACCCTGGCTTATTGAATTTATTCTCTCCCTTCCTGAACCTGAACACAACGCCAGCCACGTAAAAAAACTTTTTCGGGCTATTAAAAAGTCTCATGTTTTTTCAAGTATCCGCGCTGATGAATTTCAATAGGTGAGTCATCTACTCTGCCGAAGCATAGAACTACGCCACGCAAAATTGGCCCTGCGAATCATCCATGCTGGTGACTGGAAAAACTTAGTACCTCCGGTGACAGTAGAACTCCCTGCCCCCCTTCATATGGCCTGCCAGGAAGGTTTAAGAGAAATTGTCCAGGCCCTCTTAAGCAAGATATCTCCTCCTCGCAATAGCTTTCGTTTTAAAGCCCGCATATCCTGCGTCACCCCCTTCCCTTGTCTACAGTCTGTATTAAATTCAAAAAATATCGAGGGCAACACCTCTTTGAAGACAGCTTGTGAGCGTGGATATGAAACTATTGCCCTTAGTCTTCTTAAATCCTACGAGTACGACAAATCGGACTATTCCAGCTGGAACAAAGCTTTTCTGTCTGCTGAAAGAAACAACATGGACAAGGCCCTTGTGTCCATGCTGGAAAGGGGCTTGTACAGCTCCTTCGATACAACGAGGCAAAAGGAACTTTTACTTAGAGCTTGTAGTAAAGGTTTAATAAATTTAGTCAATTATCTGGAAGGAAAAGGTGTCCCGATAGATGCTTGTAACAGACAAAACGAAACGCTAATGCACCTAGCTCAGCAATTCCCGCTGGGAATTTTTGAGAGGAGATTTAAAATTTGATTTCGTAAACTCTGAGGCTTAATCATCCCAAAGTGAGTTTACATTATGGCTGGATCTCCTCAGAAATCTTTAACTGCTTCT
>JBLFWS010000255.1:0-3879 GCA_047611865.1 Chlamydiales bacterium
TAACAGTAAACACAGCAACAGATGTCTTTGATAATGCCAAAAAGATCGTTGTAGAAGGTGAACAGTTCGTTGTCAAAGAATTAGGAGCTGCCTGGAAGGATATCGTAAAATCATGGGCAAAATCAACAGCTAAACAACACTCCGACCTAATTACCAAAACTCAAAAATCTTTTGTATCATATTCTCAAACCTCTGAGGGTAAAGCAAACCTAAGTAGCATGAAAACAAATTATAAGCCCAGAGCTCAAACTAATACCAGTTACATAGCCCATGCCTCACAAGCACCAGAAATTCAAGTACCACAGAATGATGCTTCAAGCAGTAGTTTTCAAACCCTCAGTCTCGGATTCGGGATGGAAGGAGCAGCTGTTGCAGGAGTCGAAGGTGGTGTTGGACAAGCCGCGGCACTAAATAACTTAAGTAAATGGAATGAGTATGTAGCTGTTGGCGGTGTCCTCGGAGCAGTAGCCGGAGCTAGCATGGATTGTCAGATAGGTTTCTGGATGGATGGTCCTACAGATATCAAAGGAGAGTATCTTGGCATTGAAGGTCGCTTTGTAGAAGGCCTAGGTGCCAATGTTGGGCTCTTCTATCATTACACAGGAAAATTTCTAGGTTTCGTAGTGGGTCTTGATGCTGGTGCTGAACTCGAAGTAGCTTTTGCTGCTGGATATACCTGGACCTCTCCACCCAAGTAAGAACTTCTATTGGGGACTGACATCATTATATGGATTTTTATTTATTTAAAACCCATAAAACGGTGTCAGCCCCGTTTTCCCGAAACATCGATTCCTGATCAAAATTGAACCCGTCTCGTCACGAAGGTAAAAATCATGACGTACGTTTCCCTCGCGCTCCTACCAGAAGAACTATATGCATTCCCAAAACAAGCTATGTATAATAAAGTAGAAGCTCTGCTCTCAAAAGGAAAACACCTTAAATTAGAAGAGGGAAACTTATCCGAAGAAAGCTTTGTCGCAACATGCTGGCGTAAACTGTCATCACAAGCAAACAGTAATGCCGTCTCAAAATCAGTAATTTTATTCTGACTAAACTTAATGAATCAAAGCACAAAACAGAGACTCAAGCGTTAAGCCGTCTTGGTAAATCCTGGCTAGAAAAACATATAAAAAACCGTGACTCCTCAAAAATTTTGCAAGCCTTTGACAGAGCTCTCGGGAAATTCGACAGTGACTACGAATACATTCACCTTAAAAACCAAGCTCAATTTGCTAAATGGAAAAAATACGAATTTAATGAAATCGTTTTCAGAAAACACCCTGAATTCTGTGATTTTCTAAATAGTAGCAAACTCACAAGTAAATGAAAGTCACACGAGATAAATTCCACATAATCGGTGGCGTCCCTCACATAAAGTATAAAAACCGCTTTATCTCCTTTGCTGAATTGAAAGAACGTTTTGAGGTGGTGTATGCACCACACTATCATGAAAAATTATTGGTGAAAAAGGAAAATCAAATCGTACACACCTACCTGGATAACGGACATGGATTACAAGCTCATCATCCCTTTCTAACTGAACTCAATCCAATAAGCCATATCAATGAAGAAGAATACAATAGGGTCATGTAAACAGCCAGAAAATTCATTCGAGAGGATGAGATAGAACTCTCAGAACTTGAACGAAATAAACTTAATGCTAAGCGCCCTTTTGTCATACAAGTTGTAACCTCTCTCATAAAGGGTTCGAACAATAAAATTATCGAACTCGTTCACAGACGAAAACATCCTTACATCAGAGTCATCGCTGGAGAAAACAACGAGGCTAGTAGCACTCTCAAAGGTGATGTTTACGAAGTCGGATTTGGTTGAAAAAAAAGGCCATTTCTACCCCTTGGATCTGTGCAGGGTAAATTTCTTTCTATTGACAGGTGGGAATTCATGAACTGTCAGGAAAAAATTGTAACCAACATTCCCATCTCAAGGGAAGAAGCTCTAAAACTCTACAAATTCGTTATCCGGCACCATCGAGATGGCGTTAACTTAGGCAAAGAGATCGGCTTTCAGTTAAGCAAACAAAATTGCTCCATTTTTGCACGCAAAGCGCTGGAAATTGTCGGCGTTAAAGCTCCCACAGAAGTCACCCTATACGGAGTCCTCGCAAGAGGGGTCGGGAAATATCCAAAAAAGCTTAAACTCATTGATACGAATACCCAAGGCGGAAGTGAAGAACTACCAAAATTTGTAAAGGGCATGAAGCACTACCTAAAACGTTTTTTCGGGGGTCTTACCTCCCTTTTTCTGGCTCCCTTGGGTTGTTGCCTCGGAGGAGGCCTTGGGGAGGGGGAGCGTGCTTTCCCTGGAGAAAATGAATCAAGAGTAGATCCTCCCCTTCAAAACTGGAAAAATTACACCAGATCAACTCGCCATAATCTCCCAGGTATTCTACAAGAATGGCAAAGGGAGCAGCCCTCCACCGTAATCTATAAAAACCCTGTCAAGTTAGCGATCGTTCCTTTGAATGAGTGTGAGGAAGGTAAGGAAGCAGCGTCATAAGTGCCTGATTCCTACGGTACCTCTTATAAGATAAATAAAAACAAAGACCAGACGCTGTGGCAAGGGCACAAACTATTGCAGCATTTTTGAGTAAATCCTTGCGTTTTGGCTCTTCATTTCCTTGAACTTTCGTAGGACTAATCGTCATAGGCTCCCTGCCTGCAACGGGATAAGCACCGAATATACTGCAGTCTTGCAAGAGATTCTCAGCGTCGCATTTATCTAGTACAAAATACCGGATAAAGGAAGACATTATGTATTCAAAAGCAAGTATCGCAACACTACGATCCTGGTAATCAACTATTGCATTCGATCCATGCATAAAACCAAAATTGTGTAGAACCTCGTGGAAAATATGCCCAACAGTTTCATCAAGAGGTAGATCGTCCGTTATCAGGTTAATGGCAAAGAGATGAGAGCCGTTGCTTGAAGCGATCGCTCCATAAGTAAAAGCCGCAGCTTTTACACTACTGTTATTCTCGAATCCACCAATTGCTAATGTACTCCTAAAGAACTTATCAGTAGCTTGGCTCAACTCAGAACGATTTAAAGCGATGTCTTTTTTTGCATCAAAAAAACCCATATCAAAAATTCCATCTCGCCATTTAGTCAAGGACCATGTCAGAGCAAGCATAGCATCATCAATATGAGCTATCCTGCTTTTATTAAAGGCTGAATCAGTAAAAATACCTGCAGCACCAGTCTGATTATCCGATGTCTTAGCACCCTCCTTTGTTTGAATATAAATGTTGAAATCAGGCTGAACAGCTTTCCATGTCTGTACTCCACGGGAGTAACGATCCAGGTCAGTATAAAGTTCGGCATTCCTGCCTGTTAGCATTCTGTCTGAATCAATAGCCAGATCATCTACTGTTCCCGTATAGAGCTCTCTCCGAATACGCTGAAGAGACCCACGCAAACAATGATGATTCTGAACTAGTACACCTTTTCAATTAGATTTTCGGTATATAGAAATTTAAATTGACATTTGTCATGCTATCAACTTCATATGAAAATTAAAAATGGGTGAGGGTAGCATGGCGATCAAGCATCACATACGCTTATCAAGTGATGAGCAAAAGAAACTGAACACATTAATAAAAAATCCGAAGATTGCAAAATATAAACGTAATAATGCCCAAATTTTGATTGGATTAGATGAAAATGGGCCTGCATTGAAAGCTGATGATGTAGAAAAAATGTGTGCTGTTACAACAGGATACCTGCGAAGTCACAATCAGATCCCCGCAAGCTTAGCTAGTGCCCGAAGAGGGTTTGCGATATAACCGATTGCCTGTAGAGGCAGACTCTTTTGGTACTTCCTCTTTTTTCGATCAGCTTCAGGTGGGGAAAGAACCCTCA
>JBLFWS010000256.1:0-3800 GCA_047611865.1 Chlamydiales bacterium
GGCATTGGTCTTTTCTCCTCCTCTAGCGTAGAGGGGGAGAAAAGCCTCATTCAGGAATTCGTTTTATTACCCAATAAAGTTTTCATCGCTTGAGAACAGATAGATCTGCCTTCAGGAAAAGTGATTTGCTCCTGGGCTTCGTGGAGATTTATCCAACGACCGTCGCAAATTTCTTCTTCTTGTAAGTTCACATGACCTTCAACTTCAGCAAGGTAATAGACTACAGTCTTGTCGATCTTTTGACTGTCGTGAGTGTAGAAATATTGTTCTTTGATAGGGGGAGAAGATAAGAAACGGACGATGGAGAGGCCCGTTTCTTCATTTAATTCTCTTTCAGCAGTCTGCTGACCAGATTCTTCACCCTCACGGTGGCCTTTAGGAAAGGCCCAGTGGCCGGCATTGTGGCATACAAGATATACCTGCCATATCTCATCTTCTCTGCGGAGAGGAATAACTCCATAAGATTTCTCTGCGATCATAAAATGACTTGTGTGAGAAATGTTTTTAGCTTTCGTATGCTCCGATAATAATCGATGCGTTATGTCCACCAAAACCGAAGGAATTGGATAGTGCACGAGATATTACATGGTCCTGTGCTTTATTCTGAACAACATCCAAGTCTAACTCAGGTTCTGGATTATCCAGATTGATAGTAGGATGGAGTTTGCCTGTCTGAATAGCTTTCACGGTAGCCACTGCTTCCATTCCGGCGGCTGCACCTAGGCAGTGGCCAATCATGGATTTAGTAGCGTTCATTTTCATGTGTGAAGTCTTAGGAAAAACTTTCTTGATGGCTCTGATCTCTACCATATCACCAGCAGGGGTCGATGTTGCGTGGGCATTGACATAGTTGATTTCTTCTTTGGAAACGTTACCATTCTTGAGAGCATTTTCAATACAAAGAGCAACACCTGCACCATCGGCGCGGGGGTTGGTCATGTGATAGGCATCACAGGAGACAGCACCGCCAAAGTATTCAGCGAGAATGGGGGCTCCACGTTTTTGAGCGTGTTCAAGGCTTTCCAGAACGAGTACTGCTGCACCCTCACCCATGACAAAACCATCACGACCTATATCCCAAGGGCGAGAAGCTTTGGTGGGATCTTCATTACGTTGTGAGAGAGCTTTGCACGCTACGAATCCGGTGAGACCTATGCGTGAAATGGCAGCTTCTGCTCCACCGCAAAGCATGAAGTCGGCATCACCATTGCGGATGTGATTCGCTCCGCTGATAATTGTGTAGTTCGCTGTAGCACAGGCAGTAGAAATAGAATAGTTGGGACCCATAAATCCAAGGTCCATGGCTAGTAGAGCTCCACCCATATTCGTGATAATATAAGGAACAAAGAAGGGGGTGACTCGCTTGTAGCCTTTTTCCAGGAGGGTGTCCACTCCATCAGCAAAAGTACCCATGCCACCCATTCCGGAGCCAACGAGGATTCCACACTTTTCTTTGTTTAGGCTCGCTAGGACATCGTCTGTAACGTTGGCATTTTCCATGGCCTTCTTTCCAGCGACCATAGAATAGGCAATGTAGGGATCTACTCGTCGAGCTTGTTTCTTATCAAGGTAGGGTTCAGAGTTGAAATCCTTGATTTCTCCTGCAAAACGAGTGGGAAATTCACTTGGATCGAATCTATCAATATTTGATATCCCGCTTTTTCCAGCGAGAAGACTGTCGTAAAAAACATCTACATCGTTTCCAAAACAGGAAACAACACCCATACCAGTAATGACTACGCGCTTCTTGTTCATATGACCTGATTTAAGATTATTGAGCTTTGATTCCTTGGGCTTGAAGCTCTCGACGGACCAAGTCGACCTTGTCTCCCTGAATTTCGATTACTTCACCCTTAACAGTACCGCCACACCCACATTTTTTTTTGAGGTGAGCAGCAAGCTCTTTGAGTTCATTGCTTTCTTTTCGTAAATTCAAAACCACGGTTACAATAGCACGACCACGTTTTTCCATGCGAACTTTTACAGGTCGCGAAGAATGTTTATCTTTACTCGCTCCCTGTTCATTCGATGTCCAGTCGCCACCTATGGTAAAAGGCATGAGACGTTTCCTCTTGATTTCCCGTAACTTAGACGGAGCCGTTTTCAGCTACTTGGGGGACGGAAATATCAACATCAATTAACTTCCCTTCGTTCCAGAGAACTTCCAATTGGTATTTCTCACGAAATTCAGGAGTGAAAATGTGAATCATAAAGTCGATATAGTCGATAATGACCCAATCGCCTTCGCTCTGTCCTTCTACATACACAGGTTTTTCACCGTGTTTTTGTAGCTGATCAATCACAGCGTTGGAAAGAGCTGTAACATGGCGCTCAATGTTACCTTCGGCTATTAGGATGGAGTCGGTAATGGAGGAAATTTCTCTCACGTCTAATGCGAGGATATTAAAACCTTTTCTATCATATAATTCTTGAGCCGCAATGTTTAGTAGCTCGTAAGGAGACTTTTTCATACTATTAACTAACTGCTTAATTGATTATTCGGGTTAATAAAGTATAAATCATTTTGATGAATGTAGTCCAGCACTTTGTGTGATATGAGGTGCCCGCAGTAAAGATCTTTTTTTATTCTCTGACGTACCTGGGTGGCACTAATATCCATAAGAGGGGTCTCGACAAGACCACGGCTTATGGCATCTGTTATTTTTTGATTGGATGAAAACTTGAAATTATCGTTTCCTTGCCTTTTTCCAATGAGTAAGGGGATTGTGTCCACGATTTCATCTACCCGATGCCATCTATCAAGCCCAGAGAGGGCATCTTCTCCAATAATGAGGTGTAGCTGTCGAGGACTCAAAGATTTACTCTCTTTTTCTAAAAGTTCCTTGATGGTGTCGATCGTATAAGATGGCCCTTCTCTCTGAAGCTCTATATCCAGAATCTTGAATTCTGGAATATCTTTGAGGGCCAGTTCCAGCATTTTGAGGCGATGCGCAGAGTTCGTCGGTGTACTGTCTTGCTTATGAGGAGATATACGGGCAGGACAAAACCAAATTTCTTCCAAAGCGCAGCTTTCCATCAGGTTTACTGCTAGATTAATGTGGCCGAAATGAAGGGGGTCGAATGTGCCCCCATAAATTCCAACCCCGCCTCTTGTTTTTTCAAGTATTGAGTTCATATGAGAAAAAGGAGTTCACGGTATTTCGGTAAGGGCCAAAGCTTGTCATCTACAAGGCCCTCTAGTGCATCCACTTCGGATCTGGCTTTTTTGCAGATATCAGTGACCTCGTGACTGAAAATTCGGCCTCTCTCCTCTGTTGAAAGACCTGAAGCATTAGCTTTATCCCTCGCAGTCTCGAGGTCATTGATATGCTGAATACTGAGGTTGATACAGTTGGCTATTTTTCTGAGGCGTTGTTTCTGCATGTCAAGAGACATAGCCAGTTGCTCGGAGGCAAGGCGTATGCTATCGGCAAACTTTCTCTGGTACAAAATTGCAGCTGGGAGAATCTGAGTGTTAAATAGTTCTATCATGAGATTGGCTTCTATATTTACACTACCAGAGTAAAGATCAACGATGATGTCATAGCGGCTGAGCAATTCGCTTTCAGTGAGGACTTGATCAAAAGCTTTTTTTGTCTTCTCATGACGGAAAGCATCAAAGGCATCGAAAGATTTCTCTATATTGGGAAGTCCGCGCTTGGCAGCTTCATCCGTCCATTCCTCACTGTAATTGTCTCCGGAAAAACGAATATTACGAGACTTCTTCAGATGCTTTTGCATGACAGGTATTGCGGATTTTATAAATTCTTTCATGCTGGGAGATTCTTTGTTCTCAAGAG
>JBLFWS010000257.1:0-3798 GCA_047611865.1 Chlamydiales bacterium
TGCTAAGGCATGAAGAGAAAGCTCCCACCCAAAGGTATGAAGAGAGAGCTTCTATGCCAAGGGATGAAGAGAAAGCTCCCACCCAAAGGTATGAAGAGAGAGCTTCTATGCTAAGGCATGAAGAGAAAGCTCCTGTTCAAAGGCAACCTCCCCCTAATTCCTCATCAGGAACTTATGGAGATCCGCGATATCAACGAGAGAAAAGAAACGTTTCTTCTCATAACATAAGGGATCAAGCTAAGCTGGGATCTGATCATGTAAACCTGAGTAGAGAGGCTCGGTTGATGCAGCGGAATAAAGAAGAGGAATTCACTTCTGAAAGACCAGAGCAAAGAAGGAGCCAGCAAGAAGGAAGCAACAGGCAGAATACAAACGATGATTTCAATCAAGCGAGCGAAAGGTTGATTAAGCGTTTTGGTCTCGAATCAAAAGAATTACCGGCAGCTAAGACTGAAGAAATACTGGAACTGCCAGACAAATCATTAACGTTGGGCCAGCTAAGGGAAGTTATTCGGGAAGAGTTTTACAGTGCTCAGCAAAACGTCTCTGTTGGTTCTCTTTTAGAAGGTCGGGAAGAAAAAGTAGGGAGTGTGAGGTTCCTCATCTCCAAAGGGATTTCTAGGGATATAGCAGTTCAGATTGAACAGGAATTGAATTCACGTTTTGGGCCTGTGGACATAACGGTCCCTAGCCCAGAAAGAATTGGACGACTTAATGAACTCAAAAATGAGCTGGCAAGGCGTATCTTTGCTGCCGGTCCCATTACTCTACAAAATGATCGACCAACAGTAGCTGCTCTTGTTGGGGGTACTGGAGTGGGGAAAACTACAACACTTGTGAAAATTGCAGCGCAATATGCGGGTGAGCTCAAGAAAAAGGTTGCTGTCATTACTCTGGACTTAGAAAAAGTTGGGGCACTAGAGCAAATGCAGGCTCTTCTCATGCCTCATGGCATAGCTCTTGCTTCCGCAGAATCGGGATATCAACTGCAAAGAGCGGTAGCGAGTTTTGCTGATTGCGACCTAATTCTAATAGACACTGCTGGTCGTTCCCAGTACAACTGGCAACAGGTGGACGATCTTGTGGAAGTTCTTAGTCATATTGATGATCTTCAGGTGTATCTCACTATGAGTGCTACCACGAAGGATTTGGATGTTTATGGCATAATTCAACAGTTTGCCATCTTGGATGTGGATAGTTTCATCTTTACAAAGCTAGACGAGACGATTGGTCAGGGGATATTGGTAAATGTATGCCAAAAAACCAAGAAACCTATTCGCTATCTCACTATGGGTAATAGAGTTCCGCAAGATCTCAAAATTGCCGATCCTGCTGATATTGCACGTAAGCTGTTGGTGCAGCATAATTCGCGAGAATTTCAAGCAATCCGAAATATGGCAAGCGGTTAAAAGTTAGTGGTTTGAGTGTGTGCAAAGAAGATCCCTTATCGGGAGACATGAATTTTAGGTAATATGGCACGGATGTTGCAATAAGTATCCTGAGTATAACAAAAAAAAGAGGGCAGATAGTTTGGACAGACGCGGATTGTTTCTCTTTGTTTTTATATTTACGGTGTCTAGCACCTTGTTGGTTACTAGTGTAAGTATCTGGACGGAACAAAATTGGTTGGATACAATACTGTACTCTTTGGTTACTATGTGGATAACCGGAGTCGTGAGTCAGTTGCTGATGCAGCACTTATACTTGGGAATCATTAGACCCATGGAAGAGGAAAAGTTGGAAACGATGTTGGCACAAGCCCAAGCGGAAATAAATATTGATGAAGTGGAAGAAATCGACCAGGTGCAAGCTCTTGAAGAAGCAAAGAAAAAAGCTGAAGAGGTTACGGCCGATATTGGAAAATCAAACTAATACAACTGCTTAGAAATTACAAACTGAGGATTTGCTAGGTATGGCAAAAAAGGATGAAAAAGAAGACGTCACAGATCTTTGGATCGAGTATAAAAAGACTGGAGACATGGAGTTACGCGATACTCTCATCACGCACTACCTTCATTTGGTAAAGTATGTTGTTGGGAGGTTGATAGCTAATCTTCCGTCTCATGTCAGTATGGAAGATATGTATTCGACAGGTGTCATGGGTTTAATTAAGGCTGTCGAAAAATTTGACCCTGAGATGAAGAACAAGTTTGAAACATACGGCATCCTTCTCGTTAAAGGTGCGATTATCGACGAGATGAGATCTCTCGATTGGGTACCTCGTAGTGTTCACCAGAAGGCCCATAAGATCGCTGATGCACAAAATAGGCTTCGCGAAAAATTGGGGCGTGAGCCGAAGGATTCGGAACTAGCCAAAGAAATGGGTTTGGGAATACCTGAATTGGAAGGTTTGTTGGATCGCATTCGTCCAGCCATTATGCTGCCATTAAATGCTGATCCTGACGAAGATTCTGAAAATACGACT
Source organism: Chlamydiales bacterium (assembly GCA_047611865.1). Lineage (GTDB taxonomy): Bacteria > Chlamydiota > Chlamydiia > Chlamydiales > JBDQID01 > JBLFWS01. The sequence goes on from JBLFWS010000257.1 coordinate 2,426, forward strand.
CTTGCTGAGAGGATTCCGGATCAAAGGGCAAAAACTAGTTTTGAAATAGCAGATCGTAATGAGTTCTGCAAATTATTAGAAAAGTCTGTGCTAGATTTACCAGAACAGGAGCGAATCGTCCTTGTTCTGTATTATTATGAGAATTTGATGCTCAAGGAGATAGGAGAGGTTATAGGAGTGAGCGAGTCACGAATCTCGCAAATTCACGCTAAAGCAATTTTACGATTAAGAGGGAGGTTGCAACGTTTCCTCTCTGAGTACTCTAATATACTATAATAGTTTGGTAATAAGTACTTTATTAAATGTAGTAACTAAAAAAATAGGTGTGATCATGGCTATTGATGGATTCACAACTCTAACCTCCGTTCTACAAAGTGATGCCTCAGCAACAGCAGCAAGTCGTTCAGTACGTGGATCAGTGGGTCCTTATGCGGCAAATGTCGCCCCCTCTGCTGCTCATGACCTCGACGTAGAAAACCGAGCTGCGGGAACCTTTGCGGGTTTGGTCAATCCAAAAAAGGGCATCGAGCCTTTGGATGACGAAGCAGAAACTTATCCCTATTATGTGGAAGAAGAAGGGGAAGAAAAGGACGAAGAAAAGGATATCTTCGATTGGGATGAACTAGAAGATGAAGAATGCGATGAAGACGAAGAAGATGATATGGCAGACTATCTCACCTTCAAGCAAGAAAAAGGGATGTTTTTAGATATCCAGGCATAAGAAATTTACTGTATACAGAAACAAAAAATTGTTTTTGAAGTTGTTTCGGTAAAGACATAATTTGTGGTAAATTATTAAAGCGGCATCAGCGTGCCGCTTTCTTTTTTTTAAAGGGTCCTTTCTATGCGCGTTGAATTAGCACAAGCAGCAAAATATCTAAAAGAAGGTAAAATCGTAGGGATTCCCACGGAAACCGTTTACGGACTAGCTGCTTCCGTATTTGATCCTGATGCCATAGAAAGTCTTTATGTTCTTAAAGAAAGGCCACGAACAAACCCGCTAATTACTCAAGTAGGGAGTATTGAAGATCTGCGGGTCTTTACTGAGAATTTTCCCGATGGCTTTGAAGCTTTGGCTAATAAGTTTTGGCCAGGAACCCTAACCCTCGTGCTGCCGATTAATGAAGATTCGGTGCCCTCTCCTGTCAGAGGGGGGCTTCTCTCAGCAGCCTTTCGCATTCCTGGACATCCCCTGACTCTTGCCCTATTGAAAGAAAGTGGCCCTTTGGCTGTTCCATCTGCGAATAAATCAGGAAGTCCTCCGGCCACTTGCGTTGAACACTTAGAGAGTGATTTCGGAAAAGATTTTCCCGTTCTCGATGGGGGAATCTGTGAGGGTGGCATTGAGTCAACCATATTGAACTATATAGGGA
>JBLFWS010000258.1:0-3791 GCA_047611865.1 Chlamydiales bacterium
TGGTCGATTTTAACAGAGTGTAACTTAGCTTCTTTCTGCAAAACCTGAATTCCTTTCTCAGCGTCTTCTTTGCATGAAAATCTCTTTTTAGAATACTTATTGAGCTCTTTGATCAACCTTTCCTTCTTGCTTGTTTTCACCAGCAATTCCCGGTGTTATTTTTAGACCTTGAAAAAGCTAAAAAATCCCCCTCTTTTCTCCCGAGAAAGACTTGTGACATAGAAGATCTAGTAGAAGAAATTGTATATTGCCTTAAAGAAAAGGGAAAAGAAGTCCTCAATCTCAGCTTTACAGAATATAGTACTTTTAAAGAAGCAGGTGACTCAAAAGAGATAAAGAAAAAACTTTTATCAGAAGTCCTGAGCAACGGTTCAGAAGCGAAAAGCCTGGTTTCTGCTATTTTCAATGCGGTGCATCAAGGCGATATTGAAATGGTCGAGCTATTGTTGGAAAAGGAGCCTGAAGCTCAAAAATTAAACTCCACAACAGAGTGTGATATCTCACCCATACTTCTTGCTGCGCAAAGAGGAGAGACTGCAATAGTTGAACATCTCTACAAGAATGGTGGGACTGTAAAAAATGAAGGTACGCTCATATTTCACGCATATGACAGAAATCGCAAGGGCGTTCTTAGGAGCCTTCAAGAGATGGGAGTCAATCTACATTCCAAAATGCGAGACAACATGAGTCCTTTACAGTACAGCATCAAAAATAATGAATTGGAAAAGGCTCAGTCACTTCTTGAATTAGGAGTGGATCCCAAAGAAAAGCCACAATGGGACTATGCTCCGCCACCTTCTATATTTATGGTCGCGGAAGAGGGGTCTGTTGATTTTATTAAGCTTTTTCACCTTCACGATCAAAGCATACTCTCATCTACAAATCACAAAGGATGGAACCTTCTGCATATAGCAGCTACTTTTGGTCATCAAAATATGGTTGAATTTCTTTGTGAAAAGGGGATAGACCCTTATGACACAACGGTAGATGGTAAAACAGCTCTTCAGTTGGCATCAAAATATGGCCATACCAATACTCATTCATATTTGTTGATGAACTAGTTCGGCTAGTTCAAACCTGACAAACCGACGTCTGGCCTAGTACTTCATTTCAATCCGATTTTCGGGTTGAGCACCGATCTTTTTCCGCCTAGCAAACTGTGGATATCTCACTAACAACAAACGGGTTGGTTTCGATCTCCACAGTTCAACAGACGGAAAAATATCAGCACCCAACCCGAAAATCTAATTGAAATGAAGTACTGGGATGACATTTGGACACTTAAGAAAACTCAAATGTCCAAATGCTAAGCCTCTTTTGACCCGTTTTTATTTTTCAATCCAAATCGAGAACTATGACTTCTTGTTGGAATTTTGCTGTATTATCAAGTCTTCCTGATCCAGCTAATGATGTTTCAAATCCGGATAACAGTCCCTTTTTTGAATCGCTTAGCTGCTTGGTATTGGCTATTTTACTTGAAGGCTCGTTAGGCCTACAATAGAAACTGCATCACCAAATTGCAAAGGTTCAAAAATCTGCCTGAGGAATTGCGGGGTTACTCCAGAATCACTCATCTTACGGTTGAACAAAATTTGTGCTACGAATGCAGTAACCTTCCACTCATCAGCTCCACTAGCTTGTAAAGATGTTTTTATCAATTCAATTTCGTCTGTATTCACGTTTAGAGTAGTGGCCATTCTTCCAGTATCATGACTTGCAGCATATGCAACCTGAGCTCGAGATGGCGGCATGACTCCGGGCCATTCTGCATCAGGGCAAAGGTTATTTCTTATAATATCCTTTCTGAATTCAGGGAATATGTTATGTACTGCTGTAGCACTTGCTCCATAAAAGGTAACGGCACCGTCATCATTTGATACCCCTGTTACGACATCCGAAGTGCGTTTTTCTTTTAATTCACCAAGCTCACTCGTGAGCTGCCTGACTTTTGTGCTGTCCTGACCAGTAGAAAAAATAAACTGATCGCAGATAGTCGTTTCTTCAGTTACCACAGCAATTAAATCTTCTCCATTTAGTGATTTCCGTATAATTACTGTACCTTCGGTTTGATGTTCATCTGGATCTACCGGGGTATAGACGGTGAAGGTGACTTTAAGCTTGCCGCTATCAGGGTCTTTCTCTATTTTGGATAACTCCCCGTAATTCAGGCTATTTTTATTATCCTCTCGAGCTGCGTGTTTGACGGCCTCTGTAGCCTTTGTTCCATAGCCTGCATCTCCGAAACCATTTCTTGAAAACCAATGGACGGTATTTACGGGTTCGTCTGTGTTTAGATCTCTTACCCCTCTATCTTGATCAAAGTTTGCCTTTCTATAACAAGCTGTTGCATTTCCACCACCCCCGTAATTGATGATGACTCGATTTTTTTCCCCTTGTTCCTCTTCCGAAGTTAACATAAATCGATTACCATCACAGATAGGAGTAAATCCTTTTTCTGGATCAAATATGGATAATTCGGCGTAGGCTTTCGGACTAATATAACTCCCTGGAAAAATATCCCTTCCAACCCCAAGACCCGCGCATATTTCAACGGAATCAGTATAGACGTATCTATGCCCTTCTTCATCAGTTAAGTTAATTTTGATTCGATAGTTACGATCAGAGCATTCCCAATCGTCTTCGTGATTAGATTTTTTTTCTACGGTTTCTACAGTTGAGGGCAGTATTGGCATATTGGATTGCCCTTGAATGAGATCGTTGGATTGACGCAAGTGTCTGGCATTTACGTAGTTGTTGCTTTTGTAAGTGGATGTTCGGGTAAAATCATGCGGATTTGCTACTCCTGGACGCTCCAAAAGATTGTGAGGTTGTGCCAAAGTATAATCATGTCCCCAAATTCCCTGGTTCTTCGCTAAGAAAAGGGTATCTGGCATCTCAGTGCTCCTAGTAAGGTCTTGTTTATGGTCTTGGCCATACTTGGCTATCCATAATGAAGTTGCTGAATCTCCGGCTCCGATAACGACACGTGGTACGGAAACTACACCTCCTTTTTTCATGCGTGCAGTTAGTATGCTTGAAGTTTCCTTAACCTTTGCTCTTGAGGCATCAAGCCTGTCATAACTTTCCTGTATTCTATCGATGTCAGACATTAACACATTTATACTTCCTCTTGCGGGTATAGCCTTTTCTCCTATCATGGAGGGCATACTATCAGCTTTTCTCATCATTGAGTTGAAGTGGTTACGGGTTTTTGTCGCAGAGAAGCCGATCTTAATATCAGTTGTTTTTTCGAAAGTATTTATAGCATCTTTAAATATCTCGAATGATTTATCCGGACTTTGATCAGGGGAGAACGCTTTCAGGATTTCGTTAGAGTTTTGCTCCATTAAGACTTGTAATTCCAGAGATGATTTAATCTTTAATTGGTTTAATAATCTCACAAGACGTTTGGATTGAGTGTTAGGACCGACCATGCTTGGAGAAGTGCTGTGTGTAGAGGATTCACTAGCTGGGGAGTGAGGGGAAAGAAAATCGTTAAAATGGGGATTGTCGTCCAAATTTTGGGTTCGACCACTGAAATCCGCGAAGATTCTTGACCCATGCTTAAAAGCCCGAAGAGCAGTGGCTGCTATTTTTACTGATGTACTATTTGATTCCTTCTCTCTATGTTCTTTAGTATCTAAATGACCAATATCATCAATAGAACAGCAATTCCCGCTGGGAATTTTTGAGAGGAGATTTAAAATTTGATTTCGTAAACTCTGAGGCTTAATCATCCCAAAGTGAGTTTACATTATGGCTGGATCTCCTCAGAAATCTTTAACTGCTTC
>JBLFWS010000259.1:0-3779 GCA_047611865.1 Chlamydiales bacterium
CTTAAGCATAGCTTTACTTTTCTCGATTTAGCCTTCGCAATTTTGGCAATTAGACATATTCTAACGGCATGATCCCACAACCCTTTTTGTTACCTAAAAAAGCCTCTTTCTGAACCATGCCCATTTTCCCTATCAAAGGCCGTAAAATGCATTCTGCACTCTTCGGTCTAAGACAGTTTATCAGTTTTTTTATCTGATCCCTTCCCAAAATGATATCTGGAGAATTTCTTAAATTTTCTTGCAGATGCTTAAAGTTAGTAACCTCAGCTCCGAATTCCTTTTTAAATTCTCGGACCGCATGATTTTTAGCATACTTCTTTGAGGCTAAAATACCGCCCCAAGCTGAAAACACTATCGGTATAGAAATCGGTGGAGGAGCAAGAGACAAAGCAAAAAAACCAGTGATCGTAGCACAAGTTCCTACTGTCATCGTAGAAATTCGGCTTAATTTATCAATATCCTCTTTCAATCTCTCTTGTAGAGTATCCATCTGGCCATCAATAACCCTTAAAACCTGACCCGCAGTTAGACCTCTGCCTGGAAAAGTGCGTTCTGTCTGGAGCTTCCCACTGCCTAGCCATCTGTACTGTTTTGAACATTATGAATATCCTCCATGTATAATATAAATTATATCATGCATACATAAAGGACACTTAAACCATTTATTAAGGATTCATTAAGATATAAGGTTTTACAAAACTTGCTTGTCTAATTATCTCCATCCCCTTCAAAATGTTTTCGAGAATCTGCAATCTTCTGTTTTGCCTGCTTCTTTAACCCTTCAACATCCTGCAAATTATCCAACCACTCATAAGGGATCAGACTCTGGTATAGTTGTGCAGCTGTGAATTGATTGCCTTCAACTTCAATAACAGTATCTTTGTACCAATACCCAAAGCCTAAAATTAGCAAAATCAAAAATATCAATTTTCGAATCATAATATACCCTCTTGTTATGCCCCAAACTTATGCTGAAACAAGTTTAAGAATTGTTTCGGTATACCACAGAATTGTGGGAAATGTATAGCGTAACTCCATATAGTAGTTTCAAAAAATGTTTCAAAAAAACTACTATCCGAAAATTGAATCCCAAAATTTCGCTTCAAATCAGGAGAAATATTATGGTCAATTTCATTGGGAATGGAGGACTACCTCTCAACCTTATTCAATGGTTTGAAAAAACATTGGACGTTACCGAAGGAATGTCTGACGAGGAATGGGAACAAGCTATTGATCAATATATCTCTAATGACAAAGCCTCAGAACAAGGTTTCGGGGTCTATCAAAACTACTGCCTGGAGATTGATCTTTCCAACCGCAACCTTTCTGACGACTCTTGTATAAGCCTCGTCAGAGCATTAGCGCACTGTCTGCCTCGTCATGGCAACCCCCCTCTAAGAAAACTCGACTTGAGTGCAAATAACATCGGCCCTGAGGGATCTGCAGCAATCGCCAATGCCTTGAAAGAGGGGTCCTTTTCATTTACTAGTGAAACAGCCCCCCCATACATATATTTAGAAGAAAACCCCATAAACAAAGACTCCGCAATAACACTCATGCAAGGATGGGTCGAGTCCAGCTACCCCTACCTACCCTTTGCCATAAATTTCCCTGGCCTTATTTCTATTCAAGAAATGGAAGAAGCACTGGGAATTGAAGATGAGAATCTACTTTTCCTAATCAATGCTTCCCCTGAGGAACTCCTCTCATGTTATGCTACTGAGCTTGATGTAGAATTAAGCGATATCTCAAGCATTCTAGAATTTGCGGACCCCTTCCATATTAGGCAAACACTAATCAATAGTTGGATAGACTCTAATATGCTGCCCGATGTTAATGAAGGCACTGACTATTCCATAGCTGAATTTAACGATTTGCCTCTTGATAAGATAGAGCAAATAGTCAGGCTATACAGCACATAAAAGGCTGCCTTACTCATTTAGAAATAAATATATTACATTTCGCCACTCAAGTATATAATCTATAAAACCAAACACTTACGGTATATAATGCTTGAACACCTACCTGAAAGACCATTTGTTTTAGTTCTTGATTTCGTAGCACAGAAAGCTAATCACTTTGTTGATCATGATGAAGTCGAGGGTGCGCTTGCTCTAAGTTTTCTTGAAAATGCAAGTAGCACTCTCTCACAACGAGTTAGTCGAGTAACAAACTATCCAATCTTTGCTGGACGCGCACCCCTGAAGAAAATTCTTTCTCCAAATTATCTTTCCCCTACACTTGGCCTTTGCGCTTCCCTAACGAATTGCCTTCATATTCTTCACGGCCACAACATCTCAGAAAAACTTATTGCAGCAGCAATCCCCATTCTCTTTACCATGGGAGCAAATTTCTCTGAAAGAGACGACAGGGGCAAAACCCCATTAGAGATTACAAATGAATTTAACCTCCCAATGGTTGCTGAGAGTCTCGAAGCCTTTTAGAAATATTTGAAGACATGACCTATGATAGAAAAATCTAAAAACTATCTCTCAATTAAACCAGGAAAGACATCCTTAGGTATTGATCCCATGCTCTTTTTATTAAATACCTGCCTCTGAATCAACTCCTGAGCAAGGTATGGATCAGAAATCCTGAACATAAAGTATTTGTTTTTTTCGGTAACAACACAGAGGTTTCCTGCATTAAATAACCTTTGAAGTAGACTTTGACTTACAACGATATCCCTGATCAATCCAAAAGGTATCTCTACTTTTCCACCAAAAACCAAACCTTGTTGAATACACACTTTCATTGTTGTGATTAAGTATAGTTGATTGTAGTGATACAATTTACTGAAAATTAACAAATAAACAGAAATTGCGAGAAGAATTTTGGACATAAAAAGATATTCTAGTCTAGAAGAATACAAAAAGACCGTCGTCGCAAATGCAATTGCTATCGATAGAGCTAAGTTCATGTAAGAGTGGACTTGGAAAATTTCGAGAATTCTTTCATCTTTTTTCAAATTCATACCACCCACACAATTAGAGGTATTTTTCCTATATCTGTACCATCATCGGCCACAAACTTACATTTCCGACATGATCTTTTTGCCTGGCATCGCGTTCGATCTCGTTAATATACTATCATTTACTTCGATCTCCACGCTTACCCAGACAAAAAAACTCAAGCCAGAAATGCAAGTTTGTGGCCGATAGTGGTATATAATTTCGGCATTAGTAAATGAAACTTAAGTTCAGAAAGTCCAAGGTCAAGAGCTTAAGACTCTAAGTACTTTAAAGAAATAGATCTCTAGAAAAGATTAAAAATGCCGATATTTATAAGAAAGAATAGAACTTAACTACTTTCTCCGGCGTCCAGATGATTAGAATTCTCATGACAATACTTTGGGGAGTTGAGACCCTCTCAAATATCACTCTGTTGATTTATGAAAACATTATCAATTGGTTGATCGTGTTACCCGGAGTGCTTTTTACATCCTTTATGCTTTATCTCGGTCTTCCAGCTTTACTGCTGGCATTTACACATTATTCCATACATCCCATTACAAATATCGAAACATTTTGGGATTCTATCATCGTCGCCTTTTCTTTTTCTCCTTGGATATTAGGCGCCTACCTTGGTGAGCACTTTGACGAAATCATAGAACCCCCTGAAGAAAAAGAGCCTTGGAATAAGAGCCTTCCTTCAATGACATGGATAGGTGGAATATTCGTCCTCATTTATCTATTTAGAGCCCTTACGCTTCTATTCGATGCCTCCTATCTATCCGACTGGTCACAAGTAATAAGTGACTATACAGGCAAAGTAATCGA
>JBLFWS010000260.1:0-3762 GCA_047611865.1 Chlamydiales bacterium
GATCAGCCTTTCCAGGGACTAATTTGGGTTTTTTATAAGAAAATCCGTTTCTTTTCAACCATTGGGTAAGACCAGCTACTGAGTATTTTACGGCCCACATGACCTCTATGTAACAAGCGATACTTTTAACATAGAGATAAGTGTGTTCTTCAAGGTGATTACGTAAAGTCTCCGACTGCTTAGATGATAGCCGTTCCTTACTTCCACCATTCTCAGGCTTCAGTTTACGTGATTCAGCGAACTCTTGAACATGCTTTTGGACTGCATCATCAGATAGCAACAGGGCGTCGGCAATTTGTTTATAGGTCCAGCCTTTGTCTCGAAGTAAAACAGCTTTTATACGATCTCGTATTCGGCCGTCTCGCTCCATGCGGTGTTGAATCTTTAGTAGCTCTCGCTCGTCATTTGTAAGCATGAGAGTATGGTGCAATTTTTCAAAAATTAATGACAAGCCGATTCTTCAATCACGATGGGTATAGAGGACCGATTGTACAGACTCTTACTATAAGCTTTTAAATATTAACTATTTTTATTTAAAACGAATCGGTGAAAAGCACTCGGGATTTTTTGGGGTAATTTTTGAATAAAACTGTTTTATCGTCTCCAGGTCTTTTTCCTGATCTCCCGTAGGCATAAAGTGCCCTCCATAGCCCCCTTCTTTTTTTCCATAATCCATGTAAAAAAACAAAAGAGGAACCTTGGCTTTCAGAGCAATATGATAAAATCCACTACGCCAATACTCTGTCTTCTTTCTCGTTCCCTCAGGAGAAATCCCATAAATAAATTCATCCTTTTGCTCAAAAAGAGAAACCACTTTGTCAACAGTTCCTCTAGCTGCTTCACGGTCTAGAGGAATACCTCCAAATGCCTGAAGCATAGATCCAAAAGGAGCACGAAAAAGTTCCTTTTTTCCAACCCATTTAAGTGGTGAATTGCTAGCCAATACGATATTCACACCGACCAATAAATCCCATGTAGATGTATGAGGGCCCAAAATCCCTATACCCTTCTTCATATCAGCTGCCACAGGAAATGCTTTCCAACCTGCCAAGCGCAAAGTAAGCTTTGAAAGAGGCCTGACAATAAACCGTACAACTTTTGACCAAAACATCAGCAGATAACCCTAAATTTTTAATTAAACAAGAACAAAGTTTAACACATTTTCAATTATACAGTAAGAAGTTCAAATTTTTCCAGCACCACGTCCCTCTTGGCATAAACACAAAAAGGGCAACAGCAAAACAAACGCCACAAGCCATCACTCTCCAGAACTGCCTCAGATTAGCCTCTTCTTCCCTCTGCCTTATTACGGCTAATGCTGCTGAAACAGGATCCAAAACCCCTTCAGGATTAAGCAGCACTTCGGGCATTTCAATAACGTGGGCATCAGCTTTGAGTAAAGCAGCCTTGACCCCACTCAAATCTGTATTTTTGTCAGGAAGAGTCTCTCCTTCCAAATGCTCGGGGTGACTCTGGACATAGATGTGTATCCTTTCAGCCAACCCTTCGTTATAGCTTATCTCCTCCGAATTTACTATTTGACGGTCCACAGGACAAGTTTTCTGACCTTCCAGAAACCACCTCTCCAATGCCGTCTTCTCAAAACTATGCCCACAACCCAAGCTCACAGGATTTCCCATAAACTCATGAGTGATGGGACAGTTAAATGTACTTACGTCCAAAGCCATAAAATCTTCCCTGATTACACAAATAAACAGACCCATGTAATTTACCCACAAAAACTTGTCAAGCCTTTACTCATTGGAGAAATAGCGTTGACAAAACAAACAGGACTAATTATTAGAATCCTTTCACAACTTTTTTGGAGCTTAAGATGAATATTTGGAAACCGATCCTGGTAGCAAGCTTATGCCTGACCCAGGGACTACAAAATGCCTATGCGGCACCAACGAGCACTGGAAATGCGATTACCGAAACAGCCATGCCTCATTTAAGAGGAGCTTTAAGAGATCTGGGAACTCTCACAGATACCAACAATCTGGCGGAAAGCTCAAGCGAATCAATAGATCTTCAAGCTCGTAATCTCGGGCAAAGAGATGATGATGAAGAGAATTCCAATAACGAAAACAGTAAGTTGGATAGGATCGCTAACATCTTACAGTCCATATTCGATCGACTAGAAATATTAAGTAACATTAATACTGGAATCGGACACGTAAAAGATGAGTCCTGGGAAATTCACCAGCTGATGAACCAATTAGTAGCAGACGGAGAATAATCCGCCTACCTTCATACTTAGCCAAATGGCCGCACAGGATGTGGAGAGCTAAACTCTCCATAAGTTCCTATAGTTGCTGAAACATCATTCGTATCATCAATAACAATCTCGACAAATTCACTAGGCGACACCACTGGAGTAGAAGGTCTAAGCTGGCCCATCTCTATGTCAGAACGCCCGTATACACTAGCTACTCCATTCCAATCCATAACTCTGGAGTAGAGTTCAAGTTCCCTTTTTTCCATATCATCAGTGGAAATCCCCAAATTAGTGGATAGTTCACCCATGATTTGATTTTTAAGAGACCTGTCAGCCGCCCACACTAGGCTGACTTTTGCTAAAGATGCTGCAATAGCTACACTTCCCAGAACCTTTCCAAGTATGGGATTATGATCCTCTTCTTCCATCTTTAGAGCCATAGCCACACCAGCTGTCGTGAGAGCTGCAGCTATACTATAAACATGCTCTGCAACAGATTTAGCTTTGATAGAGTTCGGTTGTTCCAAGAAGTGATTAAAGCGTTGTCTCAAACTCTCATGCTCATGGCTATTTATCTGCCACTCATAGACCTCGGAAGCTAAAGAATATGTCGCTAAAGGAATCGTCAATATCTCCCCTTTCAAACCTATTCCAATACTAACTCCAGAGGCCAAAAATCCAGCTCCAACAGCTAGTCTCGACCATTTATGAGTTAAATTATTTTCTACTTCTTCCACATGATCTTTATGCTGCTGGCGAAGATGCTCTCCCATATCATTTGCAACAGGCGCAAAGAGTTGTGTGAATAATTTAACCTGAACAGGTACTGGAATAAGTAAAGTGGCCTCTGAAACAGGGGCCATAACATCACCAATCTTACCAAAGACATTTGCTAAAATACCTGAATTCTGTTCACCTACTTTACCAAGCGTTATTGCTCGACCAATGTCACTGCAAATTCCTGGTGAGTTGGCCTCATGAATACTCTGTGGAATCCAACGTACTCTGCCCAACAAAGGATCTGGATTAACTAAAGCTGTCTTAAGATTCTCAAGCTGTTCTGGATTAATCTTGTCGTTAATTTTTTTTCTAACACGTTTCCAGTGCTCTAGGCTTACGGATGCCATCCCTGCATTAGCCCCAATTGCCAAAACGTCATACACTCCTGTCCCCGCAACAATGAGCCAAGCCATCTCAGTTGACCCATAGGCTCCACCAAAGGCCACCCCTGCAGTCACAATACCCACGACGGACGTGGTTGTAATCAGTGCTGGATGGACTAAAAATGCTACAATTCGAGACGGTGCGGCTTTCATGCCGTCTATACAAGATTGAACAAAACCAGGCAAAGCAATCTCCTTCATATTATTATAGAAAACGCGACGGTAGACTATATTATATTTTTATCAAAATGCAAGAAAAAAAATACCTCAAGGAATTACTATGAGTTGCTTTTTTGCTATTATTAAAATTTTATATTTAGGCAAAAAGAAGCTGATTCCCTCATACTCTATTATGTCTATTTTAAACTTTCCGTTAAGATA
>JBLFWS010000261.1:0-3694 GCA_047611865.1 Chlamydiales bacterium
CAAACTTTGTACAACTTGTAATTTTCTTCGATGTCCCATCTACAAAAATAGAGCTCTGAAAAGATATGGTAGGGTTATTTGCTTTTGTCAATTAGGGATGTGAGCAAAACCTCTATTACACCATTTTTTAATTCAACTACGATTACCCTAAAAGCAAGCTTCTCTTTGAGATTTAAATTTGGGAAGAACTCTTCAGTAACTTCTTAGCTTCAACTGCTCTCTTTACTAAAAACGTGATGATGCTATCTCGATTTCCAGAGGAAACGGCCTGATCGACTTCCTTCATAAATTTGCTATTAACACGCATTAAAAACGGAATGTTATGTTTTAGCATATAAGTTATGAGTGGAGCAGATGGATAGCCTCTATCGAATATAACCAGAGTTTTTTCTAATTCTTCTTGTAAGAAATGAGTTTGTAACTGTTTAAGATGTTGAATAGCTAAGCTTCTCTCATCACATTTAGTATTGTCGCTGGCATATGGAGCTAAAATTGCATCCAGAACAACCCCATTTAGGGAGTCGTAAAGAGTAGATGTCCTTGCCATCGGAATGCAGATTTCAGTGTGATTAGTTGCTCCACCGGATTTGCAGAGAATTTGTTGGCTACCGAGTGGAAGCTCCAAAGTACTTCCGTCAATTGCTAGAATAGTTAAGCCATGGAACTTGTTGATTGTATTATTTAGATAAAACTCTCGAGTTAAAATCTCATTTAAAGCGATAAATTCTTTGGGAGATAGCTTAGCATGAGCTTGTGCTATGGCTGATTGTTAGAAATTATTTTGAGTGAAGGAAATTTCGAACTTGTTCTAGAATATGCGAAGTTTTTTTCATGGCATCTCCGATTAGCTAAAGTTAGTCGTGTTTCTGAAGCTAAACTTGATGCCATGAAATTTTATTTTTACCCACAAAAATTTTAAAACCAGATCTTTACGCCTTAACTTAATGACATTGGGGCAACGCCCTGAGTAGAGCACAAATGAGTTTTTCATCTCTGTAAGAGCGTAATATCTCGATACTGACAAGTTTGATATTACGCTCTTGCAGAGCTGGCTTCTCATTTTATTCCATTACTCAGAGCGAAGCCCCATAAAGCGAGACGAGGCTAAGCTTTCAATGTTTTGATGCCGTGATTTTCGGTGATGATATGAAGGGTGCCGCCATCTTCGTCCAAGGAACTTTGAAATATGCTGAGGCTTTCTTCGTCGGGTTGTATGGCCATGTGTGCTGCTGTGACACTGTGGAAGTTTATTATAGAACACCAATCTTCTGCAGAAGACCCTGATACGGAAAATGTTTTCTCTACTCCAGACAAAATAGCTTTCACATGCTGGAAAGTTTGCTCTTCGGTGAGCCAGCCACTGCCAAAGAAAAAGGTATTAGTGTTGGGTTCTAATTCCCCGAGAAAGTTCTCTCCCATCGTTGCTTGGCAGGAGAAGGGTACGTTCTCTGTTGTAGGCCAGCAAGGGAGGAGGCGTCTGCAGCCCTCTGTTCCGAATAGGACATATCCGGGAAGGTAGGGCTGTAGAAACTGTTTAAAGCACCTTCTGGATTCTTCGGAAAGTAGTGAAAGGGTACTTTCGAGAATTTCCTGAGAATAGTCTTGAGCAAGAAAAGCATACTGATTTTCTACAGTTAAATTTTCCACTGGGCGACAGAATATACGAGAAATGAATTCGTGGTGTAAGGGGCTTATCTCTATAAGTTCTAGAAGAAGTTTTGTGTAGTCAATGTCATCTTGGGATAGTCCTACAAAGTGAATCTTTGGGGTTTGTAGCTGCAATAAGTAGTTGAGGCTGGAAAGACCTTGGATGCGGCAGTAATATTCATCTACTGCTGCGAGCTGCTGCTTATGTAGAGAGAGGATGTTATGTAGGAGTTTGGACAAATTACTTGTGTCAGCTACTTGAACCATGAAGAATCTCCGTAGGGTCTAAGCCATATTCCATTAAATCGTCGTGCAATTGTTCTAAAAGCAGGTTCTTGTATTTTTCAAAATCTTGGTCTTTATGATGCAAACTATGTACAGCTTCTAAAAGTAGGGACATTCTATCAAAAGTCTTATGGGCTCCGTATCTTTCCGCGGCTATTTGACGTGCCTTTTCTCCAAATTGACGTCTTTCTTCTGGGGACTTGATAAAGTGAGCAAGCTTTTCTTTTAGGTCTTTTAGGTCGGGTTGCTGGTAGATCCAGACACCGAGAATTTGGTTGCCAGCTTCTACGAAGCAGGCCATGTCTTTATACATGTATGGACAGGTGCTGGCGTTGAGAACGATGCAAGGTACTCCTAGAGAGGCGACTTCAATGATTGTGTTGTTCCCACTTTCTGCTCCGGAAATATATGCGCAGATGTCAAAGCAGGAAAAGATACGAAGGACTTCGGGGTAAGGGGTAAAGCTCCTATCCCATAGGAACCAAGGCTCCTTTTCTGCGGCCCGCATTAGCATGGAGAGTTTATCCGAATACTGAACACGAAAATCACCTTCGGGATCATAGTCGCCCTTTAGTACTAATAGCAAGTTAGGGTAGGACTTTCGCAGTTCACTGACGGCCTCTATTAGCATCTCTACATTTTTCCGTCGTGCAAAGCGTACAGGGTAGCCAATTACGACAGTGTCCTCGTCATAGTGGATGTCTTTTTTGTTGTCTTGGGCAAGCTGCTGTATATACCTTTCTTTGTAGGAGGCTTTTTCCTCATCAGGTAAAGCCAGAATTTTTACTGCTTCAGGGGGAGATATGTGCGGAAGGTACATGAACTTCCATGGGGGGAGGCCTACACGGATGCCTTCTATGGCTGCTAGAAGAGATTCGCAAATAAGAAGGTCGGGACCTTGATAACATTCAAGATAGGGAAAGCCTGAGTAAGTGTATTCACCGGGAAAGTTACAGTAGCTTTTTCCTACTAGGGGGAAGCGGTGATGAATTCCTGTGGCAATTACGGGTAAGGAATTGATATGCCAGGTGAGTAGAAAGAGGATCGTCTCTTTTGTAGGGTCTGTTCTTTTAGAGATTTTTTCTAGAAACGATTGGATGCATGGCGTGTTGCTCTCTTCGATCATCTCCTCACCAGCGATGGCTAAGTCGATATTCAGCTTTTTCAGAGATTCGAGAACCTGTGCGTTCTCGTCTTCCATACTGTGTATACCGAATAGCTCATGGTAGTCTTGTATGTTGGCTACCTGATAGCCGTTGCTAGTCAGTAAGTTCCATAGCTTCAACGCATTATTAACTTCTCCTTTTGGGACAGAAGAAGGGTCCAGCATCGTTGAATGCTCTGTATGGCTAATGAGTATTATTTCAAAATCTTTATTGTCCATAGCCGTACTTTGGCAAAATCAAAGAAATAACTACAGTGTTTTGTGCGTTATCTTAAGAGCAGGGGAGGGAACTATAAGTGGAGGTAAATTATTTTTGGAGTAGTGATAGCTTCAGATCGTAGTCTAATTTCAATTTGTAATAAGTGAAATGTAAAATTTTTCTGAGCGGCAGAGGCGTGGCATTATGTAGGCCGGGTCGAATCCGAGCATAGCGAGAGTCAGGTCCGGTATTTTAGGTTTGTGTAAATTATAGGTTCATCCGCATCTAGTATCCCTAGAGGCATAGCATTTGCATAGAGATAGACAGTCAAAACCAAAGGGAGGGGTCTATGTCTACTTCTTTGCTTTATCATGCTTTTGGGGTTTCAGGAGTAAAAT
>JBLFWS010000262.1:0-3592 GCA_047611865.1 Chlamydiales bacterium
CAGGTTCTTCACTTAAAGCCTGCATGATTTTTGCATTTCATTTATCAATCCTTTTGTCTCCCAAGTTCGAATTTTTTAGTTCAGACTCCACCCAGCTTTCCATATTAAATCTCACTGTTACACGTTATCAAAATTGCTTGGTAGAGAAAGATAGCATAAAGGCTTTTTTGTCAAAAAAAGTTATGGGTACAAGGATGATCCTGTCATCTTGTTTATAAGTTATTCATACAATTCCCCTACAAAACTCCACTAAAAACCCACTAATTTGACAGCATTGAGCCGTGACTGCTTTTTCCTTTTTATTCTTGCTTTGTTTGTAATAAGAAGATAATTTATAGACAAGTAAACTTCGGCATGTATACCGAAACAACTTCAAGAATTGCTCTTGCTCTATCCCTGTCATATTTTTTCTAAGGGAGCTTAGGAACTGGATTCCCATGAGACACCGTAACGGCCCTTCGCTACTTCCTTATTTTTTCCTTGCTACCTTTGCTGTACTTTTTGGCGATGCTCTCTACCCTGGTATAAAGTTAGCTTTTTACGCTCCCCTCATTGTTACTTGCTACTATAGGCTTCCATTTACTCTGTGCCTCTGGGTCTCGTTTTCCTGTGGACTAGTTCTCGACCTTCTCTCTTCTAGCCAGATGTTCGGAATGCATGCCCTTAATTACTGCTTTAGCACCGTCTTGATATACGCACGCAAACAAAACTTCTACGATGACAGCATCTCCACGCTCCCTGTCTTAACAGCATTCTTCTCTGTTACCTCTACCCTTCTACAATTGCTCTTTCAGTATTCTTTAGGCTTGAGTTTTGCCATCACTTTGAAATGGATTGTAACAGATGTAATTTTAATGACTCTAGTGGATAGTGTGTACGCTTTTTCTTGTTTTACATTACCCTTTATACTATTAAACTTGAGACCAAAACGCCACCGATCATTTAGCCTTAAAAGGCCTCATTAAAGGAGAAGACCCATGATCATCGACGGCAAAGCTATTGCCCAGGAATTTCAGGAAGAAACCCGTGCAAAAGTTAACGGATTCACTGACCGCAAACCCACACTCGCCGTAATCCTGGTCGGAGACGATCCCGCATCCAAAGTCTATGTTGGAATGAAAGCCAAGCAATGCCACAAAATTGGCATGAACTCTATAGACCTCCCACTAGCTTCTAGCATCAGTGAAGAAGATCTTTTACAAGAAATAAAAAAACTCAATGACGATCCCGAAATTGACGGCATCCTCGTCCAGCTCCCCCTTCCCTCACATATCTCTGTGGACAAAGTCATTGAAACAATTTCCCCTGAAAAAGATGTTGACGGATTTCACCCTATCAACGTAGGGAAAATGCTCATAGGAAACAATACGGGCTTCCTGCCCTGCACTCCACACGGTATAAAAGTACTACTCGACCGCTGTGACATTGACATTGAAGGTAGGCATGTGGTGATCGTAGGCAGAAGTAATATTGTTGGCAAACCCACCGCCGCTATATTGATGCAAAGAGCTCCACGTTGCAACGCCACTGTTACCGTAGCCCACAGCTACACCCGTAACCTTAAGGAAATCTGCCGTACTGCCGATATTCTGATTGGGGCTATTGGAAAACCTCTTTTCATCACAGAAGATATGGTTAAAAAAGGGGCTGTCGTTATTGATGTTGGGATCAACAGAGTAGAAGATCCAAGTTCCAAAAGAGGCTACCGCATTGTTGGTGACGTAGACTTCGAAGCGGTAAAAGACCGCTGTTCCCATATAACACCCGTTCCCGGTGGTGTTGGACCTATGACCATTGCCATGCTGCTACACAATACCGTTCTCAGTTATGAGAGGAGGAAGACTGTCCCCGTATGAGGATCTTGACAGCTATACTTTGTCTGCTGTTTCTTTTCAGCTCCTGCGAAGAGCCTAAGGGATCTTCCCCCCGGACGACTTTCTTTTCTGGCAATGCGATGACCATCGACTATAAAATCATCGTTGGCGATCCCTTATCTCCTAGCCAGTTCGCAGAGGTCAACGATCTCATTGCGGCAACTTTTTCTGAGGTGAACACAGTATATAACAACTGGAATCCCGAGTCCGAAGTTTCTCGTCTCAACCAACTCCCCTCTCACACAGTGGTCTCCCTTTCTCCACAACTCATCCGCCTGCTCAAGAGCACACAAGAAATCGTAGAGCTGACAGAGGGTCTTTTTGATCCAACCGTAGAACCCATTCACGCTCTTTGGAAAAATAAGATGCAAGAGGGAGAAATCCCCTCCGATGAAGAAATTGCAGCAATTGCACCTTTTATTGGATGGAAAAATATACATCTTAACGGAAATAAATTTTTCAAAGACCACGACGAAACCCGCATGGACTTCGGGGGTATTGCTAAAGGCCTTTGTGTCGACCTTTTGGTAGAAAACCTCAACAAGGCCGAGTACAAGAATATTTATGTGGAGTGGGGTGGAGAAATTAGAGCCACTGGTATGCACCCTGAAAACCGCCCGTGGAACATATTTATCAGCAATCTTGGAGATCCCGACCCCAAGCACGCCATCGACCATCTCAATATCAGCGATCATGCCATAGCTTCAAGCGGTGACTACTGGCAATACTGGGTCATCCCTGGTTCTGAGGATTCCGACATTTATACTCACATCGTTAATCCCCTGACTCTAAGAGCTCTTAAAGCCTCACCGAGCTCCGTCGCCAGTACAAATGTCCTCACAAGAGACTGCACTCTTGCCGATGGCTTGGCAACAGCTGCGATGCTCTTTTCCTCCGTTGAAGAAGCCCGTGAATGGTCAGAGAGAATACAAAAAAAAATTCCGGAAACCCAATTTTGGTTTATTTCCCGGCTTAATAATACAGATTTAATTCCAGTAAGTAAGGAAAGCTCGCAATGATTAATACCATATTTTTTGACCTGGGTAATGTCCTTGTCAAACTGAGCTTTGAAAAGCTTAGAAGCCAGTTGGCAGAAGTCTTTGAAATACAACCTGAAGATATTGATAGCCCCCTTTTCCATAACGGACTTCACGATTTGTACGAAACAGGTCAAATTAACACTGAAGAATTCTGCCAATATCTTTCACTACGCTGTGGAAAAAGTATTCCTCACGAAGCGATTCTCAAAGCTTTCAATGAGATCTTTTGGCCCAATACCTCTATTTTCCCTCTTGTGCGGTCTTTAAACGAGCAGAATAAACGCCTTGTACTCCTGTCTAATGTCTCCGAGGCACATTTCTTTTTCATCAAAGAACAATACCCCGTTCTCGAATGGTTCGACGATTTTGTCCTCTCATATAAGGTAGGGGCCAAAAAGCCCGACCCAAAAATCTATGAAGCAGCACTGTCCGTTGCACAATGCCCCCCCGAAGAATGCTTTTTTATCGATGACATGGCAGAAAACGTCAGCTCCGCCCGCAAGCACAATATTGACGCTGAGCAGTATACCGACACACCTACATTACTTAAGCAGCTCAAAGCCAGAAATGTTCTCGTGTCATAAATTTTTCCGCCATAAGGAGCCGACTGCTGCTGCACTTCGAAAAAATGCAGTACAGTCGGCCGTCAGACCCCTTCTTCTTTCTTATGCTTTTTTT
>JBLFWS010000263.1:0-3509 GCA_047611865.1 Chlamydiales bacterium
TGCTTGGAAAACCCATAAAACAAATATGCTCAATACTCAAAAAAATCTCTTTAAAAATGGGACGAGTTTTAACCGGAAGAATTGAGGGGGAAGCCATGGGATTTTAGCCCCATTTGTGTCACCCCACCTCTGACCCGTTTTTTTCTTTACTGGAGAAGAGGGTGAAAATGAAGAAATTTTGGACGCTTTGTATTCACTTTTGCCCAAAGAGGAATCAAATATAGCTCTTTTATTTAATTCAGATTCTGCGCAGAAAGAACTTCATATGAGAACTTTAAGGAGTATTTTGCAGGGAGAGGGAGAGGCGGCTTTTCTCCTGAATGGGAGTAGTAAAAAAAAGAGCCATTCACATACTGTTCTCTGCCGGATTTCTGAAGAAAGCGGGCAATTCTTTTTTTATGACAGTAAGTCTTCGTATTTATTTATCTATCGGGAAAAAGAAACTCTGATAGAAGAATTTACCCGCTATATTCAGCTGTCAATGCCTTATGCTTTTAAGCCTGAAGGAGTTCTTGTCCTTGAAAATTATAGCACGTGTGAAGCAAGTTATTTGTAGAGTTGATCAAGCTCTTTGAAATATCGCTCAATAGCCTCATTTTTCTCGGAGATAAGAGGATTGGACTCCATCTCAGGGAGGGTGATACCCCTGGTTTTATGAATCAAATGCTTGATAGCGTTTGTCCAAGGCCCCAACTCAGAGAGACGATCCCATGAATAGCTAACTTTGAACTGTAAAAGGGAGGCATGTCTCCAGTATCCCTTTTGGCAGGAGGATACTAAGTCAGCAAGGAGTTCGGGGTATAAATTAGCGCCGCTGACAACAGCACCTTTTGCGCCTACTTTGAAAGCTTTATAAACCTGTGTCTCAAAGCCTGCCAGAACGATGGCATCTCCTTGGGAGCCTTGTATCATTTTTTTTGTATGCTCGATGCCCTCGGATTCAGAAATTTTTATAGCTACAATATTAGGGAATCTTTCTTGAAGCGTGTTAAAAGTAGCGACTTCTACCTCGAGCCATTGATCACATAGGACTAGAGAACAGTGAACACTCTCTGCTACTCCTGAGAAGTACTCTAAGAGTAGTTTTTGGTCTTTTATCTTTTTTACTCCATCTTCAAGATCTTGCTTTTCTCTAGTAAAACCAGGGGTAATTACAGCAATTCCATCACAACCTGCCTTATCGGCATATTGGGCTAAGAGCAAAGTTTCTTCGGTACTTTCTGGACTCGTAACACCTGCAAGAATTTTTTTTTCATATTTTTGAAACTTGATAGCAAGGTCAATCATTTGTTTTTTATTATCTAAAGAGATTCTTTCCCGTTCACCAACTCCGCTAATAATATAAAGACTGTCTACAGGAGTATGGGAGTAGTGTTCTAAAAGCTCTTCAAATTTTTTTAGGTCCACATGGGAGGGGTTTTCAATTTGAAATGGAGTGATTAAAGGTACTGACAGGCCTCCAAATGAAGCGGGCTCCTCTGTCGCGGATAGGATGCTGGTATACAGAAAAATGAAAGATAAAGAGACAAGGAGCTTGGAAAGTATTTTTATCAACTTAGGACCTCTTATTAAGATGAAACAATAACACGCACATATTTTAATGATTTTCTAGAGAGAAAAGGAGGTATTAATATTTGGGCTCTCTGAAGATGAGATCTCAGCTACTTTCTAAGTATGCTGGAGATCCCTGCACTTGCACAGACAAAAAAATCTTGGTACATCCAAGCATCAAATTAACTCGCATTTATCAGACCCAGGTGTTTATTTACTCTTATCAATAGCCATCGAAAATACAGAAGAGGTTTATAATTTTCTCATAAGTATAAATCTACTTCGATGGAGCAGTGACTTTAAGAAAGCCAATTTTTTCGAAGCTAGCTTTGAGTTCTTCATTTCCTTCTTTCTCAAAAGCACCACTTTTTGCAAGCCAGCTGATATAGTCTTTAGGAATTTTGTCCAACGGCTTGCCCTGATGTTTTCCAAAAGGCATCCGTGTAATGGCTTTAGATACACTCATGAGCTCCATTATTTGTTCCATAGATAAATCATCAACCATAGACTGAAAGACTTTGTGAAGGATGATTACGTCGTCGAGAGCACGGTGGGCGTTGTTTGCTGGAAATCCATAGACTTCACGCAGAAATTGCAAGCTATGCCTGGGGAGGTCGGGACGATAGCGTCGGGCCCATTTCAAGCTGTCCAGAAATTTCCAATCGGGCATTTCTTTGTCGCAGCGTTGGAATTCTTTGCGGAGGAAGTGTATGTCGAAGCCATCGTTGTTGTGGGCAATTAAAACCGTGTCTCCTTGGCAAAATTCCACAAAAGATTCGGTAATATCATTGAAATTAGGTTCTGATGCGACCATTTCATCCGTAATATGATGAATTGCAGTAGCTTCCGGAGGAATTGGGCACTCGGGATTGATTAATTGAACAAAGCTTTTGTCCTTAACTGGGTCATATGCAGCGAGTTCGATGACTCGATCTCTTTCAGCACTAATACCTGTTGTTTCAGTGTCATAAAATATAGGGCGGAGAGACATTTTACGGCCTTCATTGTGTGTGTTTTACGGACGATATTAGAACGGATTTTTGCTTAAAAAGCAAGGGGGTGAGAAAAATAAATATAAAATTTTCTTTAAGTTAAAATTAAGTTTTTAATAAGCTGGTCACCGTCGGTAAAGGAGAATTTAATGATTACATCTAATGCACTCGTTCCATATATGGAAGCAGGTTCTTTCGAAAGTAGAGAAGAAAGCATTACGCTAGAAGAGTTACAGGCATCAGCTGTGACTACTGATAACAAGGAGTGGCTTGGCAGGGAATGGAAAAAATCCCTTAAGGAACTAGACACTTCAGACTTGGCACAAGTTAATGTACCCGATGAATTTCAGGAAGTTCTTGTTGAGGCGTGGATGACTGCACTGAAAGGTGAAAAGTCATTTCTTCTCAGTGATACAGAGTTTTCCCTACCTTCTATTAGGGCGTTTTCTGAGGTGTTGAAAACAAATGAAGATCTGGAAAACCTATTACTTTGTAACCATACCATTGATGACAGTGCTCTAGTGGTTCTAGCGGAGGCAATTGGCGAAAACTCCTCCTTGCAAGAACTTCACTTTCATAATAATTCGCTTGGCGATGAAGGTGCTTTAGCCTTGGTCGGAGCTTTAAAAGAAAATCTCGGTATAAAAAAAATTGAACTGAGAAATAATATGATTGGTGATGAAGGGGCTTCTGCGTTCGCTGAAGTTTTTGACGTTACAAAGATGGCTATGTCTCAAAATAGTGATTCCTTACAGATATTTATTATTCTCAGTTCACTGGAAGTCTTGGATCTCTCATACAATGATATTGGAGATGCAGGGGCTATATCTTTATCGAAAGCGCTCGTTCACAAAGAGGCCAGCTCATTGCCAAATCCAAGGAAGAGCATTATGCCGCCAGTACCAAAACGGTCCTTAACGCCTCCAACAGGTTTTGGATCTTCAGGAATGTTCGGTGGCGGAATGC
>JBLFWS010000264.1:0-3465 GCA_047611865.1 Chlamydiales bacterium
GCAAGACTCAAGACTTTATCTTTAGCAAGAGAGTGGGGTAATATAGGCGAAGTTCGATATTGAAAGATATTTTGAGCATTTAAAGAGAAGTAGACAATTTTTTTCCCGTAATACTGGAGAGCTTCAGGTGCGTTATCGGAATAGATTTTCCAGTAATAAGCGCCTGGGTTATTGGGGGCCGCGTCGGGGTAGCACGATGGCGTATTCGCGGGGTCTAGGCTGAGAGGATTCATGATAAGAGTTTAATGTGAGGTGGTTGGTAACGTATGGTACTTTAATTCAATATTTTAAGTCTATAGATTCGTAGGATTTTTAATTTTTTGGCTTAGTAATTTGAGACTGTCTTCTTACTATAATTCCATTTTATGGACTTGTTTTTCAATTTAATCTTTTTCGAGTTATCGATGCCAGAGCATACTTGGCTTGGGGGCTGGGCTCTACTCTAAGAAGCATGCGAGGGGGGAGAATCCGGGCGGTAGAGTCGTAATAGTCTTCTTCTTGACCGATAAACTCGGTGTTGTAGCCTTTTTTAAAGATCCATTTATGTAGCTTATACTCTTCATTTGTCAGATCGACTTGTTGCATTTCTGTTAAATCATAGGCTTGTGGCAGCTGCAGCTCTAGTGCAACGAAAACGGGAAGGTTATCTTCTTTGGCTTTTTCTATCTTTTGTAGGAGAGAGGATGAAAAACCTTCCCCAAAGTACTTGTCAGGGTTCCATAAGCGTCTGATTTTGCTGAAGCTAGGATTGGGCGGCACGGTATTTTGAGAAGGGCTTAAATGGCTATGAAAGACGTTTTGCTTCATCCCTAAGGCATTTGAGTCATCGGACTTTGTTTCAATATTTGTGAAATAGCAGGCTTTACTTATCCCACAACCCATATATCATCCCTTTTTTTTTGAGTCACGGAGCGTTAGTTCGAGTATAGAAGAATGGAGTTAAAAACACTATGAAAGCGTGAATTTGAAACATTGGCTCAAATTTTTAAAGATGACTTTCCTTTTGACTTAATCCTTTAGGAGGGGTACTAAGTTCTAGATCGTGTGTTAAAATTAGGGAATGTCTGATTCGAGAGCCTTTCGTAATTTTAATTCACGACCTAGAGATCCCTAAAGAAAAAAGTCATCTAGAGGTATGTATGGTGGTTATTATTCAAATGCCGGCTCAAGCTAGCCTTCACCTTGACGACGTAGGCTACATAGAGGGAAGTGAAAGAGCTGATTCATCAGAAAACCTACTTGATGAAAATGCGGCTTCTTTGAATAAAAAGTGTCGAGATGTTGCGAGGAATTTGTTCTGTGGAGAGGACTGTTTTGGGAGGAGTAGCTGTATTACAAATAGGTCATCTTATTGTCCTTGTGTGAAACGGCAGTGGGAGCAATTTTCAGAAACAAGGGTAGGTGCCTTTTTTCATGACAAAGGCTTGCACTTGCTGGGGTTTGGAGTAGCTGCATGTGTTGGGATATACGCCAAGCATCTTTACGACGCCGGTCCAACGAATATTCAATGGCAAATTGATCTAGGTTATGGAGTTATATGTCTTACCCATGGGTATATGGCAGTAAAGAAGTGCCGACAAAAAAGAAGACTTATTACTACCCTACACGGAACTTGTACTGCACTGGCTATGTATTATCCTATTGCTCAGCAAGTGGGAACTCTTCACGCAGGCTGGCATCATATGAGCTATGCCCTAGCATGTATGCTGACGGAGTATAAAGCCGTCGGTTTATTTGGTGCGATTATGGCTGGGGACGAGCTTGTCTATTACGATGAGTTACATATCTTTGGCGGGGAGATGGGGAAGCGTGGCTTAGATAACTATTTTGAAGACCACTTCCAAGTTATACTCGGCGGCCTGTGTCTAGCAACAATTGGGGAAATGCTTTTCACTCATTGTAGGAGTCAACGTATGGCATCCTCGCAGACTATTCTCGAGGAAAGTTTATCTGCTTCTACAACAACGGTTATTGACTCCACTATAGAGTTGACGGAGCTGGGCGAGCTTTCAGCAATCGTGTAATCGCATCTATGCTCGTCTATTAAATTTTATACTAACTTTAATCTTTCCTAATGAATCACTTGTATAATTGGTGGAACGTCAAGTTGCATGAAAGATACAGGTGAAAGGAGATACCAAATGTTAGGAGAAAGATTTATGCCAGACCCGGGGTCAATTAAACCCATGCTATGCGATGCATTAATCAGGAAAATTACAGCTGGAGAACCTGTAGCATTCAATGGCCGAAAAATTGCTGAGCACAAAAATGTTCTTAAGCAGTTTGGTATCCCTATTGAGGACTTGTTGGAGCATATGCTGACAGTAAGACAAAAGGGCGGTATATCTTCTGAAACTCTTCTTAAGCTAAAGCAATTCGGCGAAAAAGCTATCGGATCTAAGCAAAAGATCTGCTGCTTTTCGATAAAATGGTTTTCGAAAGAAAATCCTAAATTAGACAAGTTACTGGTGGATTTGGAAACCCGAATCGTTAAGGCTAAGATGCACGAAATTAAGAAATATAGCAAAAAAACCGGGCATCTACCCCCTATTCTCGAAGATAGGGAGCTTTAGGCCCCTAATTGAGTGACACTAGACTGTTGAATCCGCCCAGATCGGTATAAGGCCGCTTTCTTAACGTAGAATTAACATTAGCATTATTTTCTCCTAATGAACTTGGTGTATAATGGGGGATAAAAGGGAGATTATATGAGCGAAATACTAAACAATGGATGTCAGGGACCAGGTCAGAGTTCTAATCATTGCGACAAAATAATTAAGAATCTTGCAACTGGTAAAGCGGTAGCTTTCAATGGTAGAGAATTCGCTGTGGACACGGCTAGTCTTGAGAATTCAGCGATTCCAATCGTAGATTTACTTGAGCACACTCAAACAGTCAGAAAAAAAGACTACATTCCTTCAGAGGTTCTTCAAAAGTTTAAAGAGATCGGGGAGGAATCTAAAGTTTCTGATGTTGCGACAAAAGTACTTTCGATAGAAAACCCTGAGTTAAATAATTTAATTAAGGATCTTGATCAAAGAATCCTTATAACCAAAATGTTTGAAGAAATGGAATCTTTTAAAAGAGAAGCTTAATTTTCGTTTTTTTTCTTTTACAGCTCTTTCTAATGTGACGCAGTTACGGCAGCTCCAAATTTAATTTTACCTCTAATACCGTACCTTTCTCTCGACCCGCTCTAATTACAAGTATTTATTTTAAAGCCCTTGGATACTTGATTAACGACTAGCTGAGAATTTGTAGGGTGGAATTATGCTGGGTATAAGGTCGAATTTTGTTTGTCCTTCTTTATAGCTATACCACGAGCGGCCATAAACTTCCAATTTCAGAAGAGCTGAAAATTGAAAGTCAGAAGGCTTTTGAGTTCTTCCTTGTGACAGGTCGTAAATCCATCAATGCATTGGTTAATTGAATTCTGAAAATTCGCAAAGCTATCAAATGAGCGAT
>JBLFWS010000265.1:0-3446 GCA_047611865.1 Chlamydiales bacterium
TGGAGCATCTTCATTACTTTGTGCAATGGAAAGATTATGAAAGCTAAAGAATACGACAAGAAACAATTTAAAAGATCGATAAAGCATAGAAGACCCGTAAAATAGAGGATGCAAAATATTATATTTTAGGGGTTTGTAAAATTGCAAGTAGAGAATACATACTGCCAGAATATTTATTTTTTTAAGCTGTTTGAGGATAGTGTCGCACCGCTGGTGCTCCCTGTGTGTTTTTACCTGTAAACCGGGCCTTGCTCGCTAGCTCTACGACCCGGCCTACATAATACCGCACCTCTGGTGCTTCGGAGAAGGAGAGGCTAATCAACATGTGTACAAATAAGTAAGCCCTTTTCCAGAAACAAAAGACAAGAGTATTCGCAGCAGAGCTGCGGGGAATTAAACGCAGTCGGGATTAAACTGATACTGCCCTTTTAACCGCTGAAATTTCATTAATTTCAGGATGTACTTCCCAAGCACACCATAAATCATACTTCTGCTGAAGGTTCAGCCATAACTCAGGTGTCGTACTAAAAAGCTTTGATAACCGTAACGCCATTTCGGGAGTAACACTCCCTCTGCCAGCACGGATCTTTTGTAGTGTTTTTCTGCTAATTCCAAGATTATCAGAAAGCTCCTGTAGATTCATTCCAAGAGGCTTTATATAATCCTCCTCAAGAATAATCCCTGGATGGGTCGGTTTTCTCTTCATCATTGGTAATCTCCTAATGGTAATCAACGTAATTAACGTCAAAAGCATCGCCATTTTCAAACCGAAAACATACGACATAATTCCCATTTACATGCACAGAATGACAATCCCTCAATTTCCCAATTAACTGATGAAAGTCAGCACCAGGAAAATCCATATCCTCAACAACTTAAGTAGGATCTAATCTATCCAAGATTCCACCCAGTTTATCTGATTACTGTGGCTGTATACCAGCCTTCGACCCGGTCTCAAAAAAACGCTTCAGTCCTTTGTGAGCAAAGGATTTAATTGCCATACCGTAACCTTTTAACTCTACCACAATTGTAACCTATTAGGTTACGTGATGTCAAGTACCGAAAAATTAAAATCATATTAAGTCGTGAAATAAGAAGTGATGGCTCAGGTAGCTTACCCATAGCTCCAACGGACACAGCCCCTTCCAAAAAAAGGCCGTGCTCGCTGGAGTGACATTCTACATATTATCCTATAGAATCCCAAGGCTCAAGCATAACTGCCTCTTCGTCAATCAATGCTAAATCTTCAGGGTCCAGATATTTTTTATCGATGATAACCTGATAGACATGATCTTCAAACCACTCCTGAGACATGGTGAGAAAGCCTTTACAAGCATGTTTTTCTCCCCATGAGTTCTCCACACTCCAAAAATCCGGCTGATCATTTTTGATATTTACCGCGGTAAATGCCATCGCATGAGTCAACTCCCCTTGCCGATAATCAAGGCTACTGCCTTTGTCCAAACGACATTCTGTTCCGAAAAGCAGGTCGTGAGTAAGTACTTGGGTATCCAAAACATCGAAGTGTTCTTCATCGAATTCAACTTTACGCGCCAAGTGTTTGGCCACATCACAGCCGAACCATACAGACTCACCATCTTCTATAGCCGATCTCGTATACTGAGTGAGTTTTTCAATAGGCAGGTTAAGGAAAGCTCCCTGGTCCCCTTCTACTACGTTTCCGGAGAGTTTCAGAACATAATTCTTTCCAAAGGGCTTGCTCTTTTGTGGAGCATTAAGAATGCAAATTTTGTCCTCTACTTTGAAACTGACGTGCTCTGCAACAAACTGCTGAGGTGTCAAGTCATCATAAAAGAACGCTACCCCATCTTTATCTTTGTATGACCAATCAAATGCCTTTGGAGGCTCTCCAAGGTAGATGGCGAGAATTTTGTATACAGATCCCAACATCTCTTTCTTAGCGAGTTCCAAGTCTTCTTTACTCTCTCCCCTTTCACTTTTTGACCGAATGACAGAAGCATACTCTCTAAGTTTGGAAGCTAAAAAGTCTCCCATTTCATCAGATTGACTACTGTTAAAAGTTTCTGGCATCGCAGACTTAGGAACAACTCCATATTTTTTTACGAGATTAGCAAAGAGGTGCCAGAACCCACCATCAGGGATAGGGTGCTGTAAGAGCCATTCAACATTTCTATTTTCTAAAGGTTCTGAACGTGTTGCGATGATTTCATTGAGGAAATAATTCGCCTTCTCCAACTTATCCCAAAAGAATAGATAGTTTTGCGAGAACTCAAAATTTTCCAAGTTGTGTTCCTTGACCAAAGGCTCACTCATCACGTTTAAACCAGCAAAGATCCAGCAGCGTCCGCTCGACTTTTGATTAGTCACTTGACCACGCTCTTTAGCTTCATGGGAAAATACACGTTTAATCGCTGCATACCTTGCCAGATCGATTCCAACTTCTTGAAAGCCTGTTTTGCTAACAGCTCTTTGGGCCAAACGATTTTTGCTGTCTACTTGAAAAGACTGATGAAATGAATCTATTTCTTCGGCAGAAATTGATTCGTAATTTTCAGAGGCCTCTACAGTTATAAAAGCTCCCAAAAACAAGGAGGAAAAAAGAAGAGACTTTAAAAGTTTACAATTCATTGGCAAATCTCCGGTGCTTAGAATTTATTTCAAAACAAGAGGCTGACTTTGCCATGATAAGATATTTCTTTACATCCCTTATTAGCGCTTTATTACTATTCACTACTGCCCACTGTGGAGGCATTCAAAAAGTGGCTATTACCGGAGGTCTCTCTTGTGGTAATTCTACCGTTTGCCAAATATTTCAGGATTTAGGTTTAGAAACTGTCAGTGCCGATTTGATTGTTCACGACCTACTCAACAATGCCCCCCGCACTTACAGGGCAGTCGTTGACTTGTTAGGGGAAGCTATTGTTGTTGACGGACACCTTGACAAAAGCTTGATCGGGGCTATTGTTTTTTCTTCGCCTAAGGATTTGCAAGCCTTGGAGAAGATTTTGTACCCTCTGGTACATGAAAGTATCGAGAAGGCCTACCAAAAGGCCTCCAGAGATCCATCCATCAATCTCTTTGTTGCAGAAGCCCCCTTGCTTTTTGAAGGAGGCACAGAAGCTTTATATGAAAAGATTATCGCTGTTGTGGCAGACGAGGAATATACTCGTGAGCGCTTTATTCATAAAACGGGAAAAGACAAAAACGAATACGAGAGAAGAATGTCCATGCAATTGTCACCTGAAGAAAAAGCATCTAGAGCTAACTTTGTCATTATCAATAATGGAAACTTGAAAGATCTTCAAAAACAAGTAGAAGAAACTATGAATTCGATTTAATCAATAGTCCAGACAGTTTTAGGCCGCGATGCACCCATATCCACCGAAGCGTGTAAATACCCGTGAGACTTTTTTGTCATTCAGATCCAAGTCTAAGTTTTTAAAAAGTATTTTCATGTATTGTTC
>JBLFWS010000266.1:0-3368 GCA_047611865.1 Chlamydiales bacterium
GGAATCATAGGATCAAAATTACGATCTCGGGATTTTGAAGCACAGGAAGTTGAAATAAAGATTGGGTGTAAGATTCTTAATACGATGGTATTATTGGGAACGCCGTTACATCCTGCAAGGCAAATCGCTTGATCGCAAGAAATGAGGGGAGAAGATTTTCTTCTTTTCATTCATGCAACACTGCATATTGTCTCCAGTTTTTGACTTTTTTGCGAAATCAAAATAACTGGATTTTCAATTGCTATGTTCTTTTATTTTTAAATTTCAGAATCCGGTAGCTAGAATTGCTACCCAGCTTTGAACCACGCCAAATAATATAATGGGGGGAATATATGACAACATCTCTATTTGAGATACAAGGAAGCTATCGTGAGCGGCTTGAAGGTTTTATTCAAGCCGAATCCGATGAAAATAATTGTTTTAAAAACCAAGTATTGAAACGAGTGGCTGCTTTGGCTATTCCTCTAATTTCAGCCTTTGATTGTCGATGCGCAGTCGCGAACTTAACCGATAGAAAAGGAGCGCACGTTTATTCCTCAATAGAAATGGCAATAACGACTCTTGTAAAGGATATACTTTGCATAGTGCCTCGCTTTTTTAACCCTGCTTTTCAAGTACATCAGTCCTCAAAATTGTTTGAACAATATGGTGAGTTTGCTTGCTATCAGAAGGGTAAAGGTCTGACGACGGAGCGAATTAAAATAGCCACATTAGATGACGAAATCGCTCACCAGGCATTGAAAGTAAAAGGCCCTAAAGGCGAGTTTATTGTGGTTAACGTTCATGCAAACAGTGGTGAGACTCTTGTAGATGGGAATATAGTTGCAATCGCTAGACTACTTACTGAATATAAAAAAGAAGGCTTAGAAGTCATAGTTGGAGGAGACGGAAACATCCCTTACGGGGATCCAGATTCTGTAGAAGCCGAAAAACAGATGGAAAAGTTGAAAGCATTAGCTGAGCAAACAAATTGTAAAGTTTTGATTCACAAACAAGGAGTAGAAAAAGAACGTCCCACGGACCCGTTTCGAAATGCACAAGCAGCATATAAGAGCGTAAAAAAAATGGCTGAAAGTCAATTTATATTACTTCCAGGGGATTTCGATACAAGTCCTTATTCCGACAGGTATCACATTGTTGATGCCAGTTCTGAAACAGGAGGCGTGAAATTTGGAGATCCAGTAAAAGCTTTCTCCTCGACTCTTCTTTCAGATCACCAAGCGATACTTGTGAAATTTAAGGGCGTTGATTTGGTTTTTGCTAACAATACAAATATCAGAGATCCTAAAAAAGGCCTAATCTCCTCAAAGTTCTTACTCGGTCAAGAGCCTACGTCCGCTGAAGGTCAAAAGGCAAAGAAAGCTTTAGCGCCTATTCTTTTGAGTTTAATAAAAGGTCTTTCTGATTTTTTCGAAGAGAGAGTCCCGGAAGAGATGTGCAAGGAGGATTCAAAACATTTGAGCGAATTCAAGGGGAATAAGGAAAAAACAATCAATAAAGTTGCTGTAAGGCAACACTTGGAACGCTTATATGAACATGAGGATGTACTTCCTCTTATCAAAAAGAGTGTGGCTTATGATGTAGCTAAAGACGTTGCAGGGAATAAAAAGGTATTTATTGATAAAATTGTTGACAATGTATGTAAGGAAATTGGAAGGAAAGAGAATCTTCAGTACTTATCAAATTTATTCTTCACAGAATTGCAGTGTCAAGGTGTGGGTGGCTTTGCAGCCGCACCTATCTTCAACTCTGCAGAAAAATGGCAGCGTGCACAAATTAGGGATTTAGAGCAGATACCAGGTAACACAGGATCTCCTCGCCTTATACTGGCTTGCGAAGATAGCGAGGCACCTGAAGTCACTACTGCATAGTACAACCTTTTAAGAGAAGCCGAACTCATTCAATGAGTGTTTTGGAGCGAAACCACCCATTAAGCTTTTTAGGTTTGATGGGTGGTTTTCTTAACTCCCGACAACTCTTTCGGAAAGATCAGAAAGGAGATCCGAATCCTCAACCTGTTTAATCCAGTCCGCGGGAACTCTATCTATACCTGAAATGGCCTCTGTTAAAGTACTGGAGAGCGTGCCTATTGTGTCGCTATCCCCGGGGCATTGACCTTCTACGATAGGGTCTTGACAAGCAGTGGAACGGGTGTGGCAGTAAGACAAATAAGTCTCAAGAATTCAAAAAACCGATTTAGAGGGGATTACAGAATTTACTGAGACAAATTTTTAGCGAGTAGTTAAGTTATTTTTTAAATCACTTTTAAGAAGAGCAGGGAGCCTTTACCTCGTTAGAATAGGAGACAAGCTCTCCAATGTTCGTTGCTCGACAGGAGTCTTCAACAGTTTGATTGATTTGGTTCAAACGGTTGAGGAGAGGGCAGAGGAACGAGCAGTCTACTCCTTTTGAGGCGCAGGTTTTTTCCACTTTCAGAGGGCAAGTCTTTGAAAACTGAATCGGATCGATGGCATGTACAATATCAAATAAAGAGATGTCATCAGGAGAGTGGATCAGGGTAAAGCCACCATTTAAGCCTCGTTGGGATCGTACAAGACCTGCTTTTGTCAACAGTTGCATGACTTTTGAGAGGTAGCCTGTTGGTGCGTTTGTGCGTTCGGCAATGCGTTGCACAGTCATGGGGCGGTCTTTCTCTGTGCCGAGACAGACGATAGCGAGGAGGGCGTATCTAGCGGTTTGTGACAACATAATTGCAACTCTCTTGTATAAAAAAGTATATTCCATTGCTAAGTGTAAGATGTTAACAGTTTTTCTTACAAAAGACAATAAAAATAGCTTCTTTATTTAGGGCGCAAGGTTAACTTAGGAAAGTTATTTAAGCTTGCGGCCTTAAGAGCTTTAAAAAAATGATTTAAATCACATTCATCAATGTGAGGGTCTCCTGGAGCGGCATAGTCGAGTTTACCTTCAAGGAGCCATGTTCGTAGGGTACCAAGCTCTGCAAAGAGGTGCTCGAAAGAGTCTGTGATGAATAACAAAGGTTGGTAGTGGTCAATCTCGAATCCCTGGTTGATGACCCATTCTAGTTGGAATGGATGGCGTTGTACCTCAGGAGAATTAATGCAGTGCTCGAGCTCACCATAGGAACTTAAGAGACCAATCCCTTAGGCTTTTAATTTCCGTCCCTTGCGCATTAAGCCAAATTCCACGGTAAACCAGAATACTCGTGAAATGGCCTTAATGATGTTCTTTAAGACGGATAGTTGTTTGCTTTTGTCTTTTATAGAAGAAACTTTTTCAGCGGCGACAATAGCAAGCTCTCCGAATCGAACAAGTACATCGGCAAAATCCTGATTTGTGTGCATGGGCATATGCCCCCCCCCCCCCGGCCACAAGAAAAAAGTCCC
>JBLFWS010000267.1:0-3348 GCA_047611865.1 Chlamydiales bacterium
CAGCATTTTCTCCTCAAAAACCAGGGTGTTATTTTCTTTTTGGTCTTGAGAATATACAACGGCGGGTACATTACCGGGAAGAAGCTCTGCTGTACTTATTTCTGTATTTCTTAGTGGTAAAACTGTGAGTTGGCAATTGTTAAAAGTGCAGTAATGCATCAAGTGCTTGATTACATAGCGATCTAACCACTCAATCCCTTTAACCTTTTCGAGAAGCTCACCTTTATAGGTACTATTCCAGAGGTGATCGACTTCAATTACCAGAGTATCTTTTTCTAAAAAGATTTCATCAAGTTTACCCAGTAAATTGATGAGATGTTCATACTTGCGTTTTTCGGGAGCTAATTTCATGGTCTCGATTTTCAACAGGCGTCCTATACCTAAGGAAACTGGAGAAGTCGTATGAAGAAGAACACGTGAGTAGTCCAAAAACTTCTCGGAAGGATCTAAAACAGGCTTTTTACCCCCATTATAGAGGATAAGCCCATTGGCAGGGCGCTCTTCCAAATCGAATTTGAGTTCATTTACTTCATGCTTTTCCAGTATGGCAAAAACCTTTTCCAAAAGCTCCCTTAATTCAGCATTAGCTTTTCCTGGCAGCAAGCTTTTCCAGGTTTTACCAACAGCTTTCATCGGATTACAATATGGTTGATCGAGAGCAGCTCTGATGGCTGGATGTTCGCTGACAAGAACAGCTCTAGAACCGTTTAAGTATAGGAAGTGGCAGCCCAATGAACCTAAAGCAACGTTTAAGTCTTTGCAAAAGAGCTTTCCCTCGTGACCACTCAATAAAGAATCGGATACATCGACAACGACCCCCTGCCCTATTGAAACAAAACGAAGGGAAAAAGCAATCTGATCAGGCGTTAACACATAGCCCATAGAATACGCCTCAAGAGGGCCCTGTGCAATACTTTCCAACTCATCATCCACCCCTAAAAGGCTTAGCAAAGCCGTTTCAAAACCTCCAAAATTCGGTGGCGTTACCGAGAGACATTTCCCACGTTGTGCCAACATATCGAGGTGATGAGTATTTGCTTTCTGCAGTGGAGTTAGTCCTCCAAGGTCCTGCAAAGGCTTATCTGTTATTCCATGTAGTACGCAAACGATTTTCTTCATGATTTTGAAGGAGCTTGTAAACGATTCGATTTCATTAGTTTCGCGATGTATTCTATTGTTATAACAGCAAAAAAAGTCAAGGCTACAATAGTTCCTGCAATCCACAACTGAGGATCTGCCAGATCTGGAACAATAGGATCCACAAATAAAAGTTTTGCACCGGCCTCAATTCTCAATGGAGAAAGTATAAAGCTATGAGTCCAAAAAGGCCAAACGCTCCGTAAGGCTCCAATCATGAAACCTGTCAATAGAGCAATCGTGACTTGCCTATACCTTTGAAAAAGCCAGGTAAGAACACGTGAAAAGACTGTAGCTCCGAAAGCTATGCCCAAAAATAACGTGAACAGGGTAATAAATGCACTCTTTTCAAAGTTTCCATTCCCCAAGCCTTCCGTAAATTCTACAACGGCTGCAATCACAACCCCATACATTCCCAATACATTTAGGAGGTAACTTCCTGATACTCCTGGCAATAGCATAGCGCAAACGGCAATGGCTCCACAAAAGAACACCCAGAAATCAAAAGCGTATGGTGAGGTAGATGGAATAAGCTCTCCCGCAAACTTCCCTTCGCCTGTTTGCGTATTCCAGACGGGAGAGTTCTCACCGATACGCCCCTTCGCTAGCATGACGTGCAGAACATTTTCCGGAACGTCTAGTAGCATCGACGTATCTACATTGTAATTACTTAAAACCTTTTCTCCCATAACTACACTTTGGTCTTCAAGAGGAAGGTATACATTGTAAGTAGCTTGCTTCTGCCAAGAGTCACTAGAATTCATAGTAAGGAGGAAAGCTGCGGACCAGCCCAGGACAAGAGCTAAATAAACGGGGATCCCCCATTTATCAATCTGCTTTGCGCAGTAAACTATAGAACCGCAGATTAATCCTAGAAAACCCGCATAGAGAAAAGCACAGTAGGCTTCCTCATTTAGCAGCCAGGCAAAAAGATTCGCGACAGTGACAATTGCCAAAGTGATTCCCAGTCCAAGTACTAGAAGAAATTCCCAAGCTACGATAGTGAAAAACTCACCCCAACGGAAAAGAAAAAAAGACTTAAGAGATTTGGCATTAATGGTTTTTATACTTACAAGTAGGTCTTCGTATATACCGGTAATGAAAGCAATCGTTCCTCCGGAAATCCCCGGAACAATATCCGCGGCCCCCATAAAAACGCCCCTCAGAAATAAGCTTAGAACTTGCCAAAAGCTGTTAGGACGAGGCTTAGGACTCGATCCTACCTCGGTCATTAGATGACCTCCAGGTACTTGGCAAGAAACCAAGCTCCCAATACGATCAATACTGAAGCTCCCAACCATACGAAGTTAGGGACCCATTTCACGCTCGCACCTGGGTTATCCCTGACCTCTAGAGTACCAATCCCGTATGAATATTCGGGTTCTGGTGTTCCACTTGGGCCAATAGCCTCTTGAAAAGCCCGTGCTTCTTCTTCCAGGCCAAGATACGCAGCGTATTGTGTAATGAAGCCGTGAGCGTAAACAGGAGAAATGAGTTTCTCAACATCCCCTTCTTCAATACCCTGAAGAAGATTCATTCGTATTGAAGTCGCATTCTCTATTTCTTTTAAAGTTAGGCTCATCTCTTGACGCCTAGCTTTAACCATCGCTCCAAAATCCATTCTTTGTTCCATCATCACACCCTAGAATAAGGCCTATCGGTCTTTATTTACGTGGGGCTACGTTACCACTCTATGACTCTTCCCCACAACAAAAAAAAACTCAGATTTTCCTTAGAGTGTACTTAACAAGCGTAAATATCATCTTTTACCCGATGTTTCTCTGACAAAAGTCCAGTATGGACGGATAATTATACCACCAACGGCTCGAATTCTTCTTATCTTAAGGATCCCCAATAACTCCCATTGATTAACTATTTCAATACTGCTCCAAAGATCACAAGTCATTGGTTTTAAAAATAAAGCGAAAACTTATTACTGGGATACATGCTGACAATACTCAAGCTCACTTTACTTATGCATACGATGTACACCTGAGAAGAAGAGAAAACAGTCGCTTTTGAAATTTTTTATTGATAATATATAAGGGGTAACAAGAGGGACATACTATGTTTGAAATAGAAATTTTCGGTGTTATTTTTGTAGGCATTGGCTTGTGTTACATGGGAGTTTACCTTCTTTCAACGCATTTCCGCCAGTTAACAAACATTCGATTTCGTACAGCCTTAGTCAACAAAGCACCCAGATCGTCT
>JBLFWS010000268.1:0-3340 GCA_047611865.1 Chlamydiales bacterium
TTTTTTTTACTTTTTTCAAACAAACTAAAAACTTTTTTTAACTCGCAAAATTCTACAAAACAGCCACATAGATACACCTCAAACCTTTTTAAAATTAATCTTTTCCCAACTCATCCGATAATTGTTTATAGAGAAACCAAAGAGACTACCACAAGAAGAGTATGAAAGGTGTCCACAAAGCCCCCACAAGCCGATGAGAGCACCTTTTACTAAAGCAAGGGTCGAAGGAGACCTGCCATAAACTTTACAGGAGTGTAAACCATGTTTATCAAAAACAACAGTACAGCTAATCAGCTATATGTTTCGTACACTCGAAACATTAGAAACCTAGGACAGTCTGCCCGCAGATTGTCCACAGGAGAAAAAATCCCTACTGCCTCAGACGGTGGTGGTGAGCTTGGTGTCGCGGATAGATGGCAATCATCCGTTAGAGGAACAAACAAGCTCATTGACGGGATGGAAAATTCAATAGGGTATCTCGCTGTTCAAGATGAAACGATCGTACAGGCGTCGGCCATTCTACAGAGAATGAACGAACTCGCTTCTTCAGCACTCGATTTAACGAAAAACACAAACGACAGAATTGCCTTGGATTCTGAATTCCAGGCATTGGAAAATGAGTACTCACAGCTATACCAAAGAAAGTACAATGGTATCTCCCTATTCGGAAGAAGCCTTGACGTTCGAGTTGGTGTAACTGCTGGGGACTCATTAACTTTATCTTCAATTAGCCTAGCATCCATTACCTTCGGGTCTATGGCGCTAAGTCAGCTCGCTAGTGCATCATCTGCAATCATTAGCCTTACAGCACGTATTAGTAGTCTAAACTTGTACAAAGCAAAGTCTGGTAACAATTCAAATGAAATGTTTCGAATCATCGACTTTACTAGACAATTTGTAAGACAACTTGGTAATGCAGAGAACTTTGTTCGAAATATCGACGTGGCGCTAGAGTCAGCACGCTTTACCCAACAACAGGTAATCTTGTCTGCCAGCCAATCAGTTCTTTCACAAGCGAATGGAATTGTACAATCAGCGTTACAGTTCCTCCAATAAGTTATGGGGTTGTGGTTCTCTCCTTCTTTGGGCTAGCAAGATGGATCTTGCTAGCCCTACTTTCCAACAAGAAAGAGGCCCACATAGAATACTGGATAGAATCGCAGCTCGAAGCAGGTCTTCGAGCTCTTTTTTTGCCTACATCTTGTTCTTACGATCTAGAGCCTTGCTCATAATACTCTTTCCTTACCTCAAGGAGCTGAGGCTCAAGAATCTTTCTCTTTTTTCCTTTTATTCTATCTATAAAAAGCACACCGTTGATGTGATCATTTTCATGCATCACTACACGAGCTTCCAATTCTGTCAGCTCTCTTTTAAAAATCTCACCATCAAGGTTCATTGCTTCGATATGAATAGATGTGGGCCTGACAACATCCCCATATATTTTGGGAATAGACAAGCAGCCTTCAAGAAAAACCCCGACCTCATCGGAAGGAGAAGAAAGCTTTGGGTTGATAAAAACTTCTGGCACACCTTTGATAAGCTCGGCGTCTTCTTCCTCGGAAATCTTTTCAGGGACGCATATAACAAACATGCGTATACTATGGCCAACCTGAGGAGCTGCCAATCCTAAGCCATCTTGTGACTCCATTGTCTCAATCATATCCTGAGCTAAATGCAGTATTTCGTCATTGACTTCTTCAATAGGAAGAGCCTTTTTCCGCAATACAGGATCTCCGTAATAAGATAGCGACAAAATCATTTAGCCTGCTCCACCTGGATAGCAGAATGTGTGCTAGAACGACCCAAAGCTGAAGTCCAAAGGGACAAAACGATGCAAGCTCCCATAAAAATAACAGCAAGCCATGCGGTAAACTTCTTTAATACATCTGCTGTAGAAGTACCAAATACAGAATCTCCGGCATCACCGCCAAAAGAAGCCCCCATTCCCATGCTCTTACTCTCTTGAATGAGTATGACAAAGCACAACAACACAGCGATGATTATGAATACGATTAATGCTAGGTAATAGACAAATGACATAACTCTTACGACTCCACTACAGATGTATCAAAATTTACTATTTGACCAAAGGAATTAGCTTCAAGAGAAGCTCCTCCTACTAAAACACCGTCGATATCAGCTTGACTCATCAAAACTGCGGCATTTTCTGGTTTCACAGATCCACCATACTGAAGAATGACCTTTTCAGCGGTTTCCTCTCCCCATTTAGCTTCTATCAATCCTCGGATAAAAGCGTGAGTAGCCTGCGCCATTTCTGCTGTCGCGGTTTTTCCTGTTCCAATGGCCCAAACGGGTTCATAGGCTATGAGGATCTGCGCAACTTCTTCAGGTGAAATCCCTTCAAGGCTTGTAAGGAGTTGCTGCTCCAGAACCTTTTCGGTCTTTTCATTTTCTCGTTGTTCCAGGCTTTCACCAATGCAAAGGGTTGGCTTAAGACCATCAGAAAGAGCTTTCTTTACCTTTCTGTTAATCCATTCGTCCTGCTCTCCAAAAAGAGCTCTGCGCTCTGAGTGGCCCAGAATCACAAACTCTGCACCTGCATCTCTCAGCATATCCCCTGAAACTTCTCCAGTAAAAGCTCCATGTCCGGCGTCGTGCATATTTTGTGCTCCGACTACTATTCCACTACCTTTTGCTTCTTGAGAAACCCCAAAAAGTGCTGTAAAGGGCACTGCGAGGTATACTTTTGCTTTGCTATCCTTTACCAGTGGAATCAGGGACCTGACAAAGCTTAACGCCTCGTGAACCGTCTTGTTCATTTTCCAGTTAGCAGTGATAACATAAGGACGTGCCATGGCATTACTCCCTCTTAGACAGATAGTGTTAACCTAAGTAAAAAAGTCCTGTAACTCGAGAAAAACAAGATAACATATTAGACATTTCCTCTTCTAGTTAAAACCTGATATTCCAGGGCCATCGCATTATAGATAATACTTTAAAAGAGTTTTTCGATATTTCTTAGAAGCTAAAGCTTTTAAGCGATAGTATAAATTGGAATAGCTGTCTGCCATTATAAATTCTGAGTGAGTGCCGCACCTGCTGGTGCTCACATTTTTTTCTTACCATTATACCGGGGCTTGCTCGCAAGCTCGCTACGACCCGGTATAGCAAGTAAATTAAAAAATAGAGCTGCGGCAGCTGCGTCACCACCGGAACACTATTAAATTTGGGATATTTTTTCTGAATCCCGCAGCTTGCTGTCGCGGGAAGGTCAAGAAATTATTGTAATGCGATTGCCCTGCTAGTATTCTCAGGCTACAAAAAGACCCAATTATTGGCATGGTTCAGAAAAAGGCTTTTTTAGGTAACAAAAAGGGTT
>JBLFWS010000269.1:0-3262 GCA_047611865.1 Chlamydiales bacterium
GCCCCCTATTATCCCGATGTAGGAAATTATTTAAAAAGTCCTCCCGTAGAAAGTGAAATTCCTCCCAAAGTTAGCTTTGGTGCTCAAATGATTCAGATGCTCCTAATGCTGGGATTAATTCTCCTTCTCTTACTTTTCAGTGCCTGGTTCATTCGACGCATGATGCAAACAAGAACCCACTCATTGAATAAAGTTAATGATATAAAAATATTGGAACAAAGAGCTTTAAGTCAAAAAGCTATCGTCTACCTATTGGAAATCTCAGGAAAGAAGATTGTTTTAGGAGAATCCCCCGCGGGACTCCACTACTTTACTGAGTTTGCCGAAGAGAGGAATGCACTAGCATCAGACACAAACTTACAGCATTCTTTTGAAGAAGTGATGCAACGGAAAATACAAAAAGAAAGAGTATGAAAAGGTTTATACGCACTATCGTAAAACACCCATTTCTCCTTTTAGCTTTTGTCATCTGGCTTATGCCAGTAGAACTTAGCGCACAGCTTAGTCCTTTGCACCCAGAGAAGCCTTCTTTTTTGGAGGCTGCTCTTAACTCTCCTAACCCTACCGAAGCACAAGAGTTCTTAAGTCTCCATCAGCAACTACGAATAGCTGGCTTTCTCACCCTCCTTTCTTTCATCCCCTTAATGCTGGTGATGACAACGTCCTTTACAAGGATCTCGATAATTCTGCACTTTTTACGACAGGCTCTCGCTACGCAAACAGTTCCTTCAAACCAAATTGTCTTTGGTCTGTCTCTTATTCTAACAGGATTTATCATGCATCCTGTAATTACTGAAATTCAGGAAAAAGCACTCGAACCTTACTTTAATGGTGAATTGAAGAATGAACCTGAGGTAAGACTGGGCATAAAGGGTGAAGATGCCATATTAATGGCCAGATCATGGGCTCCGTTACGTAACTTTATACTGAATCACACCAGAGAAAAAGACATCCAACTTTTCCTGGATATCGGACACATTCAACTTCCTTCAAAAGACGTTGACATTTTCGGGAACCCTAATGAAGCGGGGACGGGAACAGCTTTTGACCTCGAATCCATCCCGTGGTACTGCCTAATTCCCGGCTTTGTTTTGTCTGAGTTACGTACAGCTTTTATGATGGGATTTTTGCTATTTATTCCCTTCCTTGTGATTGACATGGTTGTAGCCTCGATTTTGATGTCCATGGGTATGATGATGCTGCCTCCCGTGATGATCTCACTTCCATTCAAGCTGCTTTTATTCGTTGTTATCGACGGGTGGCGCTTAATAATACAGCAACTCGTTGTAGGCTTTTTTTAGTAAACAGGAGATGCTCAATGACTCCAGACTATATTACAGATATCATCCGTCAAACCTTATGGACTGCACTACAAATTAGTGCTCCCATGCTCATTATCGCCATGATTATTGGTTTTGCTATTTCCATTTTTCAGTCGGTCACACAAATTAACGAAATGACTCTGACATTTGTTCCAAAGATCCTCATTTTCGGAATCACATTAAGTGTCTTTTTTCCTTGGATTTTAAAGACTACCATGTCCTTCGCCATAAATATTTTGACCGTACATTGGAACAAGGTTACGGAATTCACCAATTATGCTCGGTAAGGGGAAAAACCTATGAGCATCATTGCCGGCATACCCTTCATCCCCTATATCCACAGTGGTCAGGATGTTATTTTTTTCTTCTACGCATTCATGCGTGTTACAGGCCTTATGTTACTCTCCCCCCTTCTTGCCAATAACAATATCCCCAGACAGGCCCGAGTTTTTCTGACTTTTTTAATAGCTGTTCTTATCGCCACATCTCTTTATCCAGATTACCGCGGTGAAAACCCCAAGTATTTTTTACCCGAACTAGGTACTGAAGATAATGTTTTCTTGATTCGCCTTCTCATGACTTCAGCGAAGGAATTTGGCATAGGTTATTTAATCGGTTTTTTCTTCTCATCAATACTAGAAGGCCTTCTCTTTGCCGCTCAGTCTACTAGTATAATGATGGGGTTTTCCATGGCCAGACTCCTCGACCCCGTAACCGGAACCACGCAGACACTTCTTGGTCAACTGTACATGATTTTGGCATCATTACTTATGGTTAGTTTAGATTTACATCACATCTTCATCCGTATCTTAGCAGAGAGTTTTTCTATTGTTCCCATTGGGCAGTACCAATTGCCTTACGAAAGCCTTGCCCATATTGTGTACGGATCTTCAAAAATGTGGCATTACGCTCTCCGCTTCGCCGCGATCCCCTACTCGATTTTGTTTCTTGTCACCGTTGGTCTTGGATTCATGGCAAAAATTATGCCTGAGATGAACATCTTTATGGTCGGATTTCCCTTAAAAATATTTATTGGGTATTATGGCCTGATTATTTGTGTAGGATACTTTCCAGAACTTTTCGTCGAAGCATTTTATGAATACGGCCAAATTACTCGCGTTATTCTGCAACAACTAGGCCCTGGGTAGGGCCTCATAGGCAACCTAGATCGTATCAAACTTAATTTTTGGGAGATTTCCCCTCGCCCTCTCGATGCTTTCATCAATTATTGTTAAAAATCGAAATATTCGTTTGCATTTTCACCCATCCATTGCTATCATTCTTACCTTGACAAAACTAAATTATGAGGTTTTTAGTGGAGAAAAAATTCAGGCATAACATCGGAAGAATTATACTAGCTACAGCATTACTTACAGGAAGCAGTAGCTGCCTTTACAAGATGCCTGAGGAAGACGAATTCCGTACAGTCCCCACAACAAATAACCCAAATGTAATAAAAGATGCGGGTCCATCCATAACCCCAAGCATTGATTACTAAGAATTTGTTTGCATAAAAAAACTTCGACCGATCTAATGAGGGTCAAAATCTAAATACCTGAGGCAGGTGAAAAGTATGTTGGTATTGACAAGGAAGTCTGAGCAAAAAATCCGTATTGGAAAAGACATTACCATCACCGTTTTAAAAGTACATGGTGATCAAGTCTCTATTGGTATCGATGCCCCCAGAACTACTCTTATCTATCGTGAAGAAATCTTTAAAGAAATCGAAAAAGCCAATACTGGTGGTGCTATCAGCAATGAATCTGCTGTTGACGTCAAGACTGTCGCCAAAACACTAAAGGGCACAATCAAAGAGTCATCCCCACACACCGAAAAGCTCGCAAAAGCTACCCAGACCAGCCATAACAAGGCGGACTAAACAGCACTTTCTCATAAAAAAAGAAGGAGGAACTCTTGCTTCTCCTTCTCTATTCATAAAA
>JBLFWS010000270.1:0-3252 GCA_047611865.1 Chlamydiales bacterium
CTGGATAGACGATATGTTGACAGCTCTGGAGACGGAGTGAAAGGTGTATTCTTCGCGAATTTAGGACTCTTCACAATGGAAAAAGCCAGAGTCCTAGAGCTAGCGTGTCGATCCCGATGAGGAAACTGCTAACTGGAGAGCCGTATGCGTTAATAGCGCACGTGCGGTTCGGAGGGAGGGGTGGCGAAATCCATCCCTACCCCTATCAAAAACGTCACTAAGTATTTTTGTGTCGCACTTTCAGTGCTTATAATTATGTGTGGGTTTATTCCTAGCCCTGGGTTCGCCAAGGGCTTACTGCGGACTAGGCTATTGGTGTAGCGGAACTTCGTTCC
The DNA here is from genome assembly GCA_047611865.1 of Chlamydiales bacterium. Lineage (GTDB taxonomy): Bacteria > Chlamydiota > Chlamydiia > Chlamydiales > JBDQID01 > JBLFWS01. Next base: position 336 of record JBLFWS010000270.1, read on the forward strand.
TCATGAAGGCTTCGCCTGCGCCACAAAATAGCCAAGTGAGTGCGCACCATTAACGGCTTAGATCGAGTATCTAATCAGACACTCCCTAATTTTAATACACGACCTAGACTCTATTGCATTTTAAGTCATTAACATTAAAATAAAACATTGACTGATCTACACGTAATTATAGGAGCAATCGCTTTATGCGAGGAGCTGTTGCGACGGGGCATCCACAGACATCAGAAGCGGCTATTTCCATATTAGAAAAAGGGGGGAATGCCTTTGATGCTATTCTTAGCGCAGCTTTTGTAGCCTGTGTGGCTGAGCCCTATTTTGCTTCGCTGGGAGGCGGAGGTTTTCTTCTTGGGCATGATTATCATGAGAAATCGGATTTCGTTTATGATTTTTTTGTGAATACCCCTGGTAAGGAGGCAAAATTATCATCACCGCCCAAATTACTCCCAGTAGAGTTACAATTTACTTCGACGGTTCAAATATTTAATGTCGGAATGGCCTCAATAGCAGTCCCGGGAGTTCTCAAAGGGTTTCTGCAGTTTTATGAATCTCGTTGCACAATGGAGCTGGATGATTTACTTGCTCCAGCTTTGCTGTGTCTTGAAGAGGGGGTAAAACTTACTGAAAAGCAGGCTTATATTTTCAGTATTGTGAGACCCGTTCTTGAAATCTCTGAATATGGTAAGGAGATTTTTAACTTGGAAAAGAACAAAGGCCTGTACAATCCTTTGTTGAAAGAGTTTTTGAAGAACGGGTCGCCAGATACTTGGCTAGCTCGGGTTTATGGTGAGGGTGCTGCAGATTATCTGGAAGAAATTCATAATGGAAACGGTTTACTGACAGCGCAAGATTTGAAGGATTATCGAGTAGAGATAAGAGATGCTCTTGTACAGAATTATAGGTTTTTTTCATTTGTGACAAACCCTTCACCCTCTTTTGGCGGACCTATAATTTGTCAGGCACTGGCACTTTTACAGATGCATTCTCTAGAGAGTAAAGATGGCATTGCGAAAACGATCTTACGTGCTGAGGTGCTAGAAGAGATAAACCGTCTCAAAGGAGTTGGGGGGACGACTCACTTGAATGTTATTGATGCTAATAATAATGCGGCTTCGATGTCCCTTTCTACGGGAACGAGCTCTGGTTACTTCATTCCAAATTCAGGGATAGTACTCAATAATATGATGGGAGAAGAAGATCTTCATATCGGAGATGCACTTTCGGCAGTACCGGGACAGCGCGTTCCATCTATGATGTCTCCGTCTTTTATCAAGAAAGGAGGCAAAATTAAGACCTCTCTTGGTAGTGGTGGAAGTAACCGGATCAGATCGGCGATCCTTCAGGTAGCTCTAGATATCATGGATGAAAATCGATCTGTAAAAGAGGCCATAGAGGCTCCTCGTATGCACTTTGATGAATACGGAGTTCTTCAGATTGAACCGGGCTTTCCTAAAGAGGAGCTCGATGCCCTATTGAAAAGGTTTCCCAAGCAAAATATTTGGAAAGATAAGGATATGTACTTTGGTGGAGTACACGCAGTGACTGGAGATCTTGACGGTTGGGGTGATTCTCGCAGGGATGGTAATTTCAAAATTATTCTTTAGGATATTTCTTTTTCTGGAATGAAGTTATTGTAACAGGTATATTTTCGAATGAAAAAACTAGGGGAATATTATGAGTAAAGGGAAAATGGCTTATTGGGCCAGCACGGGCTTGCTTTGTGCATTTATGACAGTGGCAGCTCTGATGTATTTCTTCAGCTATGAGCACGTTAGTGAAGAGTTTGTCCGTTTAGGCTATCCTGTGTATTTGGTATATCCACTGGCAATTTTGAAGCTATGTGGCGTTGCAGCTCTTCTTAGTAATTATTGTAACAGATTGGCAGAATGGGCCTATGCGGGATTCTTTATAGATTTCTCCCTGGCTTTAACAGCACATTGTATGGCTGCTGATGGGGAGTTCGCCCCAGCATTGCTGGCTTTGCTACTTCTGTTGATCTCAGGGTATTTTAAAGATAGCCGTGTTGATTCTGAGGCTTCGTGACTTGAGTAAAAATCAATAAGGTGCTTATATACTTTTCTCTCTAATAAATAAAAATAGATAAGGTAAGGAATTATAGATGAAAAACCATATTACTTTTTTAAAACACTTCCTTAGGAACCCCACTGCTGTGGGAGCGGTATCTGCATTAAACGATAATGTAGCCAAGAAGATGGTAAAATACCTAAAGAGTAGAGATTATTCACGACCTTGTAGGATCCTGGAGGTGGGAGCAGGGACAGGTAGTATTACCAAGAAGATCGTTCCTGAGCTTTCCGATAATGATATTCTTGATTTGGTTGAAATTGATCTAGGTTGTTGTAAAATTCTCGAAGAGAAATTTAATGAGCATAAGGGGGTACAGGTGATCTCCCGTTCGGTTTTAGATTGGAAACCGGAATATCAATACGATTTTATTATTTCGACTCTACCTTTCAATAGTTTTCCCGCTCCCTTTGTAGAGAGTATACTTGCGCATTTCAAGGATATTAGTGCTTCGGGCTGCCTTTGTTCTTATGTGGAATATGCCTTTCTCTCCAAAATCAGCCAGCTTTTTGGCAATAAAATGAAAAAACCCCAAATTAGAAGCCGTCGACAGACTCTCAAAAATTACAGGAATACGCTGTTGATTGAAAAACAGTGTGAACTTCGGAATTTTCCACCGTGCCATATCTATCATATGAATATGGGGCGTCCCTCTATTGTAAAAGAGGCAAAATAGCTCATTTTAGTGATATAACTCGGGGGTAATACCCCATACGCATCAACCTAAGGTTGTAAGTGGTCGTAAGAGAGAGGTTTTGATAGATAACTCTTACCCACGAAGTGGGTTATAGAAGGTAGCCCAGTGCAAGTGCGAGGGAGCTTGCGACCGAGACTC
>JBLFWS010000271.1:0-3141 GCA_047611865.1 Chlamydiales bacterium
CACAAATTCCTTCGCTTCTCTTAAGTCATCCGAGATTTTGGTTAGACAGCCTATAGGCTTAGGGAAAAGTGTTACCTTGAATTGAACCATGCCCATCTTTCTATATTTTCAATATCTACTTTCCTACCCGCCTTCCCTCGGTATGGCTTTGGTTTCCATACTTTTCGACACAATCTGTATCTTCAGTACTATTTTGATTTTCCAGTTCGAATTTTTCGACCACAGAAAGGATGCGGTTTACTCCAAGTTCCTTTATTTGCTGAGCCATGCCCCATTTTTCTCGAAAAAAGGGAAGAGACGTCACGGCCCCATCTCTTGGGAGAGAACCAATGACATGAGTTATTATCCTACCATCTTTTTTTATTCCAATTTCATTCCAAAGATCTACATAACCTAATCCGCTCATCACTCTTAATGCATTTAAGGAAACAAGGTAAAACAGCCTTTTTTTTCCAAATTGAAAGTAGCTTTCTTCACCGATATCTTGCTCGTCTTTTTCCACGACTATCCAGGAATGTTTTAGGGCAAAAGTTTTCATATCGAGATCCTCAGTAAGAGGAATGATTTCTCCAGTAGAAAAAGATTCCGAGTCCACTAAAGAATGAGGGCTGATCATATGTATTCTCTCCTTGTAGAGACATCCAAACAAGTTCAAAAATAGCTTCTGTTGTCGACCTCGGAAGTATTTTGATTATTTCAAATATTTTCAAGTTAATTTATTTAAAGATCCGAGCCATGAAACGCCTTTAAGAAAGGGGATTTTCGACCCAGTTGACATTAAGAGAGTATTTTCACTACAATTCAAATAATTAAAAGTTTAACAGGTAAGGATTTAGTTTATGGTTAGCCCTATCACTCCCCCTTCAGATGCTCCAGCTAGTGTAGATAATGCTGAAGAAAAAACTACTCAAGAAATGGGAATCTCCGCAGAGGAGCAGGAAATACTAGATACGGCTAATTGCCTTATAAAGCCTATTGTGGAAGAATTAGGCTTAAAGTTAAAGACTGCCTCAGACCTGTCTAAAATGGCTAATTTACCTATCATGCAAGTGCTAGTCATGCATTTAAAAGAACAGTGTCAAGAAAACGTTGAAGCTCTTGAGATTGCAAGTAACGAAGAAAAAGTTGTGATGGACCACGTTGCTAATGCTGCATATGAATTAGCTGTGCAAGTCGGCGAAGCAACCGGCGATATCTTTAGTATGACAGATGAAGAAAAACTCATCGCTACACAGGCCTACGGCTACCCAAGTGTTGTGGGTTTGACTGAGACCCTAATAGAAGAAGCACCTGTATTCGTAAGGAAATTGACTTACGTATACCCTCAAAGTTCTTCATAGACGAGGAAGGATTACGCACTCAGACCAATAGCCTCACACTCCCAAAGCAATACCGCTTATTCTACTCTGGCCCTCCTCCCGGGTTAGTAACTAGAGGCTGACGCACCCTTAAAGGCCGTTTTAGAGGGGTAACAAGGCCTCTTCCAATGAATTATTCACAATAAACAAAAGTGTATATTGCCCCTACCCACATTAACGTCTGATAACCAAAAGGTAAGCCCTAGGACGTTTCCCTCTTGGTTTAGGCGAGGTTTGTCATATGCAGAAAAGACACAAGAGCTCTACTCCCTATCAATAAGAAAGCAAAGCTACTTTTCCCCTCAATGGGGGCAAATCGACTTTACTTATTTCCCGGCGTTAGAAAAACTGTAATCATTAAACTGCTTTCTTATTTCTTTCTTATTCAGTTTACCTGTCGCTGTGTGGGCCAAATCCTCAACAAAAACCACATCTTCAGGAATCCACCATTTAGGGACCTGCCCCTCAAAGCAAGCTAATATCTCGTTTTTCTCCAGTGTCTTCCCTTCTTTTTTAACCACCAATAGCAAAGGTCTTTCTCCCCATTTAGGATCCGCAATACCTATAACGGCTGCTTCAACAACCGCTGGATGTCCTACAGCGATATTTTCCAGCTTAATAGAGCTTATCCACTCCCCTCCGGACTTAATCACATCTTTTATGCGGTCTGTAATCAAAAGATAACCCTTAGAATCGATACAGCCTACATCTCCTGTGGAAAGCCAGCCATCTTCATCATGGACATCGCTATTATCCTGCTTGTAATAGCCGTCACATATCCAGGGCCCCCGCACCTTAAGCTCTCCCATAGTAACGCCATCCCATGACTGCTTATTACCCTCAGCGTCGCATATTTTTAGTTCTACTCCATATACTGCCCGCCCTTGTTTCACTTTGATCAGATCAAGCTCACCTTTGGGCAAGTCACTCATACCTCGTTTTAATGTGTTAGAAGTTCCCAAAGGACTCGTTTCAGTCATCCCCCAAGCATGGCGCACCTCCACACCGTGACTCTCCATAAACTCGTCTATAATAGATAATGGGCAAGCAGCTCCACCAACGACAGCCAGCTTTAGTTTTGTGAGGGTCAATTTGTTTTCTCTGAGATAGGATAGTAGAGCCAACCAAACCGTTGGGACTCCCGCAGCGACCGTGATGCCCTCGTTTTCTATAAGATTAAACAAGGTTTCCGGGTCTGATAGTTTTGGACCAGGCAAGACCAGTTTAGAACCCGTCATAATACCCGAATACGGGATGGTCCAGGCATTAACATGGAACATCGGAACGATGGGTAATACAACATCTTTTACAGAGAGATTCATGCTATCTGGCAAGGCACAAGCGTAGGCATGTAAAACTGTTGATCGATGACTGTACAAAACACCTTTAGGTTCACCTGTAGTACCCGATGTATAACAGAGTGAGGAAGCCGTATTTTCATCAATTTCTGGCCAAACAAATTGATCTGACTGCTCTTGAATAAAGGATTCGTAGGATTGTACGCCCTTTAAATCGGATTTGGGCAAATTCGCTTCGTCAGTAAGTACTATGTACTTTTCCACATGGGGCAAATGACCTTGAATCTTATCCAATAAAGGAAGAAACATCACGTCCGTGAACAGCAACTTGTCCTCAGCATGATTTAAGATATAAATAATTTGTTCAGGGAGTAAAGAAGGGTTGATGGTATGACAGACCGCTTCGCTACAGGAGACTCCATAATACAATTCAAAGTGTCGGTAATCCGTCCATGCTAATGTGGCAACTCTATCCCCTGATCTCA
>JBLFWS010000272.1:0-3058 GCA_047611865.1 Chlamydiales bacterium
AGATAAGTACCCCCTCCTGTCTCTGCTAACTGAGGCTCTAGATCGATATGCTTCATCAATCTCAAATATTGTAAACGGATCGCAAAGATATTGCTCACTGTCGCCAGTTCATAGGATATCTTATTCAATCACTCAGCTTCTGTTTGCAATAGCTTCCACTCCATGCTATTTGCGCCACGTGAGAACGCCCGATGATGAAGATTGTTGAGGAAGTTCCGAGTAGTTCTTCAGGGCTATGCTTGCATATTGCACACGCGTCTGAAGGGAGGTCGGATCATTCATAATTTCTGAAGAAAGATAGTCCATTTTCAAACTCTCGTTATACTCAATACGGGTTAGTTTGATGCTTGGATATGCCAAGATTTTTTAGTCTGTGGAAGTGTGGGGATCTCCAGCATACTTAGAAAGTAGCTGAGATCCCCACGCTTTCATATAATCCACCTAATTGGTCAAATAGATCAAATATCAAGGCTGTTCATATCGTGATTTATACGTATTGTTTTTTCAACTTTTTTTTTACCATTCACTCTTCAGGTCATGTTCATGCAAATGAGATTTTGTCCGATAACTCTACTGTAAGAGTTGGAGAGGAGAGAATTTGTGAATCGTTTCTTCATGGGCATAGCCTTTGTTGCAGTTTTATCCATGTCTTCTTGTATAAAAGCTGACCCTGCCAGGTCGACTAAGATGTTCACTTTTATATCCGGGGAGAAACTTGGACATTTCAAAGAAAGTATTCACCTTGCCCGTATTGGGGGAGGCCGCGATACCCAACCTTTCACCAAAATCCCCCGAGTAAGTAATACAGATCTTAAGCACGCGATGACAAAATCCCTGGAGATCTCAAATTTACTTGCCAAGAGAGATGCTAAATACCACCTTACCATCCGTTTACTGGAAGAATCCGTTATCAAATGCCGTGGAGCAACAGTAGTCACAACGAATATGCAATACCAATTATTAGAGAAAAACAGTGACGATATGATTTATGATAAGCAATTTTCTGTCTTTCACGTAGTGCCCTTTAAAAAAGCCATCTTTGGACCTGACAGGCATCGGCTCGCGTTGGAAGGTTCTGTGAGACTAAATATCGAGACATTTCTCCTGGATTTAGAAAACGTTGACCCTGAGGCTCGCTCAGAGTAACTTAGCACTCTATCCATTAAGACGTTCATATTCTATCGGCACCTTGGAGTAGACCAAGTGTATTTTTTCGCTTTTAACTTTTTCCAGCAATTGCTCCGCTTCATCAGCATTCACCATGAACATCGCCTTTACCGGGACGTTAGAAGCCAGTTCGAAAAACTGCTCCTCATGAAGAATTCCGTGGCGTCCGTATCCAGCGATTCCTCGAAAGACTGAGCCCCCTTGAATACCCATTTCCTTTGCCGTTTCAAGGAGCCACTCGTAAAGAAGGATTCCATTATGTTTATGGAATTCCTGGAAATAAAATTCTAGATACAATCCTTTCATCTGCTTACCATCCCATACTCCATTTTACGAAAAACATTCCTGTCAGGGTAAGCATCAACGACCCTCCCACATGAATCACAATAGCTGCAAGCGCCCATAAGTACTCCTGCTTCAGCAACATGAGTGTTACCTCTCCAGAAAATGTCGAAAAGGTGGTAAGTGCGCCGAGGAATCCTGTTGTGAGTGCTAACCTAGTGATTTCTGGAATGTAGGTATGTGTGCGGGTGATTTCTATCATGACACCCATCAGCAAACCTCCCAAAAGGTTTGCCACCACGGTGCCTAATGGAAGAGTTGGAAAGATGGGGTTAAAGAAGATCCCGCACATCCATCTGAGCCAGGCTCCAAGCACAGCTCCTGCTCCGACTAATAAAGCTTCAGCCATTACGATTTACTTAAACCTCTCCATCTGTTCCCATAAAGACAACTTAAGAGTTACTACCTCTTTGTAGCACATTTGCAATAAAAACAAGTTTAAAAGTGTGGGCTATAAGGTTGCGATATCAGGCTCTCGTAAGCTTTTTATTGTTTATCCATCCATCCAATGACTTTAGCACTAACTTTCTCATCTGATACACCCCATGTCACTTTAAGCTTTCGTTGATATTGATCACAAACGATCAAGATATGACTCTCTACTTCAGGTGGATACAGATGTTTTATAATGGAGTACTTTTCTCTTTGAATAGCTTTTTCTACAGAGTCTCCGGGAGCTCCAATAAAAAAGGTTTCTTTTAGAGCTTTAATGCTCGCCTTTTTCTCTCTATTTTCACCATAACCACGAAATTCTATGCTGCAGGCTTTATCTCCGCGACGAACGACAACGCTGCCATCCGCAATATGGCCTAAAATCTTCCAGCCTTTACGTTTTGCTACATCAGCCGGTTCTTCCCCGTTATTTCCAACATGCTCTACTTCAAACATTTGCCCAAACCCCCTAAACCAAACTCTACAGTCATATAAATAGTTATCGGATAAAATGGAAATTGCTTGAAAAAGTCTCATGAAAGGGCCTACAATTGCCTATACCGAAACAAGTTCAAGAACTGCTTTCGGCATACATACTACATGGGGTGAAATCTAAAAATGTTTAATATGATGAAATCCGTATCGGCACCATTACTGAGTCTATTATTGGTAATGTTTGGAAATACCTACTTTATGTCCTTTCTCGCCATAAAGATGAAAATGGACGGACATGACGCCCAAGCTGTAGGAAACCTCTCCTCCGCATACTTTTTAGGTTTTGTAATTGGCGCCTTCATTATAGAAAAGCTCATTGAAAGGATAGGGCATATCCGCAGTTTTACGCTTTTTGCAGCCCTTACCTCAGCCCTGGCCATTGCCATGGGCCTATACGTTTCCCCATGGTTTTGGATGCTCCTAAGGCTCGTCAATGGAATCTGCGTCGCAGGAATTTATGTCGTTGTCGAAAGCTGGCTTGTAACATTAGCAGGGAAGGAGCAACGAGGCCGGGCTTTAGCGCTTTATATGCTAGGTCTCTACCTTGCTCAGACTTTATCCCAACAAATCCTTGAATACTTCGACCCAACGACTTTGACGCCTTTTTGCGCTATGGCATTTT